>CAYQPF010000062.1:0-26973 GCA_964419225.1 uncultured Candidatus Cloacimonadota bacterium | reverse complement strand
TTTTATAAAAATAATTTATAAATTTTATTAATATATTAATTAAGTATTAATTTGTGTTGGTTATCATTATTTCGGCATTTTTTAATTTTATTGCTTTTTAAAATAAATACGGCTGTAATCATCACAAATAAACCAATAAAAATTAAGAGATCGATGACAAAACGGGTGCACATTGTTGAATTATAAAATTCTTTTTCTATGATGATATCGTAATCAAACTTATAACCCAACCAGAGTTTTTGATCTACTGTGGGGGTACTGAAATGCCTACTCAGCCCACTTATTCAATTTCTGTGGAAGGAACTGTTCCTGATTGGGGTGCAGGAAGTGATTTAGGAGACATTAGTGGAGATGGGTATGATGATATACTTATTTCAAATAATCGTGAAGAAGGCTTATCATACACAATTTATTCTTTGCATCAGGTATCAGTTGAAGACAATACAAAACCGGATAAGATGAATATAAAGAACTATCCTAATCCATTTCACGATAATACTGCTTTTAAATGTGATTTACCAAAAAATAAGTTTAAAAATGGTAAAATAGAAATTTTTAATATCAAGGGGCAGAAAATCAAAGAGATTAATATTGATTCAAATGCAAACCCAAACTGGGATAGTAGAGATTATAACGGAAATAAGGTAGCTTCGGGTGTCTATTTTTACAAAGTAGTTAGCCCTGGATATAACTCTTCATTTAATAAAATGTTATATATAAAGTAGAATCAGATGATTACAAGAGAGAATTGATGTTGCAATTGCTCGAATAGAGCTTTGAATCCGAAAAATTCAAGGGGGAATTATGAAAGCAGTAAAATTAGTATCAGCAATGTTTGCTGTAATTATTCTTAGTGCTAATACATTATTTTGTGTTCGTAATCTAATTGCTCATGGTACAGAAGACGGCTCTTTGTACATGTGTACTACTATTTGCTACATTGGTCAGACCTCATATCAGGCTATTTTTTATACAAATGATTATGGACAAACTCTTATAAGAAAATACATGCGTGCTTCTAATCAGGATACAATGGATCCTGGATACTTATTTTCGGATCCCACACCAGGATGTCTTTATAATAGAGGTACCAGTAGTGGGATTTGGAGAAGCATGGATTATGGGATAAACTGGACTTATAATCATACACCATATAATTGTGAATTTGCGAGTGGTAATTTCCCTGGGACTGTCTATTACTTATGGTTTAATGATGAAGAATTTGTTACTGAGACACATAAAAGTATTGATTATTGTAACAACTTTCCGCTAATAAACACGAGTGCAGAAGGGACTCTTGTACCAGGGATCAACATGTTAGAAGTTTACTCAAAACGTTATGTATGGGAGGGACCTTTGCTGATTTATTATAGTACAGATGATGCTAACACTAATACATTACAATGCACTCTTACACAAGACGTAGTAGGGTTAACTCCTTACGGGTTAGGACCAACGTTATATAGTGGTGCTGTTGAAGGAGAAGTTTATTTAGTAACCTGGCATGAAGGTCATAAATACCGAATTCTGAGGAGCACAGACTATGCCCAAACATTTACGCAATTATATGAATCCGAAAATGTTAATATTTTAGAAGACACTTTTTGGTTTCAGCCCGGAACATCACCAGGATCCTTCTACGTTGTACAAATGAGCAGTGATACAGAACAATTTGCTTTCATGGATGTGTATATCAGTTATTCCGGTGATTACGCACAGACTTTCACAACAATCCATCATCACCTTGATGAAACATGGACAGATAAGGACGATGTTGTTTCTGAACCTAGTGTTAAATCTGTGCTTGAACAAAACTATCCCAATCCTTTCAATCCTGAGACAACTATAGCTTTTAGTATTCCGGCTGATGGTAAAGTTGAGTTAGCAATCTACAATATCAAGGGGCAAAAAGTCAGGACTCTTAAAAATGAGTTCATGAACAAAGGAAATCATAAAATAGTGTGGAATGGAAAAGATTCCAATAATAAGCAGGTTTCATCAGGTATTTATTTCTACAAACTGCAAGCTGGTGATAAAACTCTTATTAAGAAAATGATAATGATGAAGTAACGTGTGACCAGTGACAAGTGACGATGAGACATGTAACAAGTGACGTGTGACGAGTAAGATTAGGGAGCAAGAGATTGCACCCTTTATTTTTTTGCCTGGAGTTTACAACATGCTAATGGTTTTTTAGAGCAGACTAAATAATATTTCTTTACAAAATACAATAATTCTAAACAGTTGCACAAAAGACAATAGGAGGTAATGCATGGCATTATTAAGTGAAGCCAAATTGGCGATCATGGCAGAGTACAAACTCCATGATTCAGACACAGGATCACCTGAAGTACAGGTAGCCTTATTAACACAAAGAATCAAGGATATCACTGAGCATCTGAAAGTTCACAAGAAAGACTTTAGTACTCGTCGTGGTTTATTGAAGCTGATTGGTCAAAGAAGAGCATTGCTTGACTATCTGACAAAGATAGACATTGACCGCTATCGTAAACTGATCAAAGCTTTAGGGCTCAGAAAGTAATAGTTTACTCAAGGGGAGTTGTTACCAATTCCCCTCTTTTTTTTCTTAAATAAAAAAAATCCGACCCTCTGCTGAGCAATATGTTAAAGGAAACATAACTGTTTTTTTCAACTTATTGCTTTGCTGGTCGGTAACTCAGAGGAGAATATGCATAATTTCAACATTATCCGCAAATCCGCCGAAATAGCCGGCAGAACATTAACATTAGAAACCGGAAGAATGGCCAAACAAGCCAACGGTTCAGTATTATTAACCTATGGTGGTACGAGCATTTTAATTACAGCAGTACTGTCCAATCAGGCAAACGAAGGGACAGATTTTTTCCCATTAACAGTTGATCTGGCAGAAAAGATGTATGCTTCGGGCAAGATTCCCGGAGGTTTTTTCAAGAGAGAAACCAAGCCATCAACAGATGCTACCTTACAGGCCAGAATGATCGACAGATCAATCCGTCCTTTATTCCCTGAAGGATTCAGAAACCCCGTACACGTCGTTGTAACACCTTTATCTTATGATGGCGAGAATGGTTTTGGTATTCTGGGTATCTTAGGAGCATCAGCAGCTTTATGTATTTCCGACATTCCTTTTCACGGACCGATCGCAGGTGTAACCGTAGGTATCTTAGATGGTGCTTATGTAATGAATCCCAAGACAGCAGACATGAATGAATCCAAGTTGGATTTAAGTATAGCAGGAACAGAGTCTTCTATCGTAATGATCGAAGCAGGTTCCAAAGAAATTTCTGAAGCAGAAATCTTGGAAGCTGTTTATACAGGTCATGAAGTAATCAAGCAGATGATCGAATTGCAGAAGGAATTTGTCCTTGCAGCCGGAAAAGAGAAAATAGAAGTAAAATTAGACATCATTCCTGAAGACATCATCAAGAAGATGGAAAGTGAATTTGCGGCAAAAGTTAAAGCTGCGGCTATCACTAAAGGCAAGCATGAGAGAAGTGCGGCATTTGATGTAGTAAAAGAAGAAATGATCGTTTCTTTCCAGGAATTTTATGGTGAAGATTTCGAAAAGAACAAACGCGATATCATGAACGGTTTTGAAGAACTGATTCGTAAATCAGTGAGAGAAGCAATATTATTTGATCATCACAGAGTAGATGGCAGAGGTTTGGATGATATCAGACCTATCACCTGTGAAGTAGATATATTACCCAGAGTACACGGTTCTGCATTGTTCACCAGAGGTGAAACGCAATCTTTAGGTACAGTAACTTTAGGTTCTGCCAGTGATGAGCAGGTTATCGACAGTTTGGAAGAAGAATACAAAAAATCTTTCTATCTGCATTATAATTTCCCTCCTTACAGTGTGGGCGAGACCGGAGGATTAAGAGCACCAGGCCGCAGAGAACTTGGCCACGGAGCTTTAGCCGAAAAGTCATTAAAACCTGTAATTCCTTCCAAGGATGTATTCCCATACACAATCAGAGTAGTTTCAGACATCATGGAATCCAACGGTTCATCATCGATGGCTTCAGTTTGTGCAGGTACATTATCTTTAATGGCTGCCGGCGTTCCCATCAGTAATCCTGTTGCAGGTATTGCCAACGGCTTGATCATGGAAGGCGACAAATTTGTTGTCTTAACAGATATCATGGGTCTGGAAGATCATTTAGGCGACATGGATTTCAAGGTCGCCGGAACTCCGAATGGAATCACCTCCATGCAGATGGATATCAAGATCGAAGGAATTACTAAAGAAATCATGTCTATAGCTTTGGAAAAAGCTTTGGTGGCAAGATTGTACATACTTGATAAAATCAAGCAAACTCTTCCTGCATACCGTGCAGAGTTATGCGAATATGCACCTCAGATAGAATCATTTACTATAAATACAGCAAAGATCGGTGAAGTTATTGGTCAGAGTGGAAAGACGATCAAATCAATCATTGAGAGAACTAAAGTAGAAGTTAATATTGATGATACAGGATTAGTGTCAATTTCATCACCAAACAAAGATGCTCTTGCCAAAGCAAAGGCTATGATCATGAATATTATCACAGATCCTGAATTTAATCAGGTATATGATGGGGTTGTAACCAGAATTGAATCTTTTGGAGCATTTGTAAAATTCATGGACGGATTCAAAGAAGGAATGATCCATATTTCTCAATTGAATGTAGCACGCATTAAGAACGTAGAAGATGTTCTTAAACTCGGAGACAATGTCAAAGCCAAGGTTATTGGTAATGAGAGAGGCAAAATTTCTCTTTCAATAAAGGGCATACCTGGTAATCCGGGATTTGGTCAGACTTTTGAAGAATACCATCCAAGTTCGGAAGGTTCAAGAGATGATAATCAGGACAGATCAGATCGTGGCGACAGAAGAGATTTTCGCAGAAATGACAGATTTAACAATTCCCGCAGAAGAGATTAATAAGAGGAGCCTAAGATGGATTACAAAGTTCATGATATAAGCTTAGCCGATTATGGCAGAAAAGAGATTACAATTTCTGAGAAAGAAATGCCTGGGTTAATGTCACTCAGAAAGAAATATGGAAAAGATAAACCATTCAAAGGTGCTAAGATAACTGGTAGTTTACACATGACTATCCAGACAGCCATTTTAATTGAAACTCTGGTTGAACTTGGTGCAGAAGTACGTTGGGCCAGTTGTAATATATTCTCGACTCAGGATCATGCGGCTTCAGCAGTAGCTGCTGCGGGTGTTCCGGTTTTTGCCTGGAAGGGTGAGACCTTAGAGGAATACTGGTGGTGTACGGAAAAGGCACTTTGTTTCGGCGAAACTGACGGACCTAATTTGATTGTAGATGATGGTGGCGATGCCACGCTTCTGGTTCATGAAGGTGTCAGAATGGAAGCTGAATATAAAGCTACGGGTATTCTGCCCAAAGCTGATACAAGTAATCAGGAAATGGCTATTCTCCAGAATTTAGTTATTGCTACATTAGAAAAATATCCCCAGAAATGGACCAATATTGCACGAAATATCAGAGGAGTAAGCGAAGAAACTACCACTGGTGTACACAGACTTTACCAAATGCTGGAACAGGGAAAGCTTCTTTTCCCGGCTATCAATGTGAACGATTCTGTTACAAAATCCAAATTCGACAACCTTTACGGTTGTAGAGAATCTTTGGCAGACGGTATCAAAAGAGGAACCGATGTCATGGTAGCAGGTAAAGTTGTTATTGTATGCGGATATGGTGATGTAGGCAAGGGTTGTTCCCAGTCTATGCGTGGATTTGGTGCCCGTGTCATTATTACTGAGATAGATCCGATTTGTGCTTTACAGGCAGCAATGGAAGGATTTGAAGTATCGACATTGAAAGATGCTTTACCAGAAGGTGATATTTTCGTTACAGCTACAGGAAACTGTGATATTATTACAGTTGAAGATATGCTGAGAATGAAGGATCAGGCTATTGTCTGCAACATTGGTCACTTTGACAATGAGATCCAGGTTAATCAATTATATGAATATCCCGGGATCAAAAAACTCAATATCAAGCCTCAAGTTGATCAGATATTCTTCCCTGATGGACATTCCATCATTTTATTATCCGAAGGCAGACTCGTTAATCTGGGAAATGCCACCGGACATCCATCTTTTGTGATGAGCAATTCCTTTACTAATCAGGTATTAGCTCAAATGGAATTATGGCAGAAAGAGCATGAAATATCTGTAACCAGATTACCCAAGCATTTGGATGAGGAAGTTGCAAGATTACATTTAGAAAAGTTAAGTGTGAAGCTGACAAAACTTACGCCCCACCAGGCAGATTATATAGGTGTGCCTGTTGATGGGCCATATAAGCCAGATCATTATAGATATTAGGAGGCATTAATGGAGTTTATCAAAAGAATCCAGAGTAAATCTGTTAAAGTAGCAGTTATAGGTTTGGGGTATGTTGGACTACCCATGGCTGTAACAGTCGCAAAGAAGGGATTTCACGTTTTAGGTATTGATGTCAGTGATTATTGTGTGCAGAATGTAAATGCAGGCAAGAATTATATTGGTGATGTGGAAGATGCAGATTTGGAAAATGTTGTAAGTGCCGGTCTGTTGACAGCATCTAAGGAATTTTCCGGACTAAGGGAATGTGATGTTATTTTGATTGCAGTACCTACACCTTTGGATAAATACCAGCAGCCTGATACATCTTATATAAGAAGTGCAACTGATTCTATTGCAGAATATATTTCGAAAGATACTTTGGTTGTCTTGGAAAGTACAACTTATCCCGGTACAACTGTGGAAATAATTGTACCTCCTTTAACTAAGAAAGGGTTCTTTGTCGGTAAAGATGTTTATGTTGCATTTTCACCAGAGAGAGTAGATCCGGGTAACGAGAGTTACAAAACTCACAACACTCCTAAAGTTGTTGGCGGTATAACAGAAAACTGTAACAAGGTATCCAAAGCTTTTTATGAAGCAGTTTTAGATGCACCTGTTCATACGGTTTCTTCACCGGCTGCTGCCGAGATGGAAAAAATCTATGAGAACACCTTCAGAAATATTAATATTGCTCTTGCCAATGAGATGACCATTCTTTGCGAAAGAATGGGTATCAGTGTTTGGGAAGTAATAGATGCGGCTAAGACAAAGCCTTATGGTTTTATGGCCTTTTATCCAGGACCTGGAGTAGGTGGGCATTGTATTCCGATCGATCCTTTCTATTTAACCTGGAAAGCAAGAGAATATAATTATCATACCAGACTGATTGAATTGGCAGGTGAAATCAATAATTCTATGCCGGAATTCGTTCTGACAAAGTCCATGAAGCTGTTGAATAAGAGGGGTATCGCGATTTCCAAAGCAAAGATCATGTTACTGGGAGCCGCATATAAGCGTGACATCCGTGATATGAGAGAATCACCGGTACATCCTTTAATAGTATTACTGGAAGAACATGGTGTCAGTTTTGATGTAAATGACCCTTATGTGCCCAAATTCCATAATGAATTGAACGATAAACATTACACAACTGTAGAATTGGAAAATCTGGATAAATACGACTTAGTGATCATAATTACAGATCATAGTTGCTATGATTATAAGATGATAGTAAAAGAGTCAAAACTGGTATTAGACACCAGAAATGCTTGCAAGGGCATTAATTCAGATAATTTAATATTACTTTAATAAGCAAATTGAAGGGTTTATCTTTGATAAACCCTTCTTTATGAAAAATATGTTAAAAAAAAAAGAAATTGAAGTTATCTCCCTTTTCGGAGAATTATCCCTTGATGAATCTTTGAAATGGTATGTAGCATATACAAAACCTCAAAGAGAAAAAAAACTGGCTAAATACGCATTTGAAAACAGAATTAATTACTTCCTTCCTCTCTATGACAGTGTAAAAAAATATCTTTACCGCAAAGTCGTATTCATTAAACCACTTTTCCCTGGATATGTTTTTTTTCATTGCAAACCTGAAGATAAAACAACTCTGATCAAATCCGGACATATTGTCAGCTTTCTCAAATCGGAGCGGGAAGACATTCTGCTTTTTGATTTAATTCAGATTTACCAGAGCAGTGCTTCCGGTGTGGAAATGACTCCTCATCCTTACTTAGAAAAAGGTATCTCAGTTGAATTGATAGATGGACCTTTGAAGGGCATGAAAGGAATTGTGGAAAATGCCAATGATCTTAATAAAGTGATCCTGCAGGTGAGTATGTTGCAAAGAGCTGTGTCAGTACAGACTGAAGCAAGATTTGTAAAAATTATTAAGATGCAGGAAGAAGAAGAATGAAAAGGAAGTTTGGGAAATAAGGTATTTTTGAGTAATTTACCCTCATCCTAACCTTCTCCCTAAAGGAGGGAGAAGGAACTGAATTGTTTAAAGCTGATACAAGTGCTGAAAGGTTATTCTTGCATTTGGAAAAAAATAGAAAGTTAGTTTAAAAAACATAAGAGGTTTATATGAATTTATCAGTTATTGGAACAGGATATGTAGGCTTGGTTACAGGAACATGTTTTGCTGAGATGGGCAATACTGTTGTCTGTGTTGACAATGACAAAAGAAAGATCGATATGCTTTTAAACGGGGAAATTCCCATTTATGAACCAGGTCTTGAAGATATGGTTAAAAGAAATGTACAGGAAGGCAGATTAAGTTTTACTACTGACATCAAAACAGCCATAGATAATTCTTTGGTTTGCTTTATTGCAGTTGGAACTCCTCCTGATGAAGACGGTTCTGCTGATTTACAATATGTGCTTGCTGTAGCAAAAGAAATTGCAACCCATATGAATGAATACAAAATAATCATCGATAAATCGACAGTACCAATCGGAACTGCAGACTTGGTCAAAAAAGAGATATCTCAGGTTCTTGCACAAAGAAAAGTAGATCTTGAGTTTGATGTTGTTTCAAATCCGGAATTCCTCAAAGAAGGTGCAGCAATAGATGATTTCATGAAACCGGACCGGGTAGTTGTCGGTATAGATAATGTACGTGTCGGCGAAATAATGAAGCTTTTATATTCACCTTTCAACCGGTCGAGTGACAGAGTTATATTAATGTCAATCCGTTCAGCAGAAATGACGAAGTATGCGGCTAATTGCATGCTGGCTACTAAGATTTCCTTTATGAATGAGATGGCCCGTCTTTGTGAAGAGATGGGTGCGGATATAGATGAAGTGCGTCATGGGATTGGTTCTGATACCAGAATCGGTTATAAGTTTATTTACCCGGGTGTTGGTTATGGTGGCAGTTGCTTCCCCAAAGATGTGAAAGCACTGATCCATATGGCCAAGCAGGTTAATATAGAGCCCAAGGTTCTCAATGCAGTGGAAAGTGTTAATGCCTTCCAGAAAACAGTATTAGTACAAAAAGTAATGAAGCATTTTTCTGATGATCTTAAGGGTAAAACTTTTGCAGTTTGGGGTTTATCGTTCAAACCACAGACCGATGATATGCGGGAAGCTCCGTCGATTGTCATAATTGAGGCTTTAATTGCAGCCGGAGCAAAGGTTGTTGCCTATGATCCTGTGGCTATGCATGAAGCTAAAAGAGTTTTCGGTGAGAATTCGGCTATTACTTATGCGAAGAGTAATTATGAAGCATTGGAGAACGCTGAAGCATTGCTATTAATCACAGAATGGCATCTCTTCAGGTATCCTGATTTTGCTAAAGTTAAAAATTTACTCAAAAATTCTGTCATTTTTGACGGCAGGAATCTGTATGAGCCTGAAACTTTAAGATCGATGGGGTTCACCTATTACGGGATCGGCAGAAATTAATGTCTTTTTCTGATGAGTACTGGATGCAGCAAGCTCTTGAGCAGGCCAGAATGGCTTGGGCAGACAATGAGATTCCAGTAGGTGCAATTCTGCTTAAAAACGAGGAAATTGTTCTGACAGAATACAACAGAACCCGTCAGAAATTTAATGGTTTAGCTCATGCTGAAAAGCTGATCATAGATAAAATTGTGGGTCAGGGTGAAAAATTCCTTTACGATTATACCCTGTATGTAACTTTGGAACCGTGTTTAATGTGTGCCGGAATGATGATCTGGGCACGGCTGGGAAGATTGGTTTACGGAGCAAGAGACCCTAAGTCAGGGGTGGTTGGTTCAGTTTATAATGTCTTTGAGGGGAAAAAGTTCAATCATCGTCCACTGTTTTCAGGAGGTATCTTGGAACAGGAGTGCGGTCAAATTTTAAAAGATTTTTTTGTGGAGAAAAGAAAAACGGAGAGTTGCCAGAGCGGTTGAATGGGACGGTCTCGAAAACCGTTGTTCCTGCAAGGGGACCCAGGGTTCGAATCCCTGACTCTCCGCCATTAAAGCAATATGTACAACATCTATTGGATAGCCGGGGAAAATTCGGGAGATATGCATGCTGCAGGCGTCATTAAAGAGCTGAACAGCAGGGGTTTTTATGCCAGACATTATGGTATCGGCGGATACAAAATGCAGGCGGAGGGCTTTGAGGCTTTATTCCCTTTCAAAAGATTTTCTGTCATGGGCTTCCTGGAAGTACTGAAGCACATCAAATTCTTTTGGCAAGTAGAAAAAGCTATCAAGAAAGAGTTCCTGACCAATAAACCTGATTTAGTTGTACTTGTTGACTATCCCGGGATGAATATGAGAATTGCCAAGATGGCTGATTCACTGGAAATTCCGGTATTATATTATATCTGTCCCCAATTCTGGGCTTGGAAACACCGTCGTGTTTTTCAACTGGAAAAATACACTACTCACGTTGCTACTATCTTTCCATTCGAAAAAGAAATTCTGGATATGCACAGTATCCGCAATAATTATGTAGGGCATCCCATTGCAGAAGAGATCAAGCTGGAAGTCAGCAAAGAAGAGTTTTCCGGCACTTTTGGATTGGACATGAAAAAGAAGTGGCTGGCGTTCTTTCCCGGCAGCAGGAATATGGAAATCAAGAAGATGTTGCCTGTCTATTTGAAGGCTGCTAAGATGTTCAATCCGCGGGAATTCTGTTTTCTCTTTTCCAAAACAAGTACAGTATCAACGAGTTTATATGAAAATTTGATCAAAGAATCCGGGATCACCAATTATAAGATCATTGATGGGTACAACTATGAATTAATGAAATACGCATACTTTCTGGTTGTAACTTCTGGTACTGCTACACTCGAAGCAGCTTATTTGGGTACTCCTTTCATAATCTGCTACAAGATCAGCAAGATATCCTTTGCAATTGGTAAGAGGTTGGTTAAGATCAAGAGAATTGGTCTTCCCAATATTGTGTTGGAAAAAGATTTGATTCCTGAGCTAATTCAGGATGAAGCTAATCCTTCCAATATTTACGGACAAATCAGAACTTTTCTTGATGAACCTTCAAAATATGCTTATATACAGGATGAGTTATCCAGGATAAAACAGATGCTCGGGACTAAATCTGCTTCCAGAGAAGTTGCCAATATCATTGTGAGACTTATCAAGGAGAACACTTACAAATGAAAAAGCTGTTGAGATTTTTTCTGGTACATATTGCACATAGAATTCTTTTGCTTTATAACATGACCTTGAAGTATAAAATAGTAGGTAACCCTTATCCCAGGGAGCGAATTCTCTTTGCTTTTTGGCACCGAAACATACTTCCTTTAATGATCAATCAACGTTACCAAAATATAGTCATCATGATCTCTGCCTCCAAGGATGGGGAATTGATCGCCCTGCCTGCAGAAAGTCTGGGATACATCCCTGTGCGAGGTTCTGCAGGGCGTAATGCTATCACAGCACTGAAGAGTATGCTCAAATATAAAGACACTCATTCATTGTCGATAACACCTGACGGGCCGAAAGGGCCTGCCAAAATTATCAAAGATGGAGTGCTTTTTTTGGCTTATATGGCGAAAATTCCTATAGTGCCAACAGAAGCATCTATCAGTTCCGAGTGGGTTATCAATTCCTGGGACAGGTTCCGCATCCCAAAGCCTTTTGCTACGATAACCGTAAAATATGGCGAGCCGATAGATATTCTGACTAAAGAAGATATTGAGGGAAAGCTGGCTGAAGTACAAAAAGCAATGCTTGATCTTGGTGAGGAATAGACGTTTTTTTTTGTAGAGACAGGGCATGCCCTGTCTCTACATTAATGATATGCCCGGTCTCCAATTTTCTCAAAATTTATCAGATTTGAATAATTGATCTGTTTCCCAATTTTCGGGATTGGTGATTATGTAATCAACAATGCGTTGGAATTCGTCATCATTCTGTATAATATGGTCATGAAAACGTGATTGCCAGCCAAAATCGAAGCCCAAACGGTGAGCATGTTTGGTAACTGCTGATTTGTACGAACCAATAACTGAAGATAAAGAATTTTTGCCAATGTTTTGAAAACGCTGTTGTCCAATTGTTTTGGATTGTTCAGGTGATTGTGGTAAATTCCGTAGAGACAGGGCATGTGGTAGAGACAGGGCATGCCCTGTCTTTACGGAATCGTTTTTGATACCATCACAATTTCCGTCGTCAATGCTCCCATCTTCGGTTAAAATCAATATTCCGTGGATATGGTTTGGCATTATCACAAATGCACTTGATTCTACATTTTTTGTATGGTTAGTGATTTCGTGCCAGAGAATATCTGCAATAATACCAATATTGGATAACTCCATTATGCCACTTTCGATATTTCCAAAATATTGTTCCCGGTTTTGTGTGCATATGGTAATAAAATAGACACCTGCCCAACTGTAATCCCACGATTGTAATCTTGCTGAGGGTATGCGATATTTATTTTGGAATTTGTCCATTACACCTTCTTTTGTCCATAAAGACAGGGCATGCCCTGTCTCTACCAGATAAATTCTCTGATTTGTTTTGCACGTGCGATAAATGAATAGGATGCGGTGTTTTCTTTAATTTCCTTTGCTTTTTTCTTTCTTAAATCAGTGTTGTACAGATATTGATCTATAAGGATTTTCAGTTCTTGGGGAGTATCATAGACAGGGATTTGCAATTCATTAAGACCGGGAACATTATCACAGATCTGGAATGCTTCCATACAAGCCAGATCAAAGGTACGGTTATTTATAAATCCGTATTCCCGCATAGTATGCTGATGATCATTCAAAACAATTGTGGCTTTCTGATAAACCATAGGCAGGTACTTCCAATGAATAAATTCCGCTTTTATTCTTGCAGGATTGATAAATCCCTTCCATGCTGCACCGATGATAGTAAGTTTATCTTCATAACCAATTTCCAGAATATCCTGCACGATTTTCCGGCATCTGCCTTCCTGAGCATAATGGTTATTCCCGACAAACAGGAGTTGGAATTCTTTTGCAATATCTGGTTTAGATTGAAACACCTTAGAGTCTCCAGCCTGTGGTAAAAAATGTACCGGCACTGCAAGGATCTTCTGCAATTGTTCTGCATAGATGTGGGACGTGCTAAGAACCAGGTTGTAACTGTTGAGTTCTTCTGTTGTATGCAATTCCGGATGGTTCAGAATCCAGATAATATTAAATTGCCGGGGATTAGTTTGGTATCTATATAATCCTTTTAAATGGATGACAATATCATAATCCTGGTCCTGATACCACTCATTAAGGTAAAACAAATCAGTCTGATATCCGAGCAGATTCAGCTCCAAAGCCAGACTTTGGGCATAATAGATATCACCCCAGTTGAGGAATCTCTGTTCACGTGAGGGGACACATATTTTCAGAGCAATTTTGTTATTCATATTAGAAAACAAAGCAGTCAAGAGCCAGTAGATACTGGTGCTGAGTTAAACCGGAGGGGACAAAGTTAATTTTGTTAAAAGCAAAAGCTCGCAGAGAAGCACGTCTGATATATTTGAACTGTCCTGAACAATTATAGGTCAAGGGTACCCCCACTCTTTCCTCTGGCAGTTTACTTGCTTCTGGTAAATGAAAGCTTAAAGTTTGGCCTGTTTCCTGGAGTTTATTACTTTGCAGAGGTACAACGAGTCCGTGCGGATCATTATATCTCAGATGATTGAGCATCATTAAAGGGAAAAGTGAGGAATAATTGAAGGAAGAATCCATGACCACAATATTGTCCTGTTTAGTTTTTAAAATTTCCCTTTTGACCATATCCCAAATATTGGTATAAAGCAGGGTATCTATTTCATAATGTGGGTCAGAGTGAATAATTACTTCAAACTGGTTTTGATATCTTTCTTTGAGGAAAGCAGTTTGAACAGGATTTGTATCAAGAATAATAATACAACCTTTAAGCTTTTTCCTGGAATAATGTTCCAGTGAAAATTCCAATACTTTTTTGGATGAACTGCTATCTCTTACTCCGATAAATTGAGCAGAAACATTTTTATTATCAGCGGGGAATTTCAAGGACTTCTCTATTTTTAGAGAAATATCTGCAGGATGAGAAAATCTTAAGCCCACATCCCGGAATTTGTATTCTATATCCAGAGGATTAAACTTGCGGAAAGTACCACTGTCAGGACTGTCAAATAGAATAACAGGTTTGTTCAAAGCCAGGAATTCATAGATGACCGAAGACATATCACTGATCATCAGATCTGCAGCCAAAAAACAACTGCTGATATCATAATCATCTGAATAATAGGTATCAGGTGTATGCAAAGCATAACTTCGGAAGGCTGTTTTCCATTCTTCGGGGGCAACCCCATGCAATTTTATGATCAGATTGTACTCAACAGGAATATATTTCCGTAACTCAGCTCCCGTATGATAAACCAGAGAAAACTCCTTATTAAAGGTAGGAGCAAAAAGAATTGTTGTTTTAGATAGAGAAAGCTTCATTTGTTTGAGTAATTCCTGACGGTAACCGGAAGGTTTGTCCTGATTCTTTTTCTGCAAGCTGAAAACAGTGTCCAACTTGGGCATGCCGGTAACTTCCATGGGAATATAGACATTCTTTTTCAAAACCTGTTTGTGGATGACTCCGGGCAGGCAAAGCAAATTCGCCGCGTTTTCCCTGCGGGAGATAAGGTTCTCAGTAAAGAAACTGCCTTTGGAGATTGTTCCATGCCCGATATTGACGATGAAACCCACACCTTCCACAGCTTCGTAACTGGAATCAGCTAAAAAGGTTATGTCCGGAGCATAGGCCCGGGGATTTGTCACAATTGCATATTTATCGGCAACATAGCTGTCTATGATCTCCTTACGGATTCCCATCGTGATCTTTTGTCCTTCCGAAGGAGTATAAGCGAACGAATAAATTCCTATTTCCCCCAAAGTGTTGTTGTAAATATATTCAATTAGATTTCTGAATAAACTTATGTGAAATTCCCTTTCCAGATAAAACAAAAACCTCATGGCTTATCACCCTCCATAATATTTATATCTAAGAGGGTATTTTTGTCAATAGAGAAAAATTGTAACTATTCTGGTACCTAATCATAAAAGGAAAGGGAGTATTTCTCACAGAGTTCACTGAGAACACAGAGTATTAGGGGCAAAATAGTTGTTAATTGTTAGTGAGAGAAAGGGAAAGCGAGAATTGGGATTAAGTACGAAGAAGGACATTTTTAGAGAATTAAGCCACCGAAGTCCACCGAATAGACCGCAAAAGGGAGAAATGCAAAAAATACATATAAAATTCTTTCATTTTTTGGCAGAATATTTAACCCGAACTATGCAGTAGAATCTTTACAATCTGGCTGAAGCTATCACAGTGGGCTGTGGGCAGTAGGCAGTGTGCAGGGGAGATTTTGAGAGAAAGAGATTTTAAGGACTTACAATCTCACTCACCATATATTTATTATATAACCTCGTTCGATTGCAAACCTTCACTCTTCACGATCTTCGACCCAGTTTGCAAACCTCTATTGCACAATCCGGGTTTAACGATTTTTCAATTAACTGGTAATATTGGGCTAAAGCCCGTGTAGAGGTGGGAGGTTTTTGTTTATACCCGGCATAAATGCCGGGCCTACTAATGATAACCAGCAGTGCGGTTGCCTATTGTGCCAATTACAGCTTTTGGATTAAACTCATTTTTACAATAGGAAATGCTAGAAATCATCTTCTCAAACAGAATTATTGACTTTTATTCCAGAGTAATTATTTTGGGAAGAGAGGAATATAGTATGCTTTATATTAAAGAAGAGATTAATGAAGTCATATTTGCAGAGCTTTCCCAGCTTTGGATTCTCTGCGGTGTCGGTAATCCTGTCAGAGGAGATAACTTGCAGGTAATCCGCCAGACTCTGGAAAGAGACGGCAAGATTCTGACACTATACAAAGATGAGGTTATGATCGGTACCTGCTGGTTGACCAGCGATGCCAGAAGATTATATGTCCACCACATGGCAGTTCATCCCGAATACCGTAATTCCGGTTGCGGAGGGTTGTTAATGCAACAGGCCGTGGATTATGCTCAACAACTCGGTCTCCAATTGAAACTGGAAGTACATCAGGATAACCCTTCTGCTAAACACTTGTATGAAAAGTGGGGATTTACAGAACTTGAGGGCTATATAACGATGATTAAGAGAAGTTGATAGTTGTTAGTTATTAGTTGTCAGTTAATGGGAAGGGAGAGAATTCTTGATACTAAGAGTTTAACCTTTTTTGTTAGTTGTTAGTTGGGAAAAAGAGAATTGACTGGCAGTTGCTGATATAAAGTGATTAGTTTAATATAAGATATTAGGATAAAAGAAAAGAGAGGGAAAAATGGAAGAAATAATAAATACCGAAACAACCAAAAGTGAAGTGTCCAACTTCATTAGAAATATAATTGATAATGATCTGGAAACAGGAAAACACAAAAAGATAATCACCCGTTTCCCCCCGGAACCCAATGGCTACCTGCACATCGGCCATGCAAAATCCATCTGCCTGAACTTTGGGATTGCCAGAGACTATGAAGGCATTTGTCACCTGCGTTTTGATGATACCAATCCCACCAAAGAAGATGTGGAATATGTGGATTCCATTATGGAAGATGTCCATTGGCTGGGTTTCGACTGGAAGGAAAAACTTTTCTACGCTTCCGATTACTATGAAAAATTATATGAATATGCAGAAATTCTGATTAACGACGGTAAAGCTTATGTCTGTGATCTGAATCAGGAAGAAATGCGAACAACCCGTGGCACATTAACCGAGCCCGGAATTGACAGTCCCAACAGAAACCGCTCTGTAGAAGAGAATCTTGATCTGTTCCGCAGAATGAAAGCCGGAGAGTTTGAAGAAGGTACAAGATCCTTAAGAGCTAAAATCGATATGGCTTCTCCCAATATCAATATGAGAGACCCCGTAATCTATAGAATTAAAAAAGCACACCATCACAGAACAGGCGATAAATGGTGTATCTATCCTATGTATGATTATACTCATTGTATATCAGACGCTCTGGAAGGTATCACTCATTCTATCTGTACTCTCGAATTCGAAGATCACCGGCCTCTGTACGACTGGTGCCTCGATCAGTTACCTGTACCCTGTCACCCCCGACAGATAGAATTTGCCAGACTCAACCTCAGTTATACTGTCATGAGTAAAAGATTGCTGTTGGAATTGGTTAAAGAGAATTATGTTAACGGCTGGGACGATCCCCGTATGCCTACAATAGCCGGGATGAGAAGAAGAGGTTTTACTCCCGCATCTCTGCGTAACTTTGCCGACAGGATCGGAGTTGCTAAAGCCAGCAGTATTGTTGACTATGATTTGCTGCAGTTCTGCGTCAGAGACGATCTGAATCTAACTGCCAACAGAGTAATGGTTGTGATGGATCCTCTAAAAGTTACCATCGAGAATTATCCTGATGGCATGGTGGAAGAATTCGATGCTGAAAATAATCCAGAAGATACAAACTCAGGAACCAGAAAGGTTCCCTTCTCCAAAACAATTTACATCGAAAGAGAAGATTTTACAGAAAATCCTCCCAAAAAATGGTTCAGACTTTCCCCTGGAGCAGAAGTCAGACTCAAACACGCTTATTATATCACATGCAAAGATGTGATCAAAGATGCAGATGGAAATGTCACAGAATTGATCTGTACTTACGATCCCAAATCCCGTGGTGGATGGACTGAAGACGGAAGAAAAGTCAAAGGCACCTCCCACTGGGTATCTGCAGAACATGCTCTGGATGTGGAAGTCAGACTATACGAACAGCTCTTTAATGTTCCGGATCCTATGAATGTTCCTGAGGGAATGGATTATAAAGTCAATATGAATTCTAACTCTCTGCAGGTATTACCGGTTTGTAAAGCAGAACCCAGCCTGAAGAGTGCCAAGAGTGGAGACAAGTTCCAGTTCCTGCGTCAGGGCTATTTCTCAGTTGATTATGATACCACTCCGGAGAAGATTGTGTTCAACAGAGTTGTTTCTTTGAAAGATTCGTTCACGAAGAAGTAGTGGGAAGGTCTTAGGGGTTAGGTGTTAGGTGTTAGGGGGAAAAGGATTGAGGAATAAGATAAATGAGGAAAGATAAATGGTTTTTTATATGCCGACCCGCCTGATCTCAGGCAAAGATTGTCTCCTGAATTCTCAGAATGAATTCAAAACACTTGGCAAAAAAGCTTTAATAATTACAGGTAAAAACTCTGCTCTCCGGAGCGGAGTTTTACTTGATTTACACAAGGTGCTGAGTGAATCAGGAATTACTTATGTAATTTTCGATAAGATCATGGAAAATCCGACTTTGGATATAGTATGTGAAGGTAGTCAGGTATTACTGGAAAATGCTTGTGACTTTCTCATCGGAATCGGAGGAGGAAGTCCCATAGATGCAGCCAAAGCCATCTCCATTATGGCCGCAAATGACTTAAAATACAGAGAGATCTATAGTCCCGATAAATTTAATTCAGCCTACCCACTTGTGGCAATTCCCACTACATCCGGGACAGGCTCAGAAGTAACGCAGTACAGCGTGATCACAGATGTGCAGAATAATCAGAAAGCCGGATTTGGACACCATCTTTGTTTCCCCAAAATATCCTTTCTGGATCCCAAATATACTTTGAGCATGTCTGAGACAGTTACCCGGGATACAGCAATCGATGCATTGAGTCATTTACTCGAAGGATTATATTCTAATAAAAGGAATCCCCTCATCTACCCGATTATCTTTGCAGGATTTAAGCTTATTTATGATAATTTACCGTTATGCCTGGATAGTCCGGTTAATCTCACTTACAGGGAAAAACTGCAGCAGGCATCGGTTTACGGAGGAATGGTCATCGCTCAAACCAGTACGACTCTCCAGCATTCGATCGGATATCCTCTGACCACCAATTTTCATGTATCACATGGCAAGGCTAACGGACTTGTTATGCAGCAGATCATGGAGCTTTACTATCCTCACATTAAGACTGAAATTGATGCTTTGTTTGCTTTTGCCGGCATCACTAAAATTGATTTCTACAGATGGATAGATAACTTTGAAATGAAATTGGATCACCATATATCAGAGGAATTCATTGCCTCCAAGACATCTGAAGTTATGCAGAGTCGGAATATGGCGAACAATCCTTTCGAGGTTGATGCAGAGATAGTTAAGGAATTGTTTAGAACCCTTGAGGCTTATTGACACTGACAAACATTAATTACAACATTAGAAAAGCCAGTGAAGGAGATATACCGGATTTAAGAGATCTTTATTATAATACCATTACCAAGGTTAATTCGCAAGATTATGATCAAGATCAGATCACGGCCTGGGCACAAACTGCTGATAATTTGGATTCTCTCAGGCAGAGAATCAAGCAACAATATTTTCTGATATGCTATGATTTGAATGAAAGAATTGTTGGTTTTGTTTCTCTGGAAGACTCCTACCTTGACCTGTTATATGTTCATTATCAATATCAGCATAGGGGTGTTGGCTCTTTACTTATTCAAAATATTCTACAATTTGCCAGGCAAAACCGCCAGATTGAAATCACCACAGAAGCAAGTATAACAGCCAAACCCTTTTTTGAGTCCCAGGGCTTTCAAGTACTTAAAGAACAGCAAATTCAGATAAATAGTGTATTCCTCAAAAACTATCTAATGAATAAAGAACTCTAAACAAACCTGAAAATCTCCAATTTGCCTAAACCTATATGAGTGCAAAGCATGGGATTGAGCAGAACTTATGAATCTGCGGCAAATCAGACAGTGTCACACCACAAGTTGGGTTTAAGGACAATAGTTTCCTTCTTTAGAAAGAAGCATGTTTTACTAACAACTATATAATCAGTTTCCTGGTATCCATGAGGATTTTCCAGATGCCGGTGAAGACGATAAAGAATTCCAGTCTGCCGAGGAACATCCCCGCGGTCATAGTCCACAGTACACCAGCCGGTGCGTGAGGATTGGTGACACCGATAGAAATGCCAACAGTACCGATAGCAGAGGCAAACTCAAAGAAAGCCTGCTTCATGGGATATCCGTAAATCATGATTATAAACGAACCCAGAGCATACAAGAATAAATATAGCATGATATAATTGGCGATCTGTTTAACTTTTTCATCACTGATAAAATCCTTGTTTTCCCAATCCCAAATATAATTCTGCACAACTGCAGTTCGTGGTAAAAGTGATCTTTTGATCTGCCAATAAACAGTTTTCCACATGACAAAAATACGGTATTGTTTTAATCCACCGGCTGTAGAACATGTGCCACCGCCAACCAGCATGAGAATAATCAGAATAAAGATCCCGGGATCACTCCAATTGGTATAAGTGACGGTATAAAAACCGGTTGTGGTAAGGGAAGTTACGACTTCAAACAGTGCCACACGGATCTGCTTATCGAGAGAAGAGTATAAAAATTGGGTTGTAAAAAGGAATACAAGGTAAGTACACACAGGAATTAAAATCATCATCACTTTTATTTCCGGATTACGCAGTACTGTTTTAAGCTTTCTGTTCAAGAGAAAATACATGGTTACAAAATTAATATTCCCCAGGATCATCAGTACGATAGAAACAGCCTCCAAACTTGGACTGTCCCACCAGCCGATATTGGCATTATGGGTTGAGAAGCCTCCTGTAGAAATAGCTGCAAAAGTATGAATAAGAGCTTCGAATAAAGTCATACCGGCGACCATATAAGAAATAGTACCCAGAACAATATAACCCGAGTAAATGCCCAGCACGATTCGGGCAGAATCTTTCACATGCGGTTTCATTTGACTGCCTTTGCCTTCAGCTGTATAAAGCCCTGTTCCCGCTACCCCGGTTATGGAAGCAACCATAATAATGGCCAGACCTGCACCCCCGCAAAGCTGCATGATACTACGCCACATCAGGACAATATGAGAAGCATTATCGCTGTCAACTACAGATAAACCTGTGGTAGTCCAACCACTGACAGATTCAAACATGGCCTGAGTGAAGTTGAGTGGAACTAATTTCATCAGTGGAAATGCTGAGAAAACACAGAAAATCAGCCAGGAGAGAAAAACAACTATTCCGCTTTCATCCAAATCCAAATCTCCCGAGTCTTTTGAACCAATGAGAAAGCGGAAAATAAAACCCAGAGCAGCCATGAGAGCTGCGAAAATAATAAAGGGTAAACCCTGGTTTAATTCCTGAGGGTAAAAAGGAAGAACAAGCAGAGGAGAAAGCATGATCAGACTCGAATACATGAGAATAATTCCTGTGAAGCCGAAAATACTCTTATATCTATTCCATAGGTATGTGTTGATTTTATTCATAATAAATGTCCTAAGAATTTATAGCCACTGATCAGAGAGTAAACAATTATTATTAAGTTTAGAGTTGTTCAAGAAAGTGTCCATTACTCAACTCTCAATATTTGATGAATTTTTTGGCATCCGAGGCAATTTTCCAGATCCCTGCGAAAATGATGAAAAATTCCAGTCTGCCCAAATACATACCGACTGTAGCAGTCCACATGGCTGTAAGGGGCATATCAGGCTTGGTAACTCCCATAGAAACACCAACTGTGCCAAGAGCAGAAGCGAATTCAAAGAAGGATGCCTGCATGGAATAACCGTGCATCATGAAGATCATAGACCCGGTAAAGA
The DNA here is from genome assembly GCA_964419225.1 of uncultured Candidatus Cloacimonadota bacterium. Lineage (GTDB taxonomy): Bacteria > Cloacimonadota > Cloacimonadia > Cloacimonadales > CAYQPF01 > CAYQPF01. Next base: position 5,022 of record CAYQPF010000062.1, on the reverse strand, counting down.
ATGTAAAAAGGTAGAGAATGATCATATTAAAAACAAGTTTGATATGAGTATCATTAATATAAAGTTTACTGTCTCCATCCCAGATAAAGTTTTGCACACAAGCTTTCGCAGGCAGCAGTGATCTCTTGATTTGCCAGAGAATGGACTTGAAAGCCAGATAAACCCGATATTGTTTCAGACCACCAGAAGTTGAACAGGTACCACCACCTAAAACCATTAAAACAGTCAGGACAAAAAGTCCCATATCATTCCAATTATTGTAGCCTACAGTGGAAAAGCCGGTTCCTGTAATACAAGAAACACTTTCGAAAGCAGCGACCCTGACCTGCTTGCTCAGTGTTGGGTATAAGTATTGTGTCGTGCACAAGAATACTAAAAGAATGCAGAAAGGCAAAGCTGTGAGAAGAACTTTTATTTCCCCGTTTCGAATGACAGATTTAAGTTTACCTTGTACAAGCCAGTACATGGTCACAAAGTTCATATTTCCCATGATCATAAGGGCAATGGAAACAGCTTCAATAGGTGCACTGTCCCAGTAGCCAATATTTGCAGTATGTGTGGAGAACCCACCTGTAGCTATTGCTGCAAAGCAGTGATTGATGGAATCAAACCAGGTCATCCCTACTAGTTTGTATGCGATTATGCCAATAACAGCATAACCGGAGTAAAGAGTCATAACTATCTGAGCTGAGTCCTTAACATGTGGTTTAGCCTGACTGCCCTTTCCTTCTGCAACATAAAGTCCCGCACCGGCTACACCTGTTATAGCAGCAATCATGATGATCGCCATCCCGGCACCACCGACAAACTGCGTAATACTGCGCCAGATGAGGACTAAGTTCGGGGCTGTTTCTACATTAACCATAGAAAGTCCGGTTGTTGTATAACCACTGACAGCTTCAAATACTGCCTGACTGAAATTCAGATTTACCAGCTTCATATAGGGTAATCCTGAAAAAATACTGAAAATGATCCAGGCTATAAAGATAGCAATACCACTTTCATCCAGATTTAAAGATTTTCCTTTACGTGAACCTGCAATACCTCTGAGTAATAATCCCAGAAGACCTTCCATAGCAGATGCACTGATAAAGGCTGTGGAGTATTTGAGTTCCTGAGGAAAGAAGGGCAAAATTAATAAAGGTGTTAAGAGCAGAGCAGCATTAAAAATGAGAATCAAACCAATATAGGAGATGATTGTTTGATATCTTTCGACGAGGTAAAAATTAATTCTTTTCATATTCAGTGGGCAGTAGGCAGTAGGCAGTAGGCAGTAGGAATGGATTATGAATGGAGAGAGTGGAAGGAGAAAGAGAACACTGACTTTTACAGACTCTCACAGTCAAACACAGACAAGAGAAGAGATTTGAGTGTCTAAATTTTATTTGAGGCATATTAGTTTTCCTCACCTGTTAATAATCTAATGGTTTTTGCATGGGTTTTAGGCAGAGTAATGACAAGAACTCTGTCATCTTTTTGTAATACTGTATGACCTCTGGGGATGATGGGTTCATTTCCTCTAAGAATATAAGAAATAATGGAATCTTCCGGAAGTTTAAGATCTTTGAGAGGGATATTCAATACTGGGGAAGTCTCGTCAAGAGTTACTTCCATGACATTTACTTTTCCTTCACCGATAGGAACCTGTGTGCTGATCTTTTTAAAAACTGATTGCTGTTCGATGAGATTCGCCAGAATATTGGTAGTAGAAACGGCTTTAAAGCCAAGTTCCTTGAACACAATTTCGTTATCCGGATCATTGACCAGAGACAGGGTATTGGGAATGCCGAAGTGAGTTTTGGCGATCTGACAGATAGCGAGGTTGTCATGATCGGAATCAGTTACGGCGAGGAGAAATTCTGCAATATGTGCTCCTGCTTCATGGAGAATATTGGGATCACTACCGTCACCTTCGATGACGATAGATCTGAGGTTTCTGGCAAGTGAGACACACTCTTCTTTATTTTTATTGATAATAGTTACATTATATCCTTCAGAATGGAATAATCTGGCTAAGAAGAAAACAAGTTTTCCGCCTCCAATAAGTAGAATATTCATAAAACCTCCTATTTCAATTCCAGCTTCTGCATGACCAATTCACCAGACAGGAGAGTTGGGCAGACTGAATCAATGCCGAGTTCCTGATAGATCTTTTGTCTCTCGGGCTCATAGACTCTGGCCAGTATTTTTTTAACACCGAACATTTTTTTAGCTATTTGGACGACCATAAGATTAAGATTATCATCGTTGGTGACAGCCATAACCATATCGGCTTTACTGATTTTTGCCTGTTTGAGTACAGAGAATTGGGAAGCATCGCCTTCAACTTTGAACCCGCTGAATTCATTAGTCAGTTTTTCAAAGTTGCTTTCTTTTTCATCAATAACGACGATACTATGCCCTTGAGAGCTTAATTTATTTGCCAGATATGAGCCCAAACGGCCACACCCGACAATGATGATGTACATTTTATTATCCATAGTAACCTCACTTATTAAAGAATGGTACAGAGAAGGTAAAGGTTGTACCTTGTCCCGGAGTAGATTCGACCCAGATAGTTCCACCATGGGAGCGAATGATTTCACGGCAGATAGCCAGCCCTAATCCGGTACCACCGCTATTACGTTTGTCCTTAACCTGAAGAAATTTGTCAAATATTTTTTGTTGATATTCCAGAGGAATTCCTGCACCATTATCTTTAACAGTAATATATGCAAATTTGCCCATATCTTCAGCAGAGATTTGAATTGTTCCTGCCTTATCAACATAACGGACTGCATTTGAGAACAGATTGGTGATAACGAGAGTAAGTTTATTCACATCTGCTTTAACAGGCGGGAAATCTTTAGAGAGTTTGTTCAATAAATTTATTTCTTTATCCTGAGCCTGAGCTCTGAAAGTGTCCATGATATTTTCTGCCAGATCATGAAGTTCAACACTGGCAAAATCCATTTCCATCTTACCGGCCTCAATCTTAGATAAATCGAGCAGATCGGTGATAAGAGAGCGGAGTCGTTCAACTTCTTCGTTGACGATTTCAAATAGTTCCAGATCATCTGAAGAGAGGAGTTTACCTGCAGATTCTTTTAAGAGTCCCATGCTCATGCGGATACTGGTTAAGGGTGTTTTCAATTCATGGGACACGATCATCACAAATTCACTCTTCAGTTCATCTATTTCTTTTAATTTAGTAATATCTCTGAGCAGAGTTAAGACTCCTGAGAGCTGGTTTTTTGTTGTAAATATAGGATTTATGAAGAACTGAAAATAGGTTCTTTTGCCCTCTTTTTCAATGAGCAGTGTATTTTTATCTTCTGGTACAAGAGGTGCTTTTTTGGTCTCAAAGCACAATTTTATATTCTGAAGAAGAAATTCATTATTGATAACTTCGAGAATATGTGAACCAATAACGTCTTCGGGTTCGACACCTAAAGATTTGGCCGCCTGGATATTGATGTTATTGATCCTGTATTCATCATCAGAAATAATGATTCCATCCCCGATATTGCGAATAATGGCTTCATTGATGTTTTTCTCTTCCATAATTCTTTTAATATATGCTTCATTGTAACCTTTTAATTTGGAAGCCATGAAGTTGAATTCTTTTATCAACTGTCCTAACTCGTCATTTTTAATTTGAGGTAACTCGATTTCAAAGTTTCCCTTAGTTATCTGTTCTGTAGCCGCGAGCATTAGTCGGACAGGTTCCACGATTCTGTTGGCGGCAGTGAAACTGAATTTAACTCCGACAATAGCAGCGAAAATACCGAGTAAAATTATCGCCCAGATAGAAAGTACCGTTGTTTTATGAGCCTTAGTATTAGCTTCAAACATGGCAATCTGGTTTAAATCTTTGATTTTTGTACAGAGATCCTGGAGAGTTTTTTCTTTAGGTACAATAATTTGATTATAGTATGCTCTGGCACTTTGCGAACCGAGTTGCAGAACTTTCTTATTCTTTTCGATAGAAATCAGGTATTCTGTATAGGCAGATTCCAATTGCAGAACTACTGTGTCTTCACCAATTTCAGTGATAACTTCTTTTTCCTTAGCAAGCCATTGTAAAAACGCTGTTTGTCCTATGAAAAAGTTTTTAAAACCGATTTCTTCACTCCCGGAGATAATTTGAGAAAGTGCATTATCCTGGTTGGCCAAGGCCAAAGCCATTGCATTAGCAGCTTCAATGCTTTTATAATTATTTTTTAAAATATTATTACTGGCATTTCCCATGATCAGCAATCCCGAAATGGATGCTAACAGGAGAATTAAATTTATAGCTAAAGTAAGGAAAAACCCTGTCAGAATCTTATTTTTGAGAGTCCACTTCAAAATCAGACTCCGAGAACTTTTTGGATCACAGTACGAATATCGTTTGGAGCGAAAGGTTTTTCTATATAATCTGCAGCACCTGATTTCATAGCCTGTACAGCGGTCTCTATAGTACCGTGAGCAGAGATAACAACAATTTTAATCTTTATATTCATTTCATTCAGTTTTTCGATAACTTCCATACCACTCATACCAGGCATTCTCAGATCTAAAAGAAGAAGATCATAAGGATTTTCCTTGATCTTTTGCAAAGCTTCTTCCCCGTTGAGAGCTGTATCAATGAAATAATTGAGAGATTCGAGAGAGCGGGAAACTGTCAGTCTTATATTTTTTTCATCATCTGCTATCAAAATTCGCTTTTGATTTTCCATGATAACACTCCTTAATTAAATTAATTGTATATTCAATCTATAATAATTGTTTTAGTGTCAACAGGAGATTTTTATTAGTTGTTAGTTGTTAATTGTTAGTTGTTAGTTAGAAGCAGGCCAGAGGCAAATCATTAAGAAAGAGGAAAGAATAGTTGCAGATAATTGAGATTGTCAGCATAAAATGCTTGACTCATAAGAGTGGATTGTTGAAATTGTCATCTAATATGAGTAAGTGTCTATATATTATTTACATGGACGCTGTTATTACAATACTTAGTACTCATAAAAAATAAAATAATGTTAAGGGAGTTGAAACGAATGA
>CAYQPF010000061.1:0-27246 GCA_964419225.1 uncultured Candidatus Cloacimonadota bacterium | reverse complement strand
CTATTAGTTCAGATCATGTAAATGTGTCGATAACAGGACATGTAGCTACTTTTACACCGCAGGCAAATTGGTCAGGAACAGAAAACATTGTGTTTACCGTTAATGATGGGGTAGCCAGACGAAGACAAGAACCTTCCAAAAATAATCGCCTGACAAGTTCAGACACGGTGCTATTTACAGTTAATCCCGTAAACGATGTACCGATAGTAGCACAGGCAATAAACCCAATTACATTTAATGAGGACACAATTTACACCGGACTCGATTTGAATACAATCTTCTCAGATGCAGATTTAGTATATGGAGACCATTTGATATATGCAGCATCACAACAAGAATTTCTGAGCATCCAGATGAACCAGAATATGGTATCCATAACACCCCAGTTGAACTGGTTTGGAAGTCAGGATGTTATTTTTACTGCCACAGATGATCAAAACCTATCTGTATCAACCCAGGTTCTTGTTACTGTGAACAGCGTTAATGATTCGCCCAGCTTTGATCCTCCTGCAACCTACACAACAGATGAGGATATACCTTTGGTGGTTGATTTAACCCAGTACATCAATGATATAGATACTCCGATCACACAATTAATCCTCACTGGCCAGAACACAGCCCATTTGAGTGTAACGGTAGTGGAATTTACGGTAACAATAACACCTGAAACGAATTGGGATGGTACAGAAACACTAAGTCTGTCTGTTAATGACAACCTGAACCAGATGTTACCAGTTGGCATCAGACATCAGGGTTATAAAGAGAACCAAAGTGATAGAAACATTACTACGGCTCAAATACAGATCATAGTTAACCCGATCAATGACGCACCTGTCTTAACCTTACCCGAGTTCATCACCTTCAATGAGGACACAGTCTATAATTTCAATGTTAGTCAGTTTATCAGTGACATTGACAACCAGAACTTTACGATGAGTGTTTCTGGTAATCAATTGCTGAACCCATTTGTAAATGGACTATCTATAGACATGACTCCTCAAACAAACTGGTTTGGACAGACCTACCTTACAATAACAGTTTATGAAACAACTCTAAGACTGAGTGCTACTGACAGTGTTTTGGTTATTGTTAATCCTGTTAACGATGCACCCGTTATTACTAATGCTGTACCGAATACAGATTCTGTGTTTATCACAACCTTGCAACCAACTTTATTTTCTGTAGCAGCATCTGATATTGAGAATGCTGAACTCAATTATACCTGGACAATTAATAATAGTGTAGTGGGTTCTGATTCAACCTCATTTACCTATCAGTTTAACCAAAATGGTACCTTTAGCCTGAAAGTAAGTGTTAGCGACGGGAGTTTTTCTACAGAAAGGATTTGGATTGTGGCAGTTAGTGTCGGAATCAACGACCCAATAGCACCCACCACCTGCTTAAATCAAAACTATCCTAACCCATTCAATCCAACGACAAAGATCAGCTATAGTCTGCAAAAATCGGGCAGTGTTAAAATCCACATTTTTAACAGTAAAGGTCAACTTGTTAAAGAACTGGTAAACGGATTTAAGAATGCTGGCAAGTATGATGTTGTTTGGAATGGTAAAGATGATCTGGGGAATAATGTTGGTTCCGGAGTTTATCTCTATCGTATGCTAACTAATGGTATTGTAATGAACAAAAAAATGTTAATGATTAAATAGAGGTACACAATACTAAAGATTAGGCAATACTTATCATGAGTATTGCCTTTTTTGTTTTTGAACATAGGTAATAACATGATCTGTAAAATAGCAACTGCAAAACTAAATACCTCATAACAATATAAATAAACTCTTAGCGATGTTGCTCTTGCCTATTTATGACTACTGATTAATGTGATAATAGCAAAATACAACGGTGATGAAAATGAGTAAATACTATTCTACACCTGAACTGCTTGCTATTATCAAAGCAGGCAATACTGCGGAAGTGAAACAATAATCATTGAAGCCTGTGCCTGATTTAACTTTGGTATCATACACACCCTCTATTTCTACTATTCAGGATGACATATTTATGAAATGTCAGATGACGGCTATGAAAAGTATGATCATAGTGAGAATGAAGAAGATAAAGAAAATTACTGCTTAGACGAGAAGTTTGGAACCGAGGATGAATTCTTAGGAAGATACAAGGATTACACATGGAAGTTATAGAAGGCTTATGAAATGGAAAACCTATCAGGAGGAAATAATGGAGACCCTATACAAGGTTACGGAAAAGACTATGCGGGATGCCGTACTTAAAGCGTATGCCGGTGAATTATATAATCAAGCCCCGGCCTATGAAAGAAGTGTCTTTCTGGTAAGGAAGGGAGATTATGAAATAGCAAACTCTAAATACAACAGTGAAAGACCATATCAGGATCAGTCTTTTATGTGCGAGTTGCCTCATGAACATAATTGGGAAAGCATTTTTTATGACATTGTACCGGTTGCAGATCGATCTGAGATACCTGCAGAATATAGCAACGATTTATATCGGGATGCTGATGACAAACTATTCATGCATGGACTTGACGGCATCATGGAAGTAGAAGATGAGCAGACTGCTATAACGATCGAAGTGACGAAAATACTAAAGCTGCCAGAGCTACAGGCTTTATTTGAAAATGCCTTTAATATCAAAGTACAGATCATAGAAAATAAAGTAAAGACACTATACACCGGAAAATTGGTAGAGACAGCAGAAGTGCTGACTAAGATATCCTTTACCGATGAAGACGACTCTAAAGACAGGGAAATGTTTGCCTGCCTGAATTGTGGTAAGCAGTTGGATGTAGAAATCGTCATAAATTCTAACCTGTTTATGAAAGGGATGTTTGTTGATTATGGCAGAACACATGCAAAAGTTAAAATACGATGTAAATGCAATGAACCAGAAATGGGCAGTTACGAAGGATTTCTAATCCAGCAGGAGATTAAAGAACTATACTATGTGACAGAGCCTGAGGAAGAATAAACCTCATAAATGAAATAACAAGGGAGGATATATGCCACAAAATACACTGCGAAAAAGATTCATCAATAACCGTCTTCTGACTATGATCTCAAGACCCCAATACGAGAGTTCCTGCTCAGTTACTTCCCTGACTGCTGTCTTCAATTATCTCTATTCTGCGGAAGTTGGAATTCAGACTCAGGATGACATTGCCAGAGTACTTGGTTTCAAAGATGCAAGCGAAGTCGGCAATTATGGTGGTCCAGGTAACAAAACTGTAATGGAGTGGTTTAAAAAACTTACTCAGCACTATGCTGTACAAGGAAGCTGTAATATTTTTATCGATAGAAGCAGCGTCAAAGATTTCTCCAACAATAAAACTGTCTTTACCAAGATCAGAGAGACGGTGGAATCAGAAAATACAGTCATCATCTATCACATGGAAAATCACTATAATGTCGTTATCGGCTATGTGGAGGCAGCCCAGGATCAGGAACCTGAAAAAGCCTATGCAGAAAGTCCGGCTCTAAACAGATGGATTGTACTCGGTGAACATAGTACTTATAACAGATTCTCTTTCATCTTCAAATTGCTGGATATCATAGAGAAAACGTCCTTGAGAAAACTAATTCCTGAAAAAATACACCTGTCCGAACAGATCAGATTAATTCTGGAAGATAAACTATTCCCCTCACCCATCTGGTGCAGGAAATGGAAAAATGTCAGAAAGGACTTTCTTGATTCATCCAATCATTGCTTTCTCATATTCCGGAAACAACAATAATATGTAAATCTGTTCCATTCCTCTAAATCAAATTTTAACATACACCAAATCCACTATTGCAATTTAACCTTATTAACCCCAAAAAATATATCCAAGGAGCTATCATGAAACAAATGAATGCAATTAATGAAATACCTTTTGACTTTGAGAAAAAAGCCATAGAATATCTTGATACAATGGGAATGACAAAATCTTTAAACGAATCACAGAAGAAATTGTTCATTGAGCTGGCCGTATCTTATTCCCTTAACCCATTTAAAAGGGAAATCTACCCTATCACCTACAAGGATAAATGGGGAGCCACAAATTTATCTATCGTCACAGGATACGAGGTGTATATAAATCGTGCCAACAGATCTGGACTTTTGAATGGATGGAAATGGAAAACTGAAGGAAACATCGTGTTTAAGGATGAGTATCGAAGGACCCAAAACAACAAGGACTACATTGCCAAGGTCATAGATCGTGATAAATCAACTCTCAAAGCCGTGGTAACGATACATAGAAAAGACTGGAGTTATCCTTTTGTCCATTCTATTACAGTTAATGAATTTTGTGGTGAAGGACCCATCTGGACTTCGTCACCTACGTTTATGTTAAGAAAAACGGCAGCGAGTCAAGCATTTCGTATCTGCTTTACAGAGGAACTGGCTGGTCTTCCCTATACTCAGGATGAGACTTCAACCTTTAAGGATATCATAGACGCACCTGTAGTAGAAGGTCAGGAGATGCCTGAAATTGAAGCACCTGCAAGTGAGATTCCTGCTAAGACAGAAGAACTGCCTGTTCAGGATAATACACCCATAATACCAACCCAGGAACCCGAACCGGTACAACCTAACGAAGGTATTAATATAGAAACAAGAACCTGTCAGCTGGCAGAAAAATTGTTCCAGAATAAGTTCCTGACCGATAAGAAGCGAGATTCCATCATCAGCAAGATTAATGATTCTGATACTGGAATAGGCTTGAAAAAATATCTCTTCAAGCAAGTGGAGTTATTGCAAAAACTCTATGAAATTTCCAATAGCATCAATTTGGAAACCACTATCAAGGCAGATATTTACAAATCAATCCTGAGTGCTAAGAGCAATGATTTTGCCAACATAGAGAGCATTCTTAACGGACTGACTATATCCAAGGTGGCATAATGAAAATTACCAACAATAACAACATTCCTTTGCCTATTTACAGAGCCATAACCCAAACAAAGTATAGTGGTGAAAATGAAAAATGCTTTGCTTCTGTGACAGGACTATTAAAAGGGACTAAACAATTTATTCTGGAAAGAAGATATGCAAATATTATAGAAGAGGAAGCTTCTGATAGAATATGGTCACTTATGGGATCTGCTATCCATACAGTAATGGAGAGAAGTTCAACACAAGAAAATTTATCAGAGGAAAGACTGAATGCCACAATAAACGATAAAGTAATCTCTGGTGGAGTGGATCTATGGGAAGATGGCTATGTTTATGACTTCAAATTTACTTCGGTTAGATCATTTAACAATGAAGCCAGAATTAATGAATGGACTAAGCAACTAAATTTATACGCTTTCCTTTACAAGAAAGCAGGATTTGAAGTCAAGGGTTTAAAAATCCTGGCTATCTTCCGTGACTGGCAAAAATCAAGATACAAAAACAGGAAAGTTTCTGACTCATACCCTAATCAGGTTGAGGAAATTAATCTTCAATTATGGTCTATGGAAGAGACAGAGGACTTCATCAGCAGGAAGTTAAAGGACATTGAAGATGCTCTGGACTTACCGGATCAATTAATTCCCAATTGCAGTTGTGATGAAAGATGGGAGGAACCGGCCAAATATGCTCTTATTAAACCTGGAGCCAGCAGAGCGTTAAAAGTATTCGATGATAAAGCAGAAGCAGAGACTCATAGAGATGGTCTTAAAGACAAAGATAATGTTCTGCTTGAAATACGCCAAGGTGGCTCACGCAAATGCGAAGAATACTGCCCTGTCAGTAAATTCTGTAACTTCCCTAGTTCTAAATTAGCTGAAGCAAGTTAGTTCCTCTTCCCCAGTAAACTACTAACTACCCTCTACCATCCTACTACTTGCCTGCGGGTTTGTATAGTTTCTTCCTTGTTTCCAGACACATGCAATCATATTCTATCCTGCCCACTATCTTAATACCCAATTAAACGTCATTATTAAAAATAATCCAGACTTTCTTACCATCAATCATCAATATTAAGGAGGTGCATCATGTCATTAATAAGAATCCTGCTCTTAGCAGCAGATATCATTCAGGTGCTAATCAAACACAAAAGCTAACTTATCAGAGGATGTCTATGTATAATAATGAACTATTCCAAAGTGTTCATCTATGCTTAGACATCTTCTTTTTTTATGGAGGAATCATGCAAATCGTAAATGAAAATAAATTATACCAGATCATAGATCGATTTTTCACGCTTAAGCAGAATCTCTTGGGCGAATTAATCCAGAATGCTGTCAGAGCCAATGCTACAAAAGTAAGAGTAACGACATCAGAAGATAACAGTCTTTGTCCCGAGAAGAATTACACCCTGACCATCAAAGATAATGGCAATGGAATTACTGATCTCAAGGCTCTGCTTGGAATCGCTTATTCTGATTGGGATGAGAAAGTGTATGATCAGGAACCTGCGGGGATGGGATTCCTGCAACTTATCGCCAATGCCAAAACTGTCAGAATTAAATCTCTTTGTGGCAATGTCAAAATTGTCTGTGATAAGTTTCTTAACGACTCTGAATACAGGATGAATCTCATCACAAAAAATAAAATGCCAGATAAGACTTATCCTGGAACAGAGATAATTGCCGAGATGAAAGAACCCTCCCATGAATACAAGAGTCCTAGTGTAAGTGACTATTCCGGCTTCAGAACAAGTCTTATTATTAATAACAGACCCATCAAGCAACGTACCATCAATCTTGAAAAACACCTGGCAACACAGCAATGCCAACTTTACAGAATTTATCAGTTCAAGGGGAATGATCTATTTCTCTCCATTGATAAACAGTACTCATACATCCAAAACAGCAAATTCATCAACTGGTTTGGTCAATTCATTAATCCCGATATCAAGTGCTTACTTGGAAGCAGCATTAAGCTCTATTATGATGTACATAATGGAACTCCATTGACTCCCAAATACCCAGACAGAACATCCCTTATCGAGGATGCTAAGTATTATGAGTTCAGTAAGTTTGTAAAAGAGAAGATAAGCGAATTCCTGCTGGAATACTTCCTATCCAAACCGTGGAATGAATTGACGAAGGAATATCATAACATCAATCTGCTCAAGACATTCTATCAGGTAGCATCAGATGAGGATAAAGACAAAATGCCGTATCTTCCGGTGAATATGAATGCTTTAGATATCAGTGATACTGTCCTCGATGTAATCATGAATAAATCTGATCTTGTAGAAAGGAGTTATCAATTTACCAAGTTTGCACTCAGGGTTAATAATAAATACCGTCTGGCTGCTGATCTGCCTGTTACTATCGTGATAATAGCAGATGCTTACAGAGACATGGCAAGAAGTATGGGACTGAAGGAAATAACAAGACTTTCGTGTGAAGCTGAGCCATTAAGAGAAAGAATCAATCTTAAACCACTGGAATTGACTTTAGAGTATGATGATGATGTCCCATTCACATGTAGCATCGATAAGGCTCTTATGTGTGATGACTATAATAACTTCTTTGTTTATGCAGAGAATCACAAGGAAATTTACGATACTTTCATGGAAAGTTATCAGGATATCATCGGCAGTGACGAGAGCTATGATTCTGTGGACACACAAATCGATTTGGCAAGGAATGATTTTATTGATGAGTACGAAGCAAGATTCAACATCATCAGCTTTGACCGCTTCAATTTCCTGAGTAATGCCAGGATGCTAAACAGTCTGGTCTTTCAAGAAAATAAGCTGGTAGCGAACTATAATGATTACTCCAGCAGGGAATATATTCTGGAGGACTTATGACAGCATATGAGATCATAGCCAACAACATCATTAAGAAGCTGGAGGAGGGGGTAATACCCTGGAAGCCTACCTGGAAATTGGGCTTACCTCAGAACTATCTTACCAGAAAGCCTTATCGTGGTATTAATCTTCTGCTACTCTCCGGAAACAGTTATGGTTCACCTTACTATCTCACTTTTAAGCAGGTGAGTTCGCTGGGAGGCAAAGTTAACAGTGGAGAGCATGGACATATCATTTCCTACTGCACCACCATAAAAGAAGAAACAGAGGATGAAGAGATCAGGAAGAAATTCTTCCTCAGATATTATCTGGTCTGGAATATAGAGCAGACATCTCTGAAAGAAAAGAATGATGAGCAGGGCATTATTGATATTCCTGAAGATGAGAGCAATCTAAAGCCCTGCTCGGATATTGTTGAGAATATGCCTAATCCTCCGGTAATCATGTTCGATTTCTCGCAACCAAGATACAATAAGGCAAAAGACATAATTATGCTTCCAGCTATTAAAAACTTTGACTCTGGAGAAGATTACTTCTGTACCTTATTCCATGAGTTGATCCACAGCACAGGACATGAGTCCAGGCTAGCCAGAAAATCCATTCTAATGCATCAGGGATACGGCTCTGAAAGCTACTCCCAAGAGGAACTCATAGCTGAGATTGGAGCCTTCATGCTCTGTTGCAGGGGTGATATTCAGGTTAAGATAGAAGAGAATACGCTGGCTTATATTAATAGTTGGCTTAAAGTCCTGAAGAGTGATAAATCTCTGATATTCAAAGCATCAGGTGCAGCACAGAGAGCTGTTGATTTTATCAGCAACGTGAAGGAGGCAGCATGAAACCTATTCAAATGGTAATAACGTCCAACCTGAACTCTCAGATAACACCAGAATTCAAAGCTTTCTTAACTCTTAAACTGCTTGCTGTCTTTACTCACGAGCCTTATGATATGTTTGTAATTGAACCAATTGAAGAGCAAAAAGACATGATGAACATTCGGATTTCTGGTTATCATTATCAAACAAATGAACTTGAAGAAGAGAGAATAATTGAAGTCATTGATGTTCCTGAGAACACACCTAAAATCTGGTTTAAAATAGATGACTATGGTGATTATTACTTAAGCACACTAATGCTACCGGAGGACTGGTAGCAATCATGGGATGGCAGGGGTTCCCTGCCATCCTGATCATAATTATTTTTTTAGCTATTGACTAAGTAATTAATCATCGCAATAAACATTTATAGATTCTTTTCATACTTTAATCAGAAAGTGAACAACATATGGTTGCAATTTGACTTGTTTGCCTATTCTGAATGAATAATAGCTCCAAAATAATCATACCCAGATGGAAAATTACCGTTCATTTTTTGTTAAGTCATCCCCCAACAAATTGTTTCTTACTCAGATAGTTTACTGGGTTGATGCAGACTGCCAAGAAAGTATCCCAGTTAAAACGGAACTCATGTTTATTAGATCGTAATATTCAGTATTGTTTAAGTATATTTTCAACATATTTATTAAAATTTAAAACATAAAAAAAATATTGACAAATCTGTTAATACTTTTTCTATTTATTAATAATCTCGGAGGTCTTATTATGTTAGGAAATTTAATAAAAAAAAATAAAAATTTAAATATTTTTTTAGTCGATTTAGACTTATCAAGTCAGGGTTCTGATCTATATGAAAAATTAAAATCTGATTTCATAGAAAAAAAAATCTATTTATTGAATCATCGTGTGAATTTTTTAGAAATTTCCACAGAAAAGCAGTTCATTGAATTATTTAATTCTTCCTTTCATAATTTTGTAATTCAGCTTGATGAATATGAAATTTACCCAAAAACCTCCGACCTTTTAGAATTATCAAAAATCAAATATTATTCAAGAGAAGAGCAAAATTGCAAAAATTCGAATTGTGATAGCTTTAAAACTAAAATTGATAAAGAAAATTACCTTCTTGATTATTTTAAAGAATCAATAAAACAGTATAATTTTCAGGTAACATTTTGTTATATTTCAGTCGCAAACATTCCGAAGATTGAGAATTCTACTAAATGGTATGATGAAGCATCTTCATCATACCAGAAACCTTCTTTGAATAATTATTTAAAGAGTCATGCAAAACTTGGTAGAATTATTTTCTGGGGAAGGAAATATGAAAGCAAAGATGATAAAGAAAAAAAAATAAAATGTTCTACTCCCGAACTAATTACTGATTTACAAGCAATACTTACTGCATATATACTTAGTGTCGTTTATGATATTTATAGTGTTTTTGATAATTCTAATAATTCTAATTGGGCAGATAAAATTCTTCACAGTATTGATTATGGGATTTCTTTAATTGATTGTAATGGCTATATAATTTGGGCTAACAAAAGAAGAAAAACTTTTCACAAAAACAATATTATTGGTAAAAGATGCCTTGATATTGTGAATTGCAATGTAAATAATAATCAATCATTTGTGCATTGCATTGATAAATGGGATTCTTCAAAAAAGTATAATACCAATAGACTGGACGATTTAAAGGTTGAGGATTATAAAGGAAGATCTTATTATGTCAGTGTAGTGAATTCAGCTTTTTTAGATAATAATTTAAGAGATAAACGTGAAAACAAACATTTATGTATAGTAAAAGTTGTACGAAAGACGTATGACAAGAGTATTATAGATATTCATCGACATGATTTGACAACAGCTAATTCATATGATTCTTTTCTTCAACAATGTAAAGAAACATTCAAGGATCTTTCATACTCTAATTTCCAATTTTTTGAAGCTGGTATTGATGTAACACAAGATAGCGTTTTTGATACAGATTTTAACATCTTAATTAAAAAAGAACTTGGAGACCCACTTTCTAATTCTTCTATTGTTATCCCATATAAACAAATTAACAAAATCAATGAAATAGATCGAGATTTTTACAAACGGGTTACAGTTTTGGATCATTCAGAGTTTTCTGAAAAATGGTTCAACATTAAAAAGGATTGTCGGTGTATATTAATACCTCTTGTCTTTCAAAAAAAGCAAATCGGAATTATTATAATTGATAATGATGATAATCTTACTATAGATGGTGTTGAAAGACATTTACCAGAAGTTCATGCTAGTTACACTTCATTTTCGGCATTTCTTTCAGCAGCTATTTTTGGTATTCAAGAAAGAGAGGTTTCAAAGAGATTATTGGAATTAGGTCATCTTTGCGATGTAACCGTCGGAGCTAAAAATATAATAACTACACTTTTAAAACAAGTTTGCAGTGATCTTCAATGTATATCAGCTTCAGTATTTCAATTTAGCCCAAACAAATTAGAAAAACAAATTGAGAGAAAAGAAATTGCATTTTCTCGTGATATACCTTCTCCTAAGAAATCAGCTGAGGAGAGTTATTCGTTAGGAGATAACATTACTGGCTTTTATGTAAACAGGTGCAAAATTAATTTTAATAATATCACTTTGCTACCATTACTTAACATAGTAAATTTATCTAATTCAACAGAGTTTATTAGAATAAGCAAAGTTTGGGATAATATGCCTGAAAACGAAAGAATAAAAATAAACCAAGTATATTTGGATCAAGAACTTGAGTATTGTATTCAAAAAGAATTAATAAAATCAAAGAATACTGACATACAGCTTTTGTTTTGCCCGTTAATATGTGATAATGCAATAATTGGATGTATTCGCTTTTTAAACTATGGTGAAAAGCCATTTTCTAAAATGGACATGCAGGTAGTAAAAGCTATTAGCAGTCACATAGCTATTATAATAAATGATGCGTGGAAATCAGATGAGAATGATGTAGCAATTTGGGATATAGTAAAAATACTAAATAAAAACTATAGCTCTGAAAATTTAATTAGTCAGATTTGTAAAAACATTCAGAACAAGGCTCAATGTGATTTTGTTGCCATACATAAAATTGATACCTTCAACAATAGGTTGAATCCATATTTTTCTGCTTCAACCTCAGATAGTATTACGTTAACACACGAAAAATTACCTACAATTGAATTGCATACTGCTAAATTCAATCTAATAATAGATAGTTTTAAAAAGAACACAATAGACAATGACTTATTATTCTTAGAACATAATCAATATTGTTTGGAAGAGATTTTCGGCTATATTGATGATACACTAAAAGGGGTTTCATACCCTAAGTATGACCCTCTAAATAATACAATACTATTATTTATTTTTAGTAGGGAAGAAATAAAAATTGGCTCTTTCATCGCTTTCATTGATAAGAACCATATTGTATCGGAAGAAGATAAAAGGTTTATTAAAATACTCTTGAGTTTTTTGAGAATTGCATTAATTAATTCATATGAAATAGATGAGAAACAGGCTAGTATAAGAATTTCAACACATGAGTTTGACAGTTTATCTTCTGGATTAGAAGCCTTGGTATCTAATATGAAAGAGCACATAAATAAATACGATATTGTGAAAGCTAAGCTAAATAGCGAAAAACTGACAAATTATGGAGAAAATAAAAGATTTTCACTATTGAATCAATTAAAAGATTTTGGTTATGAGAATGGTATTGTAGTAAAAGATAATTTTCCTGAGCAATTGCTAAGTTTATCCATATTTGCAGATTCATTTAAATTCCAAGTAGATAGAACATTCACAAATGATTTAGATCAACCAGGAAAGCTAAGAATAAAAGATTCAATGACTCGTATTTGCGGCTTATTGTCTGTATTAGCACAAAAAAAAGGAGTTTCAATTATAGTTAATTGTCCTGACAATCTAAATAATTTGGAATATAATACATATAAAAAAGTTTTTGAAATATGCTTATACAATATCCTCGAAAATGCCGTAAAATATTCTTTTGAGAAAACTAAAATTCTATTTAGTGCTGATATGGATTCTTCTTTTCAAAATATAATCTTTGCAGTAAGCAATACTGGTATTCCCATAGAAGAAAATCAAACCGAGCTAATTTTTAAAAGTGGTTGGAGAAGTCTTGCTGCTCAAAAGTTTGTTATTGGAAAAGGATTGGGCTTGAGTACTGTAAAACAGTATTTAGACAAATATTACTCAGGAAATATTAGTTTGACAAAATTAGGCAATTTAACAGAATTCCAAATTAAAATTCCTTTAAATAAAATGGAGGTTAAAATTGAAAACAAAATATAACATTTTAATTATTGATGATGAAGAGGCTTTTTTGAGTTTATTAATAGAAGGACTTAAAGAATCAAATAAATTTAAAGTCGATATTTGTACACAACTATCTGATTTAGACAATGTTCTAAAGTCTAATACTTATGACTTCGCATTGTTAGATATTATGTTGGAGCCAAGATTGACAATTGAGCTAATTTCATCAAACACTGATTACGATTGCCAAAGTGCAGGAATAGATATTGGGATACCTAAATTGCTGAAAAATAAAATACCTTTTTGTATTTTTACAAACTGTGCAAAGGATACTCTTAAAGAGAAAAGTCTTCTACTTGTTGGCGATCTTCCATATCTTATTAAAAAAGAATGGCCTGCAAAAAAATTACAAGAATATCTTTTTAAAACACTTTCTGAGAAATAATTTTAAGATTCTATACTATTTTCCTCATTTAGAAAACTAATGAAGAGTTGGGTATGTCTAATTTTGTTCATTACTTCAGGAGTCATTTTCAGTTTTGAAGCCGAGTGCAAAAATTTTTTTAATGGAAATATGGGATAAGAAGAATCATTAATTTTTAAGTCAAGCCATTTTAATGCATACTTTACTGACTTTTCATATCCAGCTTTCATTGGAATACCAGGATATAAAGAAATGAAATTACTTATAATTGTGTCTTTTGTTTCAAGTTTTGAATCTAAAAAAAATTCTAAAGATGGAGTTAAAATTATACCAGACCAATCTGTACTTTCATACCATTGATGAGCTTCTAACATACCTTTTCCATGAAATAAATTAAGATTGTCATCAAACACAAAATCACCATAGCTAAAAGCACCTCTTAACAAAATACTTTGTTCTAATCCAATACCAAGAATTGAGGAAGAAATTAGAAAAATTATTGAAAGGAAATTAACTAGTATTTCATTGTCTACTTCCTCAATTAAAATATCAGGATAAGTATCTATATTAAGTGAAAAAAATAAAATGATAGTGTCAGACAAAAAAACTTTTTCAAGAATTACACCAGATTGCTCTAATCGTTTTACAGTTTTCTCAAGAGTATCGCTTATTTTATTCCACAAATTTCTTACTTTTTCAAATTCAATATTTTTATAACCTAGCACATCTATCATGCAGATGAACCCTGTTTTAAGTGGTAATTTATCTTTTTTGAATGTTGCATTCATGGATGAGAAACCCTCCTATTTATTTAGTAATTTAAAATTCATTATTACTTCTTCATTTATAAAACATTTCATAAATTAAAATTAATTCTTTGCTTGTATATGTCAATAAAAAAACGGTTAAATGCATATTACAATGTGATTGAGTATAAGTTCCTTTCTGACAGTTCTATATTCCAAAGATATGAGCCACATGCTAAGATGCACTGAACTCATTTATCAAATATTTTCAAAGAGAAAATCAAGTTATACAGTTAACATTTTTCAATTCGATAGTAGTGTATATTTTGAAGAAGCATAGCAAGCTTTGTCATTGATTCTCTTAATAGAATATTTAATCCGGATTATCTAATAGAGGTTTAAGTACAAAACGTAGAAATAAAAATTCATTTAATAGTTTATATAGAGAGAGCATAGGGTACATTCTAACTGAGCTACCTTAATCGGTGGCAAAAACAATTATTCCAAATTCATTCTATCCAAATGAACTCATAATTCATTTGACAAGTATTCAGGGAGAGATTTGGTAGTATCAAAGTGATAGTAGTTTGAAATTCTTGTATTAAATTGTAAATCAAGCATTAAGCTACTGACCATCAATTCAAACAATGGACACTTTCTATTAAAAGAGTCTTTTGTTTGCACTTAATAAAAGAGGTGTATGGAATCAATTGAAGAATTAGTAAAGCATTTCTCAGGGAAGAATGTTATTGAAAGGAAAGAACTTTTTAAATATATGAAGTCCTTTAATCCAGAGCTTAAAGATACAACTTTCAGATGGAGAATTTATAAACTTAAGCAGCAGAACATAATTCTTTCCATCAGTCGCAATACTTTCAAACTAGTCTCTAATAAAAAAAATTACATTCCTCATATAGAGAAAAAGCTTCTTAATCTCTGCAATATTATCAGTAAAGAATTCAAAGATCTTCAATATTGCATCTGGGATTCATTATGGCTCAATGAGTTTTCTATACATCAGGCATCGAAGGGAATAATTATCCTTGAAATCGAAAAAGAGATGATTCAGACTGTATTTTATCACTTAGTTGATAAAAAAATTAAAAATTTGTATCTGGAGCCAGACAAAAAAACTATTGAATTATATGTTACTGAAAATAATGATTCTGTAATAATCAAGCAATTAATCAGTAAGTCACCTGTTCAGAAATCTGAAACGATACCTGTCCCTAAACTGGAAAAATTAATTGTAGATCTTTTTTGCGACAAAGAAATTCTAAATGCTTATCATGGCAGTGAGATGATCACAGTAATTGAAACAGCATTATCTAAGTACGAAATCAATTATACTACTCTAATGAATTATGCCAGAAGAAGAAAAAAAGAAGTTGAATTAAAAAGTATCCTGCTTAATAACATCGAAGCATCAAGGGAATTTCTAAAATGATTAAAATTAATTCTTTCAGCAAAGAATGGATACTCACATTAAGAAGTAGCAAAAATAAAATAGACCCAGGTCTTTGTGAAAAAATGATTCTGGCTCTTGGACTTCTTGAGCTTTTGGCATTACAGAAATTTGACTTTGTATTTCGAGGTGGAACATCATTAATATTACTGATTGAAGAACCTCAAAGATTTTCCATAGATATTGATATAAATACAGAAATAAGCAAAAATGACCTTGAAAATATTCTGAACCACATTCCTGGCACTATCTTCAGCAGATTCGAGGAACATGTTCGCAAAGGAAACAGTATTCCTAAAGCTCACTACAAATTCTTTTTCCAGTCTGTGGTTAATTCCAGAGAAGACTACATTCTGCTTGATGTACTTTTTCACAAGCACTCTTATCCCGTAACTGTTCAGACACCCATAAGATCATTCTGGATAGATACCGAAGAAGATATTGTCAATGTCAACACCCCCACCTTAGAGTCTATTCTGGGTGACAAACTCACTGCTTTTGCTCCTAATACTACAGGTGTCCCATATAAAGCCAGCAAATCAATGGAAATAATCAAACAGTTATTCGACATAGGTCGTTCTTTCGATTTAGTAAATGATTTTAGCATCGTAAGAGATTCCTTCCTATCAGTTGTATCGCAAGAAATCAGTTTCAGAGAAAACAGCTTCTCTTATGAGGATGTTTTAATAGATATCATTGAGACCAGTCTTATGATTTCATACTTTCCAAATTCCAATACTGGTAATGAAGAAAAGACACGAGAATTATTGTCTGGCTTAAAAAGTTTTTCAACTTTTCCAATTGTTTACAATTACCGTGTTATTGAAATGATTATATCTGCTGCTAAAGCAGCTTATCTGGCAACAAAAATTCTAAAGGAACACAACACCAATCTGCAACAATACAATAAAAGAACAGATGTAGAAAGCTATGTGTTTCCTGAAAAATACAAGCACTTAGGAAAACTGAAAAGAGCAAATCCGGAAGCATATTTCTATTGGATGCAAGTATTTGAAATAAACTCTGATTTTATGTCAAATTTGTAACTTGTTGTTATATTCTTGATTACAGAGTTGAACGCGTTCAACTTTTCATTATTTGTGATTACAAAATCCCAAGTGCTGGTATTCAATGAATACTTAGGTGCAAATTTACATTGTGCAAAATATTATTTTAAGTTTTTTAGAAATATTTTACTACAAGTAGTTTTATTATAAACTTGTGTTACTTAATTGCTTACATGCAGAATCTTAATAATTAAGATTATTATTGATGACAATTTATACCATATATTTCCTCAAAAAATCTTGACATTATATAATCCTTACCTAATCTGTGCATATTAGTTCTATTATCTTTATAGAAGAGGTCTTATGGAAAAATATAAAAAAGTTATGGCTTTATTAACCCAGAAACAAGCGGATTTTCTCGATAAAATGTCCAAAGAAGGATATTCCAAGGTTGAGATGATCAGAAGAGCTCTGGACATATTTATTGAAAAGCAAGAAAAAACAGAAGAAAGAACTGTTGAACAACCTAAGCAATAATTTATTAGTACTTGAATCAGGTTTAACTAATACTATGCAAAGTACTCATATTGTTATATTTAAGCAATGAGGACATATAAATGTACCATAGCGGATTAGGATACCCATCCAGCTTAACTCAGACTATTATTGAAGATAAGAGTCTGATCATTTATCGTCCTAAGCTTAATCAGATTACAGGAGGAGTACTGCCTACAATCTTGCTTCATCAGATTATTTATTGGGCTAGCAAGAAGAAAAATCTTTTCTACAAATTCAAAGAACCATGTAATCATGATCTATATGTTCCTAGTGATTCCTGGACTGAAGAATTAGGATTTACACGTTGGGAATTTGAAGGAGCTATTAAGAGTATAGCTAAAAAATACAACCCTAAAAAAGAAGAAATACCAACCGATAGCTATGTTGTTTTCTATACAGATATTCGCAGATTGACCTGGTATTCTGTAAATTGGAATAAGCTCAACACCGCAATAGAAGAAGTGTTCATACGTAAAGAGGAAATTCCACTTTACGTAAAGCAGGATTCTAACTTTACGTACAGAGACAATTCCACTTTAGATAATATAGATACAAAGAATACAACACAGAATACTCAGCAAACAACAGGTACTTCCACCTTTGTCGAATCAAAATCAACTCATTCAGAGGAGAATGCTGATGCTGTTTTATTGCTAGGAAAGTATGGAATCAATCATGACAAAGCCAATGATTATGCTCTTAAATTTAGCTTACAGTTCATAGAAAAGAAACTAAAAGAAATTGAAATGAAGTTTGTGAAGGGAAGTATTAATAATCTGCAGGGTTACATTATTACTGTTTTTGATAAAACTTCCTCGGAAGAATCTGTTAAAGAACAAGAACATAACCAAAAGAAAGAATTAACCAAGAAGCAACAAATTGAAGCTGAAATTTTAGCTAAGAAGAAATCTCAACAGGAAGATAGAATCTACCATGAGTATATTAGCATTACCGATAAGTTAATAAGTGAAGTTAATGTAGTTGAGCAGCGATGGTTTGCAGATTGGATTCAGAATGAAAACAGACAAGTATATGATATGTACAAAAAGAATGGTTTAAAGGGAGTAATGGTAGAGACTTATTATAGACGTTACTTATATGATAAATATTATAAGATCGAAAGTGGAGAATAAATGAGTATTATAATAACTGTAGCAAATCAGAAGGGCGGCGTTGGGAAGAGCTCAATAACTTTCAACCTGGCTAAAGAATTGTCCAATAGTGGCAAAAATGTATTACTGGTAGATAATGATCCACAAGGTAACCTTACAAGTGTATTTATAGATAATCCGGAAAATATTGAAGCTAATATAATCAATATTTACAAGAATGATGACTATGATGTGCATCCTCAAAAAGTAGCAGAAAGACTATATCTTATTGGTGCTGACATAAGACTATCCTCAGTTGTCCAGACTGACATAAATTTTATTTACCGACTTAAAGAAACTTTAGAGAGAATTAAAAGAAAATATGATTTTATTTTGATAGATTGTTTACCATCTTTTGGACAGATTATGACTTCGGCTTTTAATGCTGCAAATTATGTTCTTATTCCAACTAAGCTTTCACCTTTTGATACTTATGGTCTTAATGATCTGTTTGCTACCATAGCCAATATTAAGAAAAGAATCAATCATCATTTAGAAGTAATGGGAATAGTATTCAACATGGTTGAGGGTAAATCTACAGCATTAGGAGAAAAAATAGAATCGTCTATTCGCATGAATTATGGAGACAAGGTATTCAATGCTAAGATTCCTAAAGGTGTAAAATTCGAGGAAAGCTCACTATTTAATAAGTCAATTATTGAATATGCACCTTCATCTAAGATAGCTGCAGAATTTAAAAGTTTCTATAATGAATTTCTGAGTAGGTTAGAGGGACATGCCCATGAAAAAAAATAAATTTGATGATATACTTGGTAGTAACTCCAAATTATTAAATAAGACTGCCGAAGATAGTGAATTAACTAATGAAGCTATTACCGGTATTACAAATATTGCTGAACCAATAGCTATACCGATTGATGATATCATAATAAATGCTAATCAACCCAGGAAGTATTTTGACGAGGAAGAATTAGCTAAGTTAAAGGAGTCAATAAACGAGTATGGACTTTTACAGCCCCTGGTAGTTTATTATAACAGAGAAGAAAGCGACAAGGCTATTTTGATTGCAGGAGAGCGAAGATACAGAGCATGCAAAGATTTAGGATATGCAACCATACCAGTCTATTTCATTAAAGATAAAACAAAGATTGAAGAATTGGCACTTATTGAAAATGTACAAAGAGAAGACTTGTCAGCCGTAGAAAGGGCTGATGCTGTTTGTAAACTGATGGTGGAAAAAAACTATACTTATGAGGCTATTGCCAGAATAATTGGAAAATCCGTAGATACAGTCAGAGCTTTGGAAAAAGTAGCTAAACTACCTGATCACATAAAAGAAGAAAGCAGACGCAAAAAGATATCTCTCAGAGAGCTTATTAAAATTGAAAGAATCGATGATGTTGCAGAGCAGGAAAAGACTTTTGGAGTACTTAAAAAAAAGTACCCTGTAACAGAAGAGGATTCTCTAAAAGTTGTTGCTAAAAGAGAAGCAAGAAAAAAAGATACAAGAGAAATAGTCATTAAGACCATTAATAAATTGAGTAAAGAACTTGAAGAAATTCAGGATAATGATTACCTTGCAATTGAAAAAGATGTTAACAGACTAATTGAGATATTGAATGGCATTAATACTAAGTTTAAAAAATAGCAATTTTGTAAATGCTTGTTATGCAGATTTATACAGAGTTGAACGCGTTCAAGAATAAGTGATTAACCATGCAAGAAAAAATAGAATTAGTCACAAAGTACCTTACTAGTAAAGAAAAAATAACATCCAGAGAGATGAGAGATTTGTTAAAAGTTGGGGAAACAGAGGTTAAAAAAGTTCTTAGACACATGGTTAGCAAAAAGATTATTGAGAGAAGAGGACTTGCCAGAAGTACCTACTACATTTTAAGAGAAGAAAGAGAATAAATAAGCTTGGAAAGAGGTGGCAGATGAAAAAGAGGATACCTTATGGAATCAGTAATTTCCAAAGAATGATTGAAGAAAATTACTACTACGTAGATAAAACACGCTTTATTGAAGTATTGGAGGATTTCCATGAGCCATATCTATTCTTTCTCAGACCTCGTCGTTTTGGTAAATCTCTCTTTATCTCTGTCTTAGAGCATTACTATGATAAGACAAAATCAGAATTAGCGGATAAGCTGTTTCAAAATTTATACATAGGTAAGAATCCGACATCATTAAAGAGCAGCTACTATGTTTTGAAGTTCAACTTCAGCGGGATAAGCATAAAGAACGAAGCAGACATTGAAAGTACTTTCAACAAGAATGTGTATAGTAGCTTAAAAGAATTCAAGAAAAAGAATAAGTTAAAAATAGAGTTAGATGTCAACTCACCTGCTGCTTCACAGTTGAACGACTTCCTTAAAGAGTTAAACACAATACTTGATGCCAAACTATATGTATTGATTGACGAATATGATCATTTCACAAGCGAACTTTTAGGATACAAAAAAGAGCTGTTTGAGAATGTGGTAACCAAGAGTGGTTTTTTTCGCAAGTTCTTTGAAGTACTCAAGACAGGCACAGAATCCATTGTGGACAGAATTTTTATCACTGGGGTAAGTCCATTCACTTTGGATAGTCTGACCTCTGGTTTTAATATGGGTTCTGATCTGACTCTTAATGCTAAAGTGAATGAAATGTTAGGTTTTACTGAAGAGGAGATTGTTAAAATTTTCAAATCCTGGGAAATAGATGAGGAGATAATTAATCAGACCATGCCCATAATGAAAAAGAATTATAATGGGTATTTGTTTGCAAAGAAGGCAAATACAAGAGTCTATAACAGCGATATGGTTTTATATTATCTGAAAGATTTCCTTACAACCGGTAATCCTCCCGAGGAATTGATTGATGAAAACATTGCCACCAGTTACTATAAGATCAAACATTATATTCACCTTGGAAATCAGGAGGAGAACCTTAAAGTAGTCCAGGACATTCTTGAAGGAAATCAGGTGTATATGGCATTGACTACTAAGTTTGATTTAGAGCAGGATTTCTCCACAGAAGATTTGAAGTCACTATTTTTTTACATGGGTCTGCTGACCATTGTTGACTTCCGACTAAGAACCTTAGAAATGGCTGTACCCAATTATGTTATCAAAGAATTATATTTCAGTTTCTTCAGCGAGTTAATCGAGAAAGAGGCGAAATATAGAATAGATACAATGGACATCCAGAAAGTTATGATGAAATTAGCAGAAGAAGGAGACATAAAGCCTCTTATAAAAATCACGGAAACAGTTCTCAAGAAATTGTCTAAACGAGATTTTATCAAGTTTGATGAGAAATATGTAAAGCTGATTCTGTTGACATATTGTTTCCTGAGTAAGATATATTACGTCAAATCTGAGTATGAAGTTGAAGGCGGGTACATAGATATTGCTCTGCTGCCAAATGATATTGTCAAGGCTCCTTACCATGCCATTATTGAGCTTAAATACTGTAAGAAAGAGGGCTTCAACGAGGAACTTCTCAACCGTAAGGTAGAAGGAGCTAAAGGGCAATTAGCAAAGTATAAACAGGCTGAAGAGCTGGCAGCTATGAAGAATCTATTGAAGTTTGTGGTAGTCTTCAAGGGTGAAGAATGTGTTTATAGTGAGCAGTGGAGAGAAGAGGACAGATAATAAGCAGTAAATATGCACTGGATTAGTGCATGTTCTTATGATATGCACTAAAAAGAGGAAAAACAGTGCAAATGTAATATTGCTGAGATTGGAATTAGTCTTAGTCTAAGTAAAATTAAGAATGAAGGCAATGAAAACTAATTTACTCTTTTGTAGTAATACTATAGTTCTTATTGCAATAAAGCTGAACATGATTTGATTACAGAATACAAATTATTATGAGTGTTGTTGAGGTAGATTATGAATGTATTTGAGCTTCGTGACAAATTAATCGCTGACTATTCTGCTTTTGTTGTAGGATTCATTAATGTTAAAGACGAAAAAATAAAAAATAAGGTTTCAGAAGAAATTCGTAAGGGTATCCTTTGGCCTGATCCACTAATACAATTAAGCCCTTACTTTGAATCTGGTGAAGATATCAAAGAACTTATAAAACAAAATACACTGCATTCTGAGTGTGAACATATTTTCAGAGTTCAAAAAAATGAGACAAGTCGTGGTTCTCTTATAAAGCTTCATAAGCATCAAAGTGATGCCATTCATAAAGAAAAAGAGAACAAAAACTATATTCTAACTACAGGGACAGGCTCAGGTAAGAGTTTGGCTTACATAATTCCAATAGTTAATCATGTATTAAAGACAGGTTCCGGCAAAGGTATCAAGGCTATCATTGTATATCCAATGAATGCTCTGGCTAACAGTCAGGAAAACGAATTGTCCAAATTCCTCAATGATGGTTACCCTGAAGGAAAATCTCCTGTATCTTTTAAACGCTATACAGGTCAGGAAAGCAAAGAAGACAAATTAGCTATTTGTTCAAACCCTCCCGATATTCTTCTTACTAATTATGTAATGCTGGAATTAATACTGACTCGCCCTGAAGAACGAATACTTGTCGATTCCTGTTCCAATTTAAAGTATCTTGTCATGGATGAATTGCATACTTATCGGGGCAGACAGGGTGCTGATGTATCCATGTTGATCAGAAGAACAAAAGAAGCTGTTAAGAGTACTGATATTATTTGTGTTGGAACTTCTGCCACTATGTCCACAGGAAATAACTGGACTGAACAAAGCAATGAGATTGCCAGAGTAGGTACTCTTCTCTTTGGAACTCAGGTTTCACCAAATGACATCATTGGCGAGTCCTTACGCAGAATTACACCTAATCTTGATTTCACTCAGAGTGATATTATAGCTAAACTCACTGACAATATAAAAAACTGTCAGAATATTTGCATTTTGAATTTCGAAAATTTCATAAACACACCTCTTTGTTCCTGGATTGAAGATTACTTTGGACTAACAAATGACGAAAATGGACGTCTTGTTCGTACAATACCCAGAAGCATCAAAGGCAAGAATCAAGGTGCAGAAGAACTTTCAATGCTTACAGGCTTGTCTCTGGAACAATGTGAGAAAGCTATTAAGCTCGTATTTATGACAGGTTATAATATTAAAAATCCTTACAATAATTCTCCTGTTTTTGCCTTTAAAGTACATCAGTTCATTAACAGGGGCGATTCTGTGTATGCTTCCTTAGATCCTCATGAACACAGGCATCTAACTACTCAGAAGCAAATATATGTTCCCAATAGCAGTGATAAGAAAATCCTGCTACCATTAGCTTTTTGTCGTCATTGTGGTCAGGAATATTTTAGTGTTGTTCAGGAGATTGATGAGCTAGATAAAAAGCCTAAGTACCTACCCAGAGACCTATTGGACAGATATTCAGAGGATCAGCAAACTATTGGCTTTCTGTATTACCCGGATAAAGATGTTTCCGATATGCAGGATAAACTTATTCCTGAGGATTGGAAAGATGCATCTGGAAAAGCTCTTCCCAGTAGAAAGAAATATCTCTTGAGAGAGACTCAGGTGAATTTACTTGGTCAGGAAGATCCTAAGGGTGAAACTGTTTATTATATGTCTTCGCCATTCTTATATTGTCCCAACTGTGGAGCGACTTATGATCCTTCTCAGAAAAGTGATTATGCCAGACTGACAGCACTTGGAACTGAAGGCAGAAGTACTGCAACCACTATTCTTTCTCTATCCTCTCTAAGAAATATTATGACTATGGATTTGCCTGTAGAAGCTAAAAAACTATTGTGCTTCACAGATAATCGCCAGGACGCATCTCTACAATCAGGACATTTCAATGATTTTGTGCAAATCAGCCAGATCAGAGGTGCTGTATATTCGGCTTTAAAGAATAATCCCAATGGGCTAAAGTATATTGATCTTATTCCCCAGGTTTTTAAAGAGCTAAAACTTCCTTATGAGAGTTACTCCTCAAATCCTGAGGCTCGTAAAGGTTTAGCAAAAGAAGACACCGACAGGGCATTACGTCAAATTCTGGCTTATTATATGTTTCATGATCTGCGGAGTGGCTGGAGAGTTGTAGCACCTAATCTGGAACAATCAGGACTTCTAAAAATTAACTATTTGTCTTTAATTGATCTTGCTCAGGATAATGAACAATGGGAGAATTGTCATCCGGCTATTAGAGATGCTTCTCCAGAAGTCAGAAATGATCTTTTGATGGTATTTTTAAATTGGATGAAGAGTAATTTAATTATTAAGATAGAATACCTCAACAAACTTGATCAGGAAGGAATTCTCCAAACATCACGTCAAAGACTCAGACAACCCTGGGCTTTTGATGAAAATACTCAAACAATAAATCTGGCTCAGGCTAATGTTCTTTGTTTCAATATGCCTACGGATGTAAAAACAAATCATCGTGAAGTAATAAATGTTTCCTCCAGAGGGCTTTTTGGTAAATATCTCAAACTAAATTCTACTCTGCCTGCATATACAGAACCTTTAGAAACAGATTCTATAAATCAAATAATCAATGAAATGATTAATAATTTGAAAGTGTATGGGATTATTGAGGAGATTAAGCAAATCGATAGTCATCCATGTTATCAAATCGTAGCTGACTCTATTCTTTGGAATTCTGCAGATGGAACCCAGCCTTTTGTAGATAAATTACGCCAAACAACTATATCCAATGTTGGGCAGCATCTAAACAAGTTCTTTGTTGATTATTACCAAACAATTGCTCTTACGCTTAATGGAATCAATTCTAAAGAACATACAGCTCAGGTTACTTATGAAGAGCGTGAAAAAAGAGAGAATAATTTTAAATCAGGTACGCTGCCTGTATTGTTCTGCTCTCCTACTATGGAACTTGGAATAGATATTTCTCAATTAAATCTGGTCAGTATGAGAAATGTTCCTCCCACACCTGCTAATTATGCCCAAAGAAGCGGAAGAGCAGGTAGAAGTGGTCAACCAGCACTTGTTTTTACTTATTGCTCGTCGGGTAGTCCTCATGATCAGTATTATTTCAAAAGACCACAAAGGATGGTTTCTGGTAAAGTTACTGCCCCGCGTATTGATTTGGCTAATGAGGATATGCTCAAAGCTCATGTTCATGCAGTCTGGTTAGCAGAGTCAGGTATTAAATTTAGCGAATCACTTAAAGATATTATTAATATAGACTCTGATAAAATTGAATTCAAGGAATCCATTCAGGAAAAAATTAACAGTAGTGTTATCAAAACTAAGACTATCAGACATATTAAACCAATTCTTCAATCCATAGAGTATTATTTGAAGGATTCAATCTGGTATGATGAAGACTGGCTGGATAAAACTATTGATCAAATCCCTTTAAGTTTCTCCAATGCCTGTCTGAGATGGTTCAATTTATATAAATCAGCCAGAAATCAACAGAAAATGCAACAGGCAGTTATTGAAGATGCCAGCCGTAACTCCAAGGAAAAGGTTATCGCAAAAAAACTTAGAAGTGAAGCTGAGTCTCAAATTGATATTCTCTTATCCAATGAAAGAGTTTCATACTCTGATTTCTATAGCTATCGTTACTTTGCCAGTGAGGGTTTTCTTCCTGGTTACAATTTCCCAAGGCTTCCACTTTCTGCATTTATTCCAGGCAGATCAGGAATTCAGAATGATGAATACCTCTCGCGTTCCAGATTTCTTGCTATTACAGAATTTGGTCCAAGGTCGCTTGTCTATCATGAAGGTTCCAGATTTATTATTAACAAGGTAGTTCTGCCTGTTTCTGATGATACCAAGGAGCCAATTATTGTTTCCAAAAAGATTTGTTCTGTTTGTGGATATTTGAATCATAATGATCTTAATGACTGTTGTGATCACTGCAATGCAAGGCTTACTGATAAACTGAACAATATGTTCCGAATGCAGAATGTTGTAGCAAAACGCAGAAACAGAATATCATGTGATGAGGAAGAGCGTTTTAGACTTGGGTTTAAAATGCAGACTTCTTACTATTTTGCTGATAGAAATGACAGACTCTCCTGCATTAAGGCAGAAATAAATATTAAGGATGATCTATATGCCAATTTGGTATATGGAGACGCTGCAACTTTGATGAGAATTAATCTTGGCTATAAAAAGAGCAAAGAAGAGACTCAGCCTGGATTTGATTTGGATATGGAAAAAGGGTATTGGGCAAAAGCTCCTGACGAAGAGGAATATGATGAAAATGATCCTCAAGCCAGATTGATTAAAAGAGTGGTTCCTTATGTGGAAGATACCAGAAATTGTCTTCTGTTTGAACCTGTACAGGCATTAAAACAAGAGGAGCTGGTCTCATTGAAATATGCCTTAAAGAATGCCATTCAAACTATCTTTGAGCTTGAAGATAAAGAACTTGCAGTGGAAAATCTTCCCTCTCATGGTACACCTAATAGTATTCTTTTTTATGAAGCTGCCGAGGGTGGTGCCGGAGTTTTGAAACAATTACTTGATACAAAGGTATTTAGGGAAGTAATCAGAGAAGCTCTTAAACTCACTCACTTTGATCCGGATACTTATGAAAACCTTGTTTATCCTCCAAATAGTGATGAGGAGTGTGTCGCAGCATGTTATCAATGTCTCTTAAGTTATTATAATCAAACAGAACAGGAAATTCTTGATCGGCGTCTGAGTGCCCCTATTCTAAATCAATTACTGGTATCTGAAATTATTCGTTCCTCTTCATCAGTCTCAAGGGAACAGTTATATTCAGATTTGAAAAAACTTAACGGCTCATCTCTGGAAAAAGAGTGGCTGGATTACATCTATCAAAAAGGTTACATCCTTCCAACTCATGCCCAAAAGTTAATTGATAATTGTAATACGCAGGCTGATTTTGTCTATCACGATAAAATGACAGCTGTTTATATTGATGGACCTGTACATGATACTTCTGATGTTAAAGAAAAAGACAGGATAATTGAGTCTGCTCTGCAGGATCAGGGTTGGTATTATCTCAGATTCAGATATGATAAGAACTGGGATACTATTATCAAAGAAAACCCCTCTATTTTTGGCAGTTTTGTGGAATAGTTTTTTATGGAGAAAATAATGAAATATAGTATTGGTACATTAGTAAGTGC
>CAYQPF010000060.1:0-27531 GCA_964419225.1 uncultured Candidatus Cloacimonadota bacterium | reverse complement strand
TTTATCACGGCAAGAGTTGATTGAACTACGTTAAAGTTACAGTTTTGGAGGATTTTGTGTTTGTGGTTATATTCGTTATTGTTCCCGTTAGAGATTATTATGCATGTGAGTACAACCAATGCTGTGAATCTAAAATACGGCTTAGATGGCTTGGCACCCGGGACAATTGCTTTTGCGACCTTTGGTTTAGCAGTACTGGCATATATCAAGGGTAATTTTATATTATCTCAACATTTTCAAATGGAATATATTCAGGAAGCTGGAGAATTGACAATTTTTACAGCAGGAATGATAGGCACTGTCTTAGGATTTCTCTGGTTCAATACAAAACCGGCCGAGATCTTTATGGGAGATACAGGGTCTCTTACCCTGGGTGGATTATTGGCTGTGTTGGCAATCTTGCTCAGAGAAGAAATTCTTTTTGGAATGATTGGTGCGATATTTGTAGTGGAAGCGTTATCCTCAATGATTCAAACTTACTATTTCAAATATACCAGAATAAGATTTGGAACTGGTAAACGGGTGTTTTTACGAGCACCTATTCACCATCATTTTGAAATGAAAGGAATGTCTGAGGAGAAAATTGTTATTCGTTTTTGGATTATAGCCGCATTGTTAACAGCCATTGGATTGGCTACAATTAAACTTCGCTAAGGTGGGGAAGATGGAATTGATTAATAAACAAATAGGAATTTTAGGAATAGCCAGAAGTGGTATAGCTGCCGCAAAAAAAATCAAAGAGATGGGGGGAATCCCATTTTTAAGTGAGTTGAAACCTGAAGAAGAAATTGCCAATTCACAGGAATTATTGGCAGAGTTCCAATGTGAATTCGGTGGGCATAGTGACCGTCTGTTCAATTGTGAAACAATAATTGTTAGTCCCGGAATCCCCTTAACTTCACCCGTGATTGTTAAAGCAAAGAGTAAAGGGATAAAGCTGATCAGTGAAATAGAGTTTGGCTATAGAATAAAACATGCCGACAGTAAAATTATTGCAGTTACGGGATCTAATGGGAAGTCAACCACTGTGAGCCTGATAGCACATTTACTTCAGGTAGCAGGCTATAGAACACTGTTAGCAGGTAATATAGGTGATGCATTTTGCGGATTTCCTATAGAAAAAGATGCATATGATTATATAATATTGGAATTGAGTAGTTTCCAATTGGATTTAATTGATACATTCAGACCGGAAGTGGCTGTTTTGCTGAATATCACTCCTGATCATTTGAACAGATACGATAGTTTTGATCATTATGCAATGTCCAAATTCAGAGTATTCATGAATCAGGAAAGTACAGATTTGGCAGTATTGAATTTGGATGATTTTGTTATTAAGAAATTTGAAGACAATGTTATAGCGAAGAAAAAGTATTTTTCTTTAAGAAATGTAACTGATTCTTATATTGCCAACAATAGTAATATTTATTTTCCTGCTGGAGATGCAAGATTCAGCTTTTCTACAGACATTCTTAATATAAGAGGACCACATAATTTTGCGAATACAATGTCAGCCTTACTCGCTGTATCTGGATTACAAATACCTGTTGAGAAGCTTTTACAGGGCTTAAACTCTTTTACATCATTAGCACACAGACTGGAATTTGTAGCCGAAGTTAAAGGAGTAAAGTTTATTAATGATTCGAAAGCCACTAATAGTGATTCGGTAAAGTATGCTTTACTATCATTTGATAAGCCTATCCGGATAATCATGGGCGGGTCTGATAAAGGAGAGGATTTTGCAATTCTAAATCCATTTTTGAAGGAATATGTAAAGAAGATTTATTTGATTGGGTCAACGAGAAAGAAGATGTTACAAGCCTTTCAGAACATATTGCCGATTTGTGAGTTTGAAACTTTTGAAGATTGTATTCAAACCGCTTTTAGGGATAGTGATTCTGGAGATTATGTAGTATTATCACCGGCTTGTGCCAGTTATGACATGTTTAACAATTTTGAGCATCGTGGTAATGAATTCAAAAGAATAGTGAACGAGTTGAAAAATGATTAATAAAAAACAAAAGGGTATTTTCCGGAAATCACATTCTTACATTATCAGTTACGATAATGTAATATTAGTGATGTATATACTCTTATGTTTATTCGGATTATTTATGCTGCTTGATATAGGAGCTTCCAGAGAAAGAATGCCTTTTTTGGGTAAACAAGCCATGTGGTTCTTATTTGCAATTGGCACAATGTATGTAACTTTTAATTATCTGGATTTACAAAGATTAAGAAAATATATTTCTATTGCACTCTTGGGAACTGTGGTGCTTTTATGTATGGTGTTTTTAAATGATTCAGTTAAGGGTGGTACGAGATGGATCCGTTTTTTGGGTGTTACAATTCAACCCAGTATGTTAGCCTCCAACCTCTTAATACTGTATTATGCCAACTACCTTGATAAAAAGAGATAGCAAATAACTAAGGCTGGTTTTACATCCCTTCTTTTGGATATGAAACCTTTGTGGTTTGTTCCGGCAGTGATCTTTGTATTAATCTTAAAAGAACATCACTTTAGTATCTTAGTTGTAACCTCAATGACTTTGATCAGCATGCTGTTCCTGGCAGGAGCAAGAATTAAAACTTTGTTAACAGCATTAGTGATTATATTACTTATGGGTGTGATTGTTATAAAAAGCGGTGAAAGTTATCGTGGCAACAGAATGGATATATTTTCGAAATATTCTTTATTTCATAAGGTTGTAGGTGCTGGTGCTGATAGTGTAGCCGCAGATGATTACCAAATTCGTGAAAGTCTTACAGCTTTATCGATGGGAGGATTTTTTGGAACGAGTCCTTCCAAAGGTAGAGCCAAACACTATTTTTTGCCAGATGCACGTACGGATTACATCTTTAGTGTAATTGGGGAAGAGTTTGGTTTTCTGGGAGCTTTTGTGATCCTGATGATATTTACAGGATTCTTTTATAAATGTATGACGACTTCGTTTGCGAATGATGATTATTTTTTGAAAATGATAGGAATGGGTTTTTCCGTAAATATATTTATTACAGCATTGGTTAACATTGGGGTTTCCATATCTGCATTACCCAGTACAGGTCTAACATTGCCGTTTATTAGTTATGGCGGATCATCGCTGGTTGTTAATTCATTTGCAGTGGGAGTGATTTTGAATATTAGCAGTGTAAGGAAGATAGTCTGATGAGAATAATAATATCAGCCGGTGGTACAGGCGGGCATATAATCCCTGCTTTAGCCGTAGCCAAAGAATTACAGAAGAAAAATGCAGATATATTATATATTGGTAATGCCGGCAGTATGGAAGAAAAACTGGTCAAAGAAAGCGGGATTTCTTTTAAAGCGATATCTGTACAGAAGATTTACCGCAAATTTACTTTGGCTCATTTTATGTTTCCCTATCATCTGATAAAAAGTATTAGAGCAGTAACTAAGATTTTTAAAGAATTTAATCCTGACCTTTGTTTGGGGACGGGAGGTTTTGTTTGCGGACCTGTAGGGATAGTTTCAATTTTGAAAGGGATACCTCTTTTCCTGCAGGAGCAGAACAGCTTTCCTGGAATAACGACAAGAGTTTTGGGTAAATTTGCCAAAATAATTTTCCTGGGAAATGAAAAAGCTTCCGGATTCTTTGGACATTCTAAGATAATTGTAACAGGTAATCCGATAAATTCCACGGTAGTAGAAGAAAAGGAACTCATGGATTTTAGTCCATACGGATTTGCTCCAAGTCATAAGAAGCTCTTGATTATTGGTGGCAGTCAGGGCTCATTGTTTATTAACAATTTGATAGAAAAGAATTTGAATGCTTTACGACAATTAGGATTTGATATAATCTGGCAGGTCGGGAAAAGTAATATCAAGTATTATAAAGATAGATATAATGGGGTGAAGGGCTTATATTTGTTTGATTTTAGTAAGGATATGGGAAAAATATATAATGCGTCTGATATTGCAATTTCCAGAGCAGGAGCTTTAACTCTGGCTGAGTTGGAATGTAAACAGATACCTTCAATAATAATTCCCTTACCATCTGCTGCTGCAAATCATCAGTATTTTAATGCTATGGAAATGGTGGGTAAGGGTGTGGCACTTGTGTTGGAACAGAAAAAGGCTAATTCTGTAAATTTGCTGAGTACAATGGAAAAGATGTTATCAAAATATGAGTTATTTAAAAGTAAATTCTTCTTTTGTAAACATACCGATGCAGCGAGTTCGATCACAAATTATCTAATCAGCTATAAAAAGAAATTGAGGTGAGAAATGTTAGGAAAAACTAAGAAGATACATTTTGTAGGTATAGGCGGAATCGGAATGAGCGGGATAGCAGAATTTTTGTACAATCAGGGCTTTGATATTACGGGTTCCGATATGCAAATAAATGAAATGACTAAATACCTGAGCGGACTTGGCATCAGAATTCATGAAGGTCATAATCCTGATTTGATCAAAGACTCGGATGTCGTGGTTAAATCTTCGGCTGTAAAAGATGATAATCCCGAAATTGCTTATTCCCTGGAGCATAAGATCCCTGTGATCAGAAGAGCAGAAATGCTTTCAGAATTATTGAGAATGAGATTTGGAATCGGTATTGCCGGAACACATGGCAAAACCTCCTGTACTTCCATGGTAGGCATGGTCTTAAAAGCAGCTAATCTTGACCCGACCATTATTGTGGGCGGAAGAGTCATGAATTTTGGTACGAATAATATCCTGGGAGCCGGAAAACATATTGTCGTGGAAGCTGATGAATTTGATCGTTCCTTTTTGACTCTCAGTCCTATTATTGCCGGTATCACAAATATTGAAGCTGACCATCTGGATTGTTATAAAGATTTGAAAGATATCAAAAAAGCTTTTGTGGAATATGCTAATAAAGTACCATTTTTTGGTTCAGTAATCGCATGCCTGGATGATATAGGTGTACAGTCAATTTTGCCAGAGATAGAAAAGAAAGTAATTACCTATGGAATTTCCCGTCAGGCTGATATTCATGCTGTGGATATAGTGATGAAGAATTTCCGTTCCGAGTATCAGGTCGTATTCAAAGGTTATAAACTTGGGAAAGTTGAACTCAATGTCATGGGTATGCATAATATTCTTAATTCTTTACTGGCGATAACTGTCGGATTGGAACTCGATATTCCTTTTGAAGCTATTCAGGACGGATTGGCAGAGTACAAGGGTGTTTATCGCAGGTTTGAACTCAAGGGTGAGAAGAACGATATATGTGTTTATGATGATTATGCCCATCATCCAACAGAAATTCATGCGACATTAAATGGAATTAGAGAAAATACGGACAGAAGAATTGTTGTGTTGTTTCAACCGCACTTGTTTTCCAGAACACGGGATTTTTATCAGGAATTCGGAAGATCTTTCTTCCAGTCAGATTTATTGTTCATAGCTCCGATCTATCCGGCCAGAGAACAGCCGATTGAAGGCGTGTCTGGTAAAATGATAGCCAGTGCAGCTATGCAATCAGGACATCGGCATGTGCATTATATAGAAGAGAACAGTCAGATCATAGAAACAGTGAAAAGCCATCTGGAACCTGGAGATCTTTTGATAACAATGGGTGCCGGCAGTATATACAAATATGGAGAGGAGATCTTAGGATTATTATGATGCAGAACTACTTTCAGGAATTTATATCTGTAAAGGCCTTTTCCCACCTTAATGTAGGCGGAGAGGCATTAGCAGTGTATTGTCCTGAAACCTATGCAGAATTATCCAACCTGGTGCAGAAGTTGTCTGATATCGGAACTCCATGGTATTTCGTAGGCGGAGGTTCCAATACCTTGTTTGGCGATCTTTCGGGAACAGTATTAATTTCAGATAGTAAGCTGCCCTTTGTTTATGAAGTATCAGGGTTGGAAATAACAATTTCTGCGAATTATAATATTAACAGATTTCTAATGAATGCAGTTGCTCATAATCTTTGTGGTTTAGAATTTCTGGCAGGAATACCCGCACATTTGGGTGGTTTGATTAAAATGAATGCCGGAGCTTATGGCGAGACAATCAGTAATTATCTTAAATGGATAAAGGTGTTGCAAGACGGCAAAGTTCAAGTTTTACAAAAAGAAGAAATAGATTTTCAATATCGTAAGACAACCATTAAGGGCATTGTTTTAGAGGCTGGTTTTGAACTTAAAGCCGGGAATTATGAAATGATTAAGAAAAAAATCAGTGATAATGTCCTGGATCGTAAAGTAAAGCAACCTTTAGAATACCCGAATTTGGGCTGTTTCTTCAAAAATCCTGAGGGTGAATCAGCAGGTCGTTTGATCGATTCATTAGGCATGAAAGGATTGATGGTGGGTGGTGCTCAGATTAGTGAGAAACATGCTAATTTTGTCATTAACAGAAATAATGCAAGTTTTCGGGATGTCTTAAATCTAATCAATGTCATAAAAGATAAGGTATTTCAAAAATACAGGATTAGTTTGGAATTGGAAATAGAGGTTGTAAATAATGAGTAGAAGAAAAAGAAGAGGGAACAGTCGGTACTTTTTTATATTTTTAGTAATTTGTAGTTTCCTGACAGGGCTTTTCTATGGAGCCGGATACTTATTACAAAGAATCAATTATTTTCAGGTACGTGATATTCAGATTGTCGGGAATAAAAATTTAGCCAAGGACTTTTTAAAGGATGTGGCAGAAGACTATTATAACAAAAACCTGTTTTCTTTTAAGGGTGCCGATGTAAGTAAGAAATATTCCAACATTGTCAGGGTAAAAAGTGTAAAAATATCGAAAATAATACCTCATACTCTAAGGATAACAGTAACGGAAAGAGTAGGATATTTTTATTTAAAATCGATTGATGGTGTATTCTTCCCTATCGATAAAGACAAATATGTTCTTGATCGTAATTACACATATAAAGAGGACTTACCTATAATTAATGTCGGCAGGAAAAGCTCCCAGATTGTCATAGGCAGAAGAATTGGCGGGAGTTATATAAACACTATATATCTTATATGTGAAGAAATCACAAAAATTAATACTTCTTTTGTTGACAATATATCAGAATTCTATAAAAAAGATAATCAGATATATTTTGTAGATTCTGAGTCCGGTTCGAGGATTGTCTTGGGAGAGGGAAACTTGAAAGAGAAGCTAGAGAGGTTGATTTTTTTGAAAGAAAACAAGGGTTTTGAGAAGAATTCTATTATTGATTTTCAATACACCAATCAAGTAATTTCCAGGCAGGAGAACAGATGAAACAAACAATTATTACAGCTTTAGATATTGGAACCACAAAAATATGTGCAATCATTGCTGTTTTCAATGAAGATAATAAGTTGGAGATAAAAGGTATTGGTACTACCGATTCGAATGGTTTGGAAAAAGGAATCGTAAAAGATATTAATGCCACAGCAGAGTCTATTAAAAAAGCACTAAAACAAGCGGAAGAAGCTTCAGAATTACCGGCAGAAAACATATATGCAGGCATTGCCGGTGAGCACATTAAGAGTAAAAATGCTATTGGAAGAATATCAGTAACCGGAGCTAACGGTAATGAACCTGGAGAAATCACGCAAACTCATATCGATCAGGTCATAAATGATGCAAAAAACAGTATCAAAATTATGCCGGGTAACGAGAATCTGGAGATTATCCATGGCATACCTCAATTTTTTGATATCGATAATCAGGATGGAATCACTAATCCCTTGAATATGAACGGGTTCCAGCTTACGGCTCATGTTCATATAGTTCTGGCAGATGTCGCAGCGATGCGGAATATTTTAAAATGTATAGAAGTAGCAGGATATCATACTGCAAATATTATATTAGAACCTCTGGCATCCAGTAAAGCTGTCTTAAATGAAGACGAGAAAAAACTGGGTGTGCTTCTGATTGATATCGGAGGTGGAACTTCCGATATTGTCCTCTATTACAAGGGTAGTATCAGATTCAGCCAGGTTAAGCCGATCGGAGGTGATTCCATTACTTCAGATCTGGCCATAGGGCTCAGAACTACCCACAAATATGCAGAGAATATTAAGATTCAGTTGGGCAATGCTTTACCTGAATCCATCGAAGAAGACGAAGAGTTTACGGTTGATGGAATTGGCGGAAGACCCCCCACGAATAACAAAATCAAAACTGTAGCCAATATTATTGAACCAAGAATGCGGGAAATTCTGGAACTCTGCTACAAAACAGCAATTTCCAATTTCTCCAATCTGGAAATACTAACAGCAGGTGTTGTCTTAACTGGCGGTGCTTCTCTCTTGAGAAACGTTACCTTTTTGACATCTGAAATCTTTAATATGCCTGTTAAAGTAGGTTATCCGGATGTTTCCAAACTCAACGGTGCAACATCACGTTTGGAAAATCCCAAATATGCAACCAGCGTAGGTCTTCTGTATTATGCTTTAGAAATGATCGATACAGGAGCAAGTACTCCCAAATCCCGTAAAACTAAATCGGGCAGCGGAGTTAATACTAAAAATTTAATCGAAAAAATAAAAAAGTTCTTTAACTTTTCAGATTTTATTTAAGGAGGAATATTATGATTGAACTTGATATGACCAGTTCTCCTTTTAATACAGTTATAAAGATAATTGGAGTAGGTGGAGCCGGGGGAAATGCAATCAATACTATGATCGACCATGCGTTGGTAGGGGTGGAATTTATTGCCGCAAATACTGATATGACAGATATCAAAAAGTCTAAAGCCAAAGTGAAAATGCAACTGGGCAAAAAAACAACCCGTGGTTTGGGTGCTGGTGCAGATCCTTCCGTTGGACGAGAAGCAGCTTTAGAATCACAGGAAGAAATTAAAGGTCATCTGGAAGGTGCTGATATGGTCTTCATCGCTGCCGGTATGGGTGGCGGAACAGGTACCGGAGCTGCTCCTGTAATTGCTTCCATTGCCAAAGAAATGGGAATCCTGACACTTGGTATTGTCAGTAAACCTTTTGGCTGCGAAGGTGCAAAAAGAAAATCCAATGCTGATGACGGTATTGCAAAATTGGCTGAACATGTCGATACTTTGATCGTTATTCCCAATGAAAAACTTAGAGAATTTCATGCAGATATGATGATCCTGGAAGCTTTCAAAAAGGCTGATAATGTTTTATTTGAAGCTGCAAAAGCTGTTTCCGATATTATTAACTTAAGCGGTTATATGAATGTGGATTTCTCCGATGTAAGAACTGTGATGAAAGATATGGGCTATGCACTTATGGGTACAGGCGTCAGCGAAGGTGAAAACAGAGCTGTCAAAGCTGCTAAAGAAGCTATCTCTAATCCTCTGCTCAACGATATCTCTCTCGAAGGTTGTAAAGCTCTTCTTGTTAATATCACAACCGGTTACGACATGAAAATGTCTGAATTTGATGAAGTTATGCATGTTATAACCAACGAATCAGGCTCAGATGCCAATATTATTACAGGTATGATCATTGATGAAGCCATGACCGGAAAAATCAGTGTTACTATTATCGCAACCGGACTCAACAATAAAGAAGTTGATTTTAGAAAGAACACTCTTCCTATGCCGGAATTGCATCACAAAAGCAGATCTCAGGAAGTTGATGAATTAAACAGCATCATGCAGAGAATTAAAAAAGCTGAAGAAAAAAATACTACTGTTTTACCCAGAAGTGAAAATATTGATGATTTCAATACCTACACTCAGACTAAATCAGATATACCTTCTTTCCTCAGAAAATTCAGTGATTAACCACACTCAAAAAAATAAAAAAAAGCCCTGTCGAGTGATAGGGCTTTTTTTATTCAGACAAATAATGTGCTGAAGTTGTGTGTAAATGTGGAAGTGTGGTATCAGATTTACACAAAACAGGGTGGATGTATGATTAAAAGAGCGATTGAAGCTGTGTATGAGAATCAGAAAACTCCTCCTTCTCTACTGATTATTGTCATTTACCATCTTTTTATGTCTCAATTCTCTCTCTCGTAAGTCTTCTCCTAACTAACAACTAACAACTAATAACTAGCCCTCTTCATCCTTGGTGTTCATTCTGTCTTTAATACTGTTAAATTCCAACAACAATGGTTCAGATAATTCTCATCTTTACCATTAGTATTATCATCATTTCTCCTTCCAATTGTCAACGTTCAATTGTTAATTTATGTCCCTTTAGCTTTAAGTTATTGTATTATTTCCACAAACTTGTGAGTGTCTCCAGAGGCTGTAACAATTTATCCAACTGCTCAAAGTTAATGGTCTGATGTCCATCACAGATGCAACGTTCGGGTTGATGGTGAACTTCGATGATCAGTCCGTTTGCTCCGGCAGCTGCAGCCGCCCAACTCAGAGGAGTGACCAGATCTCTGTTTCCGCTGCTGTGTGAGGGATCGACGATGATAGGAAGTTTACTGAGAGATTTGACCAGAGGGATAGCACTGATATCTAGAGTATTACGCGTGGCAGTTTCAAAAGTGCGGATTCCTCTTTCACAGAGAATCACATCCTTGTTGCCATTATAGAGGATATGTTCGGCGGATAATAACCATTCTTCGATAGTGTTCGCCATGCCCCTTTTCAGGATGATAGGGTTAGGAATTTTACCCAGCTTTTGCAGCAATCTGTAGTTTTGCATATTTCTGGTGCCGATCAAAAGAATATCCACATGTTCAGACATTATGGCAATATCTTCTTCGCTGACAATTTCCGAAACAGAGATCATGTCCAGTTCATTTGCCACTTTTTTGATGATCTTTAACCCTTCCAGTCCTAAGCCTTGAAAACTGTAAGGTGAGGTCCTCATCTTGAAAGCCCCTCCGCGGAACATATTGATGCCCCGTTTCTTCAGTTCCGAAGCAATGATGTACAAATCCTCGTAATTCTCGATTGTACAAGGACCGGCTATGATCCCAAAACTTTCCTGGGTGAACAATGGTTTGTCTCTTCTAATTGACATTACCTTTTCCTTTTATCATCTCAGAGAGTATCCCGAATTGGAGACCTCTGTCACTAACCAAGATAGTATGCATTCCAAATAAATCAAGTATTTCTTTTACAACCATTACGCCGTAAATGATAATACCTGCTCTTTGAGGCTCGAAAGGCATAAGTTCGCTAATTTTTTCCAGATTTAGGCCGGTGAACAGATCCATAAAATTTGTCAAATCACCTAAAGTTATGCTAGATTTATGTACTTTAGCTGAATCGTATTTCTCTAAACGAAGTTTCACTGCACTGAGATTTGATACTGTACCGCCTATGCCAACAAGAGTTTTTGATTCAAAAAAATCTTTCTTTAATTTGTGCAATTGATCTCTGGTATAAGAAGTTTTAGCTATTAAATCATTAGAGAAATAGCTTTCAAGTCTTCTCAATCCCAGATCCAGACTTTGGGTGAGAACAATTTCACCGTTTTTAACGAGGGTAAA
This sequence comes from uncultured Candidatus Cloacimonadota bacterium, assembly GCA_964419225.1. Taxonomy (GTDB): domain Bacteria; phylum Cloacimonadota; class Cloacimonadia; order Cloacimonadales; family CAYQPF01; genus CAYQPF01. The sequence continues at coordinate 16,172 of CAYQPF010000060.1, read as the reverse complement.
TTCAGTACTTCCACCTCCGATATCAAAACTGACAAAAGTATCAAGTTCTGGAAATTCCTTAATCGAAGCCAGTCCGTTATACAAGCCTTCCTCCTCTTCGGAGAGAATACGGTATTCGATATTGTACTTAGTCTTTAACCAATCGCTCAAAAGGTGAATATTGGTAGCTTCCCGTGAACAGCTGGTGCCTGTTACTATGATATTGCCGGTAAAGGATTGTGATAATTCCAGATAATCCTGCAGAATAGTTATGGCCCTTTTCAGTCCTGCTTTTGTCAGAATATTCTGTTTCATATTTTTACCGAGAGCTGAAACTACTGAGGCTCTGTGGATAATCTTATAAGAGTCATCAGTCATAATCTGAACCCAAAGCAGCAAAATATTATTAGTTCCTACATCAATTATGCAGTAGTTTTTTTCTTTATCTGGATAAAAATCAGAGATCAAGGATTTAGTAATTTGTAGGTTCTGAGGTTTGTAACAAGGATTTATCTTGTGATCAATTGAGCTGTTTTGGACGATAGAATTCCAGTCAGCATCGTAAACTTTATCACAGGGAAAGTGAATAGAGTTGGGGTAAGAGCAGATTCCGTTGATCAAGGCAGCATCTTCAGGAAAGCCGTTTCTGTCGGTATAAACGAGTAAGTTACCGGTTTGACAGGCTTCTGCCAGAGTGCTATAACCGGTTTTAGCAATAATGATATCGGCGGAGAATACTAAGCTTACAAAGTCATAATCAATTGGTAAATATCTGAAGTTGTCATGATGGAAGGATTCCATTCTGGCGAGGACAGTTAAATTAGGTGCGTTACAAAGTTTGTCCATGTTAAGAGGATTCTCATTAGCATTTCCAAAGGTTATTAAGCAGACTTTGTGATTTTCCGGAATACTAAAATCCTGTATGATCTTTTCTCGTTTGCTTTTTCCACTCCTTGATAAAACACCTTTATTTTTGATCCGGGAAAAGCCTTCACAACTTGTCTGATGCGAAAAAGGCAGCTTATAAATACACAATCCATATTCATAAGCTGACTTCATTTCCTCTAATATATGAGTAATTTCAGGGTCATCTTTCAGCATTTCTTCATAGACAAAATACCAGTCAAAGTTTGAGATTCCAATAATGGGCAGGCCTGCCTCCCTGGCAATGATGAAGCTCAGGGGAGGTATGTCTGAAATTATGGCATCGATCTGATTCTTCTGCATATATTCCAGTTCATCCTGGATAATTTGATGTTTGTTATCCCACAAATTAACTAAAGCAGATTTAGTTTTCTCTTTATTCGGATGGATCCAGGTGTCCTGCTTAATGCCAAAATCAATAGCTACTTTTCTGTGAATGGCAAATTGCGGATTCAAATTCTCGAAAATAAAATCAGGTCTGTCTGTGATTATGTGACATGTTATACCAATTTTAATGAACTCTTCAATCAGACTGCAGCTTCTTGTCGCATGCCCAAAACCATGATTGGAAATGTAAAAGGCTAAATTCATATTTAGTTATGGTGGATCAGTTTCAAATCTACAGCTTGTAATCCTTTTTCGCTGTTGACGATCTTGAATTCAAAGATCATTTCCCTGTTAGGTAATTGATGCGGTTCAACATTCTCGGGCAATTGAGTTTCATGGACAAATACCGTTTCATAGGGGGAAATATCTTTTCTGGAATCAGTGATCCACATCGGAGCATTATACTTTTTTAAAAATCTTAAAAACCCATAGCCATTATTATGAAAATAAGAATAACAATTTCCACGAACTCTGCTGCCGACTTCTCCCCATTTAACGCCATTGTCGTTTTCTGTAGTTAAAAGTTCTGGTACTAAATAACCTGAGGTGTAAACATCGGCTTCTCTTTTAAGACTCTGAGAGACATTCTTGAATGCTAATACTTCTACACGGCAACCTCTGTTTTGCAGTGCTCTGATCACTTGAATAAAATCACCGTCACCTGTTGCGATCAGGACATAATCCAGTCTTTCAGACTGTAGAAGAGCATCAACAGCCATGTCCAGATCTGCATTGGCTTTGCCGTATCTGACATTGGATTCATCCACATACCAATGTACATTTTTTACAATAACTTTAAATCCAAAATCTCTTAAGATTGAATGAAAATTGTGTGAATTGCGGGCATATTCTTTATTAACTTTAGCTTTTTCATCGTCAAAGGCGACATAAGCATTCAGACGCATAGCAATTCCCTGATTTCTGCAGGCAAAATCCCTTAATACATCATAGTGCATTCCATAACCGCCACTCTGAGCAATATTTGCCGAATCAACATAAACACCAACTTTTTGTTGACCAGTTTTTTCCATAATTCCTCCATTAATGTGTTAACCTAAATATTAGGATTATAAATTCAGAGTCAAGTTAAAAATTGAGAGTACCCCGATTTATTTGCTATTCTACGTTTCCAAACCAGTTAATTAAAATTTTATGTGATTATTTGTCCATATTGTCCCTATAGTCCATATAGTCCATATAGTCCATCAACTTTTTTTTCTCCAATTCTTTTGTTTCTCCGAAAAAAAAAGACACTCCGATTGCTCAGAGTGTCCTGGTATTACTTATGTTGTCCTCAATCCTTCTTCAGCATTGCCATTGCTACTTTTTCTGCCGTGATGGGCATACTCTTGATTCTGATACCCAGAGCATCTTCGACAGCATTGGCAATCATCGGTGCAGCCGGAAGCATGGTATGCTCGCCGACACCTCTGGCACCAAACGGACCATCTGGCTGAGGAACTTCGATGATAATCGGGACTATTTCATCAGGTACATCCATCGCGGTGGGAATCTTGTAGTCAGTGAAATTGGGATTCAACAGCCTGCCTTTGGCATCGTACCGCATATCTTCATAAAGCACAGTAGCTAAACCCTGCAGTAAACCTCCGGTAATCTGTCCTTTGATCAGATCAGGATTAAGTGCCTGGCCTACATCCACTGCTTCCACTGCTTTCAAAACACGCATTTTACCAGTTTGTTTATCGATTTCCAGGGTCAAAGCTCCTGCTCCCACAGTATAATGCACATTGGGATGTCCGCCCTGACTTGTTTCCGGATCACTGTTTGCTGATGAGAATTCAGGCATAAAAGTTCCTCTGGCATTGATCGGACCACCTTTAAAGGTGCCGTCTTCTGTCATGATCCCATTCACGACAAAATCTCTTAAAGGTTTGATGAAATTCTTATCTGTGGTACATTTCACAGCTTCATCTTCCAGATAAAGCTGATCTTTGGGCAGGCAATATACTCTCTCGATCAAATCAAGTATTTGATCTCTGGCATCTATGGCAGCTTTCTTTACGGCATTTCCACTGCCCCAGGTAATATGTGAGGCAACTGTTTGCCATTCATAGGGATTCCTGTCTGTATCTGGAGTTTCAGCTCTGATCTTACTTGGATTCACTCCCAGAATTTCACCTGCGATCTGAGCCATTACAGTTTGATAACCCTGTCCAATATCCATTCCCGAGATGATCAAATTGATACTGGCATCTTCATTGAATTTCAAGAAGGCAGAGGAAGAGGCATTAGGCGGCATTGCGGGTGCCTTCCAGAATAAGGAGAAGCCCTTTCCGATAGCTTTGTTGGGGTCTGTTGATTCTACTTTTTTGCCCCATTCGATCTCTTTGGCAACTCTGTCTATGGCTTCAAGTAAACCGTTGGGATTCATGTGAGCACCATAGGCAAGAGTATCACCTTCTTTGATAGCATTTATTTTCCTGAATTCTACAGGATCAATGTTTAAATGATTAGCGATTCTGGTCATGTGGGATTCGAGTCCAAACAGGAATTCGGAATAACCAAAGCCTCTATATGCTCCTCCCGGAGGAAGATTTGTATAAATACAGACCGAATCTATGGACAGATTGGGAACTCTGTACGGACCAATTGCAGATAATCCAACAGCATTGACCACATTTGCCCCGTATTCGACATAAGCACCTGCATCCCAATATATCTTGTGGTCTATGGCAGTAATTGTGCCGTCATTCTTTACTCCGACTTTTACCTCAGCCACTACTCCAAGACGTTGATAGGTATTGATGAATTCCTGTTCTCTGGTCCAACGCAGTTTCACAGCATAGCCCTTCAACTTGGTAGCCAAAGCAGCAGGTATAATTTCCATCGTTACGCCGGCTTTACCGCCGAAACCACCACCTACATGGGGGGTGATCACTCTGACATTTTTGTGAGTCAAGCCCATCGGGGCAAGAGCTTCAGCAAATAAATGCCTTTGGGTATGCGGTGATTGAGAGGAACTCCAAACAGTCAGTCTGTCCGAGTAATCGAATTTGCCGATTGCCACATGTGTCTCAATGGCGCAATGGGCATAGCGGGGGACTTCGTAGGTGTCTTCCAGAATATAATCAGCTTCTGAAAAGCCTTTTTCCAGATTACCCCGGCGGGTTTTACGCCAATGAGCCACATTTGTCCCTGCTTTGGGAAAGAACCAGGGTACATGGGGATATTCGCCTAAATCAGGATGAATCTTAATCGAATCTTCCTTCAAAGCTTCGAGTTGATTGGTTACAACGACAAGCGGTTCATAATCAACCTTCACCAGTTTTGCTGCTCTCTGGGCAGCTTCAGGTGTCCGTGCAACCACTGCAGCCACCTGCTCTCCAATGAAACGGACTTTATCCTGGGCAAAGATATAACGGTCTTTCATATACAAACCGAATTTGTAAGGGAAATCCTTGCCTGTGAAAACTTTAACTACTCCCGGAATCTGTTCTGCTTCGGAGGTGTCTATTGACTTGATCAGAGCATGAGCTTCTGTACTGGCAACAATTGCAGCATGCAGAAGGTTGGGTCCAAAATCAATATCATCAGCATAGATAGCAGCTCCGGAAACTTTTTCCTTGCCGTCGATCCTGACTATTGGTTTTCCAATGAAAGTATAATCCTTCATTTTTCCTCCTTACATGTATGTTTGAGGATCGCATCGAAGATAGGAGTATATCCTGTACAACGGCACAGATTTCCTGATAAAGCTTCTTTTATTTCTTCCAGATCCGGATGTGGATTTTCAATCAACAATTCTGTTGTGGAAATAATTACTCCCGGGGCACAATACCCGCATTGAAAGGAGTTCATCTCAATAAAGATATTCTGCATTGTGCTCAGGCTATCCTGGGAAATTCCTTCCAAAGTAATGACTTCCTGACCTTCGACTTCGATGGCAAAAATTAAACAACTCCGCACACTTTGACCGTTCAGCAGGACTGCACAAGCTCCACAGTCGCCACGATCACAACCGCATTTGGGGCTTTTACAGCCCATTTTATCACGGAGAACATCCAGTAAGGTTTCATTGGATTTAACATAAACGCTTCTTTTTTCATTATTCAGGATAAAATTTACTTCTGTCATGTTAACCCCCTAAAACCGTCTTGTTATCTATCTTAATACCGTTCAAACGGTCTTTACAAACCTGTAATCCTCTTTCCAGCATTATTTTACACATATGAAACCGGTACTCTTTACTGGAGCGGATATCCGTAATAGGGGAGATCTCTGATACTAAAAGTTCTTGAGCCTGAGCCATTAACTCTGGTGTTAGATCTTTACCGGAAAGTAAATTCTCCACAGAAAAGATTCTTTTGGGTATGGGACCGACTGCACAGCAGGCGACTCTGATTTCCATTTTTGTATTTAAAAATACAGCAACTCCTGCCTGAGCAAGATCTTCTCCGCCGTATCTGCCAAGTTTCAAATAACAGCCTGCATTTTTATCTGCAGGTTTCTTGATTTCGATTCCCAGTAAAACTTCATCGGGATTCTTTGCTGTTTTTCTGGGTGCTTTGAACCATTCCAAAATCGGAATCCGTCTTGATCCTTTCGTACTTTCAACAATAACATCAGCTTCATACACCAGTAATGCAGGTGCTGAATCGAGGGAAGGAACTGCCGAACAAATATTTCCGGCAACTGTAGCCCGATTCCTGATTCCGACGGATGCCACCATTTTAGCTGATTCCCACAAAACCAGGTATTCTTCTTTGATATGTTCGTTCTTCATGATATCACTGAAGGTAGTTAAAGCTCCGAGGAAAAGACCGGTATCAGTCACTTCAATTTTTTTGAGTTCAAGCACATTTTTAACATCAATCACAATTTTTGGTTTGTCCATATCCTCTTTGATATAGACAACCAGATCTGTTCCGCCTGCCAGAATCCTGGCATCTGAGTTATACTGCTCCAGCAGGGACAGTACTTCCGCCAGATTTTGCGGTTTGTAGTAAGTAAATTCATGGGTTGCTGCCATAAATACTCCTAATCCTAATATTCGAGAGCCATAACACGGCACATGGAGGATTCAAGTTCTATTCCTTTGAGCGGGAATAATCCAATCCAGAGTCTCTTATTGCTAACTTTTGCTATGTCTCCACCGATGTTTTCGGCATGAACAAGTTTCTTGGGGAATAGTTTAAGATGCATTACCTGATAGAATTCTTCGGGAGGGAACATCTCATCCCACATTTTGCCGTAATTTGCCATAAGTTTCTTCTCTGCTTCCAGGAAAGACTTAGGGTGCCATGTACGAATAATAGTGTTCATGGGATGATCTGCACTTCCGCAATCTACACCGATCCACTTGATCTTCATATCTAAGGCCCAGGTATGGAAAGATGGATCCGGTCCCGGATGTTTGACAAAATAGCGTACTTCATCGGACTGAGGCTGATCCCAGGCATATCGATTGTAACCTGTATTGATGATCAAAATATCTCCTTTCTTGATCTCAACTTTCTTCATCAGCATTTCAGGAGTGTAAAGATCATAGTCACCAACTTCGTCAGAAATATCAACAACAACGCCTTCTCCTACCCATTCTTCCAAAGGAACATCACCGATCGTTCTTCCGCTGGAATGGAAATGGATCTCTCCATCAATATGTGTGCCAACATGGTTACTTGTAGTAAGGACTTGTCCATTAGCACCCATTCCCATATGTGCGCCGGCGATTCTCTTAAAATACTGTAAACTCAGCGGGATATAGCTGGGCCAGGGTGGTGTATGAATACTCAGTCTTTGGGTTAAATCATACATCTTGGCATTGCTCATTATGTCTAAAAATTTTTCATTATTCATAGTTCCTCCAATTATCTTTAATTTTTCTCTATCTCTCAACTCTCAATTTCCCAGACACACCTTTCTCTCGATCTGTGACCATCTGTCTGATCTGCGTTATCCGCGTTCTATTAAGTGTCCCTCCGACTCTCTAACTCTCAACTTTCAACTCTCAACTCTCAACTTCCCCTCTACCCCTGCCAACAGAGTAACCGCCTTGAGGAAAGGTTCCATCGGTGCTTTTACTACACCTGCTCCCACCTGGCCGACTCCGGCATTCTTATGGGCCACACCCGTATCGATAAACGGGGTCAGGTTGCAGTCGATTACTTTGAACACATCTATTCCCAAGGGTGTTCCCCGGAAATCGAGATTTGGTATTTGGTAAGTATTACTTTCTGCAGTTGTAATTTCATACATCCACTGAGTATATTTCAAGGCATCGGAGACTGATCCCCCGACAAACTGTACGATAGCCGGTGCAGCAGCTATGGCAAAACCACCCAGTCCTGCAGTCTCTGTGATCGCACTGTCACCAATGTCCGGATTGGCATCTGCCTTGGAATAACCGGGGAAGTAAAGTGCATCAGGCACCATCGCAGGGCCGGTGAACCATTGGTTTCCTGTTCCCGATAGCTGGATCCCGAAATCTGTGCCATTACGTGCCATAACTACCACAATACTGCTGTTCTCAATATTTCTGGCAGCATCAAGAATTGCTTTGGAAGCCGGCATGGAAAGATTCAGGAAAAAGTGATCATTCCCGTTGATGAATTCCAAAACCCTGGCTGCATCTTCCATATTTTCAGCAGATCTGATGATTGCAGGTGTGAGCTGGCGATAGAGTAAAGATGTGCCTGCTCTGTTGCGATTATGTACTTCATCACCCATATGCAGTGCCTGGGCGATGAGATTATTTAAATCTATGGAACCGAGTCTTTGAATTGCTTTATTCAGGACCGGATACAGTATTTTTTCCATCCATTTAAGGCGTGTAATAACTTCCGGGCCGTATGCTCCATATCGCAGAACTTTTCCCAAACCTTCATTCTGGGTGCAATAGGCATAATTACCGAAGGTTTCATTCTTTATTATAAATACAGGCATAGAGGGGGAAATAATACCTGCCATCGGGCCGACAGCATTATGTTCATGACAGGGTGCATATTCTATCTTGCCTGATGCAGCCAGTTTTTCAGCTTCTTCTTCGGTTTGAACTTTACCTTCGTAGATCAGAGCTCCAATGATAGCTCCCCGCATTGGTCCGCACATTCTTTCCCAGGTAATGGGAGGTCCGGCATGCAGGATCAGGTTCTCATGCATTCCGGGAATTACATTACGGGCAATATCAAGCCCTGTCAAAATAGGTTTCCCTCTTTGAATAATGTCAATTACCTTTTGATTGGCAAGTGCCACTTTCTGCTCAAATTCAGTGTTCCTGACTCTGGTATGAGCATTTATCATTACAGGAGGAACCCAATCCACCTGCACACATTCGATCTTTTGTTTTGATAGATCTTCCTGAAAGGATTCCAGTCCGATATTTATGACTTTAAGTTGATTTTTTATTGTCTTGAATGGCATTTATGACCTCCTCAGAGCATGGATTATTTCCAGAGCAATCTCACATGCTTCAGCATTGGTGGTGGACACAATTGCTCCGCATTCTTTTAAATCATGGGTAACATCATGCCTGTTTTGCGGGTCACCATCTGTGCCAACCACAGCACATATAACTATGATATCTGTCGTGGAAGTGATCTTTTTAATTACAGGAGCCAGTTCCAGATGTGGTGTTAAATGAGAACCATACCCAAGAACTATGTCGAGTAAAATCACAGCAGTTTCCGGATCATTACTCTCTTCTTCGAGTTTTTTCAGTCTCAGAGAATAGTCTATCATAGGATGAGGTCTCCCAACGGTAAATTCATCGGCTCCGATATCAATTATGGTATCTTCCTTACTTTTCCAGACATCTGCGAGTTTATTCGCAGCTTCCAGGGGAGCGTTGCTATTCGCACTGATTCCCAGTTCTTTGAGGAAAATTCTCTGTGCCTCATAGCATAAAGTCCCACCGCTGTATATACCTCTTAACCAGGTTCTGGGTGCTTTGGGAATGGTAACTTTGAACAATTGCCTGTAAGAACTGCCCTTGGGCTTTATTCTGGGTATATCTATTGGGTTGTTTTCTTTTTCATGTAATAGGGAGCATGCAGCGTAAGCGGTATCTGCCAGTGTATCTGTCGGGTAGAGATTAGGCAGTACCGGGAAATCAAATACTTTCAGGAAGTTAACGATTACCGGTTTTGAGGTGGTTTTTAATACTTCCATGATCTTTGCAGCTACTTCAGCATCCGGCACTTTACTGATCAGGACAATGACAGATGTGTTTTCATCTTCGATCAGGTATTTCAGGCAATTGATGATCATTAATCCGCCGATTTCCTTCTTACCATCCCGGCCACCTGTACCAAACGCCTGGGAAATTCCTTCACCCAGATTGTGGATGATACTGCTGACTTCCTGTAACCCGGTTCCGGAGGCTGAAACAATCCCGATTTTACCACTGCGAACTACATTGGCAAATGCCAGAGGTGTTCCATTGATAATAGCAGTACCACAGTCTGGTCCCATCATCAGTAAGTCTTTGGTTATGGCTTTTTCTTTTAAGGCCAGTTCGTCTTCCAGTGAAACATTGTCGCTGAACAGCATTACATTCAAGCCCAGATCCAAAGCCTGATGTGCCTCTGAAGCAGCGTATTTACCGGCGACAGAAATCAATGCCAAATTTGCCTCAGGTAAAGTAGTCTGAGCTGTTTCAATGCTCCGGGGTAATACTTGTTTGTCGCTTTTTGCTTTTGTATTAGGCAGACCTTTTTCTATCCAGGTTTGCAATAACTCCATAAGTTCAGGAATAATCTTTTCGTCTTCGGTCTTAACTGCGATACAGATATCCATGTCTTTTGCAGTCTCAAACTCAGGTAAAAGCATGTTTGTTGCTTTTAATATTGATTTGTTTTCAGGTGTGGACATAATCGCCACGGCATCCAACACACCTTCTCTTTGTCGGATTTCTTTGGAGATCAGCATTAATTTTACTGAATCCAAATACTTCCCGCTAATTATTTTCCCTTGTATTGGCATATTCACCCCTTTATCTGTCTTAGCCTTAATTTTATTATATTTGGAAAAGACTCTCTTCTCTCTCCCCACTGACACCTGACACCTGATACCTGACACCTGATATAAATCCTGCCATCAGGTCTGCACCGGAAGTAGAACCAATTCCTATCACTTCATCTGCACACTTATATATCATTCCGGGTTGTTTTCCACCCAGACTGATGAGTATATTCTTCCAGGGTTGGTTATACCAGCCTTGAAATGCCTGTAGTAAAAATGTATTAGTTAGATACCTCTTACTCAACAGACCAGCATATATTATTGCCTTTATTTTTGTAAACTTATTTTTTAGAATTTTTTCCCTAAAAGTCAAACCCAGCATTAATCCGACCAGAAAGTCATCTCCTGAAGGGGTCAGACCGTATCCTTTACCCCGGAATTCGACTACTGCTTTTGCTATTTGTCCTGTTTTGAGGAACAAAAATGCTTCCTGCATATTGGCTCTGAGATAATTATCGAAGGTAATATTTTGATCATCAAAAATGGCTTCTTTCTCCTGGTATAAGAATAACAAACCTTTATCCGGATAATTTTGTAAGATGTATTCTTCCAGCAGATGCAAATTCTCTTCGACCATTCTTAACTCAAAATCCGCTTCCTGTAATTCTGAGTTATAGATCAGATCTTCCCCTATCTCTATCTCCCTCTCTCCACTGACACCTGACACCTGACACCTGACACCTATCTTTTGGCACCTGACACCTGGCCCGATTTCTAAAGATACTAGCTCTTGCAGATCATAGTTTTCTAAAACAATGTTATGTGGGCCTGCTCCGATTTTATCGGTCACAACAGAGATCAGGTAATTCTGATATACGAAATTGACTGTATTCTCAAACCTGGAATCTATGATCTCAAATTTTCCGTACGGTACTTTATCGCCAACAGATTTAACTGCCCACTGCATACTGCCCCCTGACGCTAAGCCAAGCTTTTTCTTTCAGCATATGTAACACCTTCAAACAATTCAGTTCCTTCTCCCTCCTTTAGGGAGAAGGTTAGGATGAGGGTAAATTAATCAGAAATACCTCGTTTTCCCCTTAACTTTACGGCATTGCCACCTTGCCTACTTAGTAAAATATGATAATCTAATTGAATCTGGCAAGATATTTATTGGCTTTCTCTTGGGAGCATAGGCAACTCGCCCTAATGATATTCTCTAATGCTCATCGTCGTGACAAAGATAAACTTTTTACGTCCCTTTACAACCTTTACAGACCTTAGTGAGTTGATGAATTTTCTTTCTGTGTTCATTTCTAAATTTTTTTATCTCAGTATTCCAGACCTCATTAATTGTCGATGACAAGATATTCCCGGCAATCAATTTTTCCGAATCCTGTATTTTGCTTCCTAATACCTGACAATAAGGAATGTTACCATTTACTCTAATTTGCAAATCTTTAAATGGCATTGTACAGCGCGGAATTGTGTTTTTATACCTATGATAAGGCATAAATATGTCTGAATCATAGTTTGAATCCGGGTGCTTCATCACGAATTGAGGTAAAACTGTATCGCAATAGTTTTTCCACTGTTTGATTTCTGCTACTTCTCTTTCCTTTGTTGATGGTCGCAACATTAATCTAAGCTTGATCATCGTTTTAGAGCCTGCAGCTTTTTTATACTCCCTTAAATCCAAGAGATTTTTCTGCAAACGCTCAAAACTTGCTCCCATACGCGATGATTCATACAATTCTTTTCCACCTGCATCAACAGAGATTTCAATCATACTGAAATTTGCATCAATTAACTTTTTAACAGTATCAATTTCAACCCATTGCCCATTTGAAACTACGGAAAGAAATTTAGTATGTTTGGATAATTCTCTACAAAAATTACTAAAGTTAGGATGCAGAGTCGGTTCGCCTCCACCAATTCTTATTCTGTTAATACTATTTGTTTTCACATTGTTTATAATTTTTTGTTGGACTTCTTCACTCATATGTATCCTGTCAACTTTGAACAAGGGATTGTTACAGTAAACACATTTCAGATTACAGATATTTGTTAATTCTATCGTCAGACAGGGTGGATTTTTTTGATCCGGGAAAAGATAGGGAAATTTTAAGACCAAAAGTTCAATTAGCGTAACTTTGCTTGCTAAAACGTGTTTATTGATTTTGATGTATCTGCCAATTCTTTTTAAAATACTTAAGATTTCATTTTTTTTGAATATGTTTTTACTTTCTTCGATCACTTATTTTCTCCTATGACATTTGCTTTAAATTTTACTGCTGATATCCACAATTTTCTGCAATTTTCCCTTTACTCTCCACTGATACCTGATCAATGCCGTTAGACTAAGCTTTTTGCCACATGGAACGCTGGCTTTAGCCGGTAATTCCGTATGCTTTAGCTTACGGAAAAAACTGTCATTTTTCCTTAACTTTATGGCATTGGATACCCGACACCTTTCCTCAGGAACTTGCCACTATCAGCAAAAATCTCTTTTGTCCCAAGAGCATGCTAAGATTTTAGTGAGGAGTAAATTTATAATTGATAATCTATTTAAATCTGGCAAGATATTTTTTGGCTTTTCCTTCGGAACCTGGCAACCTGTCTAAATATCCTGAGTCAAAATGGTTCATAATAAAAGAGAATTTAGTTTATTTCAATTCAATAGAGTTGATTTAACATCTTTATTCAGGCAACTTCTTTTCTATAAGATTTTTGCATTGTAAAGCAACGGAATACAAATGTTCAATATCTATCCGATTAAATTCAAAAACATTCTCATAACGGCCTGTTACACCAAAGTAGTTTAATGTATCAATTTCAGGGAGATCAAGAGATTTAAAATCATCATCAAAACGGGTACAAAGTGATACCAGAGTACTGAGTTCATGAGTTCTCGGTGGTTCATAATCACGTGAAACAAGATATGCTTTGAGGGCCTTTTCAATATATTGTTGAAGATGAAAGCCAATTACATTATAGTAAGGACTGTTTACCTCAAGAAGCAATTTAGCAGAACCCCAGTCTTCCTCAGCTTTCTCCATAAGATGAGCGACACCAAGATGCTTCATATTGCTATTCCTTCACGCTTTACTGCAAAAGACAAAGTGCCCAAAAATCCACTTTCCAACTCATAATCCTGTTTTGTTTTAATAATAATATCCAGGGGAATAATTTTATCTTCTGAGCGCAATTTACGGTAAATCGTTTGGTAGAGGTTAAGCCTTTCTTTATTATCCATTAAATTATCCACGAGAATCATTAGATCATAATCACTTTCGGGTCTTGCAGTACCTGTAGCACGAGAACCAAACAGAATCAATTCCAAAGCATGATACTTCGCCATTTCTTCTTTGATAATGGCAACAATTTCAGCAAACACAGTACTTTGCTCTGTCATTTATCCTCCTAAAGAATAAAGAATAGAAAATATTATAAATAAGTCAAATAGAATTATTTATCACCTTACTGCCCTTTGTATGGATATATCTGTAGGGGCGAACCTGTGTGTTCGCCCTTAATGATAATGCCCGTTTTAAGCTCGTATCATATGATTAGAGGATGCAAAAGAATTAAGCACCTCTAGAATGATATCTGTAAAATATGCTGCATGCAATGCCTATTTCATTAAAACGATCTTTTTCATACTTTGAGAATCAACTGTATGCATTTTCACAAAATATACTCCGCTTGATACTTGTTTGCCTGCATCGGTTTCGCCTTTCCAGGTTACCTTATAATTACCTGCTGTTGAATTTTGACTTAGTAGGGTTTTAACTTTTTGTCCCTTAATATTATAAACACTTAATTCAGTTTCTCCGGCTTTAGCAACCGTATAACTAATCGTCGTGACCGGATTGAAGGGATTGGGGTAGATTGTATTAAGTTGTGATTTACTGAGCATGGGAGTATTGGGATCATTGACATCAACCAGAACATTAAAGTATTCCATGATCTTTTGCATAACGCTTAATCGGGAAGAAGCATTGTTGATGGAATCATAATCGAAAGCGAAGAAAACCACTTTGGATGTTCCATGCTGTGCTGAAACGGCAGCTTTGTAGTTATAAGGAAAGCTGAACAAAGATACTGAACTTGCTCCAAACGGTTCTATCCCGGTTAAGTACCCAGGATTGTTAGAGCCATCTCCACCTGCAAGATTTAACGTCAGTCCTTCCATAATAGTCCCGACTATTCCGGAAAGCTCTTGCAATTCCGGACTGAATTCCACAAAGTTTGCATGCAGGTAATTATTCACGAAATTCAAATCATAATTAAGTGATTCAGAAAAACCAATATCCGAAACAACATCCAAGCCTGAAAGAAACAGATTCTTATTCCCTGAATCCAGGAATTGAGAGATAGTTGTTTTATCCTGAGAATCAAACAAAGGCGGTACTTTATTGACTGACCAGATCAAATTGTCGAATTCCGATGCTATCTCTGGAGTCAATTTGGCTAAGGATATGTCCCAAATTCCATTAGAGATCTGTAAGGAATCCAAGGCTGTTTTATATAAACCCACAAAAGGGTTTAGATTACTATCAACAATCAGCACTTCTGTATCTCTGGAAATAAAAGTAAAGGGAATTATCAGTGGTGTTGATATATTTGGAGAACTGACCAGAAAATGAAATTTGATCATTCCAGGTTGAGCACTTTGCAAGGAAGCATGAAAAGTTTTAGTGCCTCCTGAAGACAGATTGAAATCATAAGCACCGGGAAAACAATTGTTATCATCGCAGAAAGTAAGGGAGAGTTCACCCTCGGGTGCTTCATCCACAACTATGGAAATATTGACTGCAGCAGCACTTCCCAGATTGAAGATCGTGAATTCTGGTCCGTTTACCAGTTCATTTGTATTGCCTATAAAAATCAGGGGTTCTTTGAGAGCTGCTCTGATTTTATATTCCGGTAAAGGAATACTCGAACAGGCATTTAATACCGCTTTATCCGGATTCTGAACAAACACATATGCCTGACAATTATTCAGATCGCCAACTAAACTGGTGTCGAAGGTTTGAGTTGAAGAAAAAGTTTGACCAGCTCCACTCAGATTAAAACCAACTTCCATAATATCTTTCACACAATGCGTAACATCTTCTTCAATATTATTCTCTACCAGATAAAACCGAAGTCTGGCATTGGCAATAGCTTCAGTTTGTGATTTCATCGTCACTTGGGCAGAAATTTCTCCTGTTTGGGTATTAAAACTAAGAACTTCCACCTTAATGGGTGAAGCTCGAAAAACCTCTTTATTCACTACTTCCTGAAAAGGTAATCCAGTTGCTATCACCGGGTGACCACCTATGAACTTATTACTACCATTAAAAAAAACAGTAGGCAGGTATTGAACATTATAATAATTTCTTCTGTCAGAGTACTCGGGAATGGAGTAGCCTCCATTACTGGAAGAACTGTAAAATCTTGCACTCAAGAACTCAGACGGATCATATTGGGTGTGAACAGAATCTAACCCCTCATAGGCCAGTGGACAGTAATCGCACCAGGTTGCCGTGAAAAGTTCGGCAATAGTAGTTCTTGGATAGTAGTCGGCTAAAGCGTTAAGTGATACAAAGGTAAGTACCAAAAAGAACAGGACAAATTGCTTTTTCATTTTTCCTCCATTTCTTAAGGAACAGGTAGTGGTAATAACCCATCCCAAGATATATTAACAATACAAAGTGAAATATCAATAACTACATTGAAAATAATTAATTAAATAGTCAAGAAAAATAATTAAACCATTGATTCTATATCAGAAAGATTTAAATTCGGTTTGATTAGTTTAGTAATTAAGCCTGAGTGGAACTATCGACAATTTGTCGACTGTTGAATATACGAGCTTCAGGTCTGCAGGACACTGGATCTTAGAAGGGCAGTTTCTTGTCATTATCCCGGATTGTGCAGTAGAGGTTTGCAAGCTGGGTCGAAGATCATGAAAAGTG
>CAYQPF010000059.1:0-27791 GCA_964419225.1 uncultured Candidatus Cloacimonadota bacterium | reverse complement strand
TACCGCCATAAGAAGTAGCCAGACCGCTGGTTTGAGTATCCCAGTAAGAATTTGTAACTATTACTCCCGTCTGACCGCTAAGACCACCTCTGATACTACCGCTGACGGTACCGGTGGAAAAGCAATTCGTAACAGTACTACCGGAATTGAAGCCAACTAAACCGCCTACGTATTGAGCCCCGGATACGGCTGCCTTGGAATAAGAGTTTAGGATAGTACCCTGATGTTGCCCAACCATTCCTCCGATAGAGTTTTGTGCTCCGTTAATAGTACCTGCTGTATAACAACGATTTATGGTGCCATTATTCCAGCCAACTAATCCACCACACCAGGTATTACCTGTAACACTTCCTGTTGAAGAACTCTCAATAATCAAAGCTCCTGTATCATTTGTGCCTGCTATTCCACCAATTCTATTACAACTGACACTACCGCCGGATCTGATGATTATACCTGAGAAACTGCTGCCGATAATTGTTCCGGTATTGAAACCGACCAGACCACCACCTGATTCTGCATTCCCAATATTGACAGTTGCAGCAGAGCGGCAGTTCTGAACAATACCATTATTACGGCCCAAAAGGGAGCCTGTTTCGTAATCTCCCAGTATATAACAATTATTGGCAAGCACTACATTCTTTAAGACACCACTTGCTCCTAATATTCCGAATAACCCATGATAATTTCCATAGTAGGCGGTTCTAAAATTGCTGATCGTATAATTGTTTGCATCAAAGGTACCGTAAAAGTAGTTTGAACTGTTGCCAATTGGAAGCCATCCATTACTTCCCCACATTGCATAACCAGCTCCGCCGGATGACAAATAAGCCAGTAAATCGATGTTGTTCATCAATTTAAAGCATTTGGAGGAATTTGCAGTTCCCAAATAATTGCGGACAGAATTCAAATCTGCCGGAGTAGTTATCTGATAAGGGTCCGTAGATGTTCCTGTACCATTTGCAAATGCAAAAACACAGGATAGACCTAAAACTAATATAGCGAAAATAAGAATAAAATGCTTTAACATGGCCAATTCTCCTTTGTGATCTTTTACAGAGTCACGCCGGAGCTTCTTTTCCATTTGCAACTCAAGGTTATTTTTTTATAATAAAGCAGTTTGTGAATAGTTTCACAATCAACTTTTGTTCCATACCTCCAGAACAATTTTTATTAGATGTAATTTAAGAATCCCTAAAGCTTTCGGTCAAGAGAAAATGTAAAAACAAGGAAATTCGTGTAGCCATCTTGGAAAAGCGATGTATAGGACGCTTAATAGAACACGGATTTTCACAGAATTCGCAGATAATCACAGATAGTTATAAAACAGAAAGGATTGAATACATAGTACCTTACAACTGAAATTCTTTCATTTTTTGGGCAAAATCTTTGTAGAGAGTTGGGCTAAAGCCGGTTGGGAGATGTTTTTAATTCTACTCCCCGGCATGAATGCCGGGTCTATTTATACGCAATTTCCACCTTAACCCCTAAATCTGACCACTCGTAAATCCTGTTCATCCTGGATATCCCTGTTAAAAACTCTCGGGAAAGCGTCTCTTCCCCACCAACTCAGGACTCATGACTGTGGACTCATGACTTTACCTAATTCTCAATTATCATCCACCCACGGCAGTTTCTGCATACTCGTAATGATTCCGCGTTTCCCGCACTCTTCATAAAAGAATTCATATAACTTCTGACTATTCGGGCTCACACACTCATAATTCTGCCGATACTCTTTTTCATATTTCTTACGTAAACCAGGGAATAGTTCATCCAGCTTTTTGTAGTAGTATTCCCTCTGCCTGTCCCGTAAAGTGACCGAAAACCAGGGAAAAATAAAATCCACACCGGCCTGATGTGCTTTTTCGATGATCAACCCGATATTAGTCTTATTGTCCTGCAGAAAGGGCAGAACCGGCATCAGCAGGAGTCCTGTGTAGATATTGCTGTCTTTTAATTTACGGAGGGTTTTAAATCTTTCAGAAGATAAAGGAGCAAAAGGTTCCACCTTAGCAGATAATTCATCATAAGCAGAAGTAACTGTCATCGCCACCGAACAGTGGATACTGCTCAAATCCTGCAGTAAATCTATATCACGTTCGATGAGACAGCTCTTGGTGACCATATGCAACCCATAATTATGATCCCAAATTGCCATCAAACATTTGCGGGTTAATTCCAATTCCTTCTCTAAAGGCAAATATGGATCACTCATTGCTCCGGTTCCCAATAAACCTTTGCTTCTCTTTCTCCCCAATTCTGAATTCAATAATTCCACGGCATTTGTTTTAACGGTAATATCAAGAAAATCATCGATCTGATAACATTCACTCCGGGAATCACAATAGATACAATTGTGACTGCAACCCCGGTAAATATTGAAATTATATTTAACGCCAAACCATTCCGATGGTCCTTTATTTGTCACTAACAATGTTTTGGCTTCTACTCTCTTCATGTCACCACTGTGAATAGTCTTATGAACTACTTAATCGATTCTGAGGGAACACCCAAAATTTGGCTGGTAAACAGGTAGTAAACCAGAACTACAGCTATCAGTACAAAAAAAGCCAAAATGCTATTGATAAAGAACACAGCACAAAATCGGAAGAATACCTTTTTTGTAAATTTTCCGTTCTCAAAAATACGATAGTAAAAGCTGTTCACTAAAAGAAGCAGTAACAACATATTTATTCCGGAAAAATGTCCCCAAACACTTACTCTGAACAGTGTCGCTAACAACTGACTTGTCGCTAAAACAAAGAAGTTGATTACAATATGTTCCATAAAATTGTATTTTTTGAAATAATAGACAATTCTTGTGCCGATAGAAGAGGCAAAGATCAGTCCTAAAAAGACAAGTCGGGGATAATGCTCCAGATGTAATGGCACCTTTTCATTCTGTATCTGAAGTGAAGTCACAAAGCCACCACCGGAATCCTTGACAAAATGAAATACAATTTCCATAATAACGCAAACTATAAACATAAGTTTTACAGAGGAAGTTATATTTTTTCTTTTACCCTGTAAATAATCCTCAATCATTATGCGGGGATGCTTGATCATCTGCAAGATGGTAAAAACAAATCCTTTATCTAACTCCAGAACGTGTAAAATTCTTTCAAAGAAGTACTTTAAACTTATCCGTTCAACTGATGTAGATTGTCCGCATTCTGCACAGTACTTACCGGACACCTCTGCTTTACAGTTTAAGCACAAGGGTACAGTAGTTAATTCTCTTCCTGCAAGTTCATTTTTTTCTTCCATAATCCCCAGCCTTCAATATTATATTGCGTTCTAAACTTACTTCAATAACAGCATTTTGCGTGTTAATACTTTATCTTTAGTTACCATCCGATAAAAATATACTCCGCTACCGACCGATTCTCCACTATTATCTTTACCGTTCCAGGTCACAGTGTGTATTCCTTTTAGCATACTCTCATTGACCAGAGTTTTGACTTTCTGGCCTTTGATATTATACACCTCCATCCTAACCTGACCTGGGTTGCCCAATGATAAACTGATCTTTGTTTCAGGATTGAACGGATTAGGATAGTTTTTTCCTAACTCTGTCAGTCCCTCTGCTGCATTTGCATCATTATCACTTACAGTTCCGCCATTAGCATAAATTTCAATATTTTGGACAGAATTCATGGCTGCGTTGGTAGTAATTACCAGCAAATGCCCATAAGGAGTTGCCATAAAAGGTGAAAAATGAACTATCAAAGGTTTCACAGCTCCAACAGGAATAATGAGATGCGGATTAAAAACTGTACCGTCTGCATGAGTGATTGAGACATATTCCGGAAGATAAAAATTACAGACAAGCTCTTCTCCCCCACTGTTTCCGACATACAAAGTCTGAGTTGCTTCTGCTCCTGCGGACACCATGCCAAAATTCAAACTGTCTTTGTCCACAGCCAACACCGGTGAGTTCTGGGTTTCTGCATTGGGAGTAATAAATCTGATTTTGTCGATCCAAACACAGTCCGACCCTTCCGAATACATCGCATCTTTCATATATTTCCATGTGAAAACATGCGTTCCTGATGTGACAGGAAATGCTGCTTCACTCCAATCTGTCTGACCTGACCATTCCCCAAGTATAGCATTATCTATCATAAATTTCAAACAATCATAACTCTGTTCACTTGAAGTTTTCTTATTAAATTTAATAACTGAGTTAAAAGGTATATTTATACTCACAGACAGTACTGAACTTTGAGCACTGACAATCGGTCCGGACTTGGCACAATAAGTCCCATCGGGGGTTTGTTCCTGAACGACATGCCAATTCTGATTACCGCTTAACTGCCAGGGAAGAGTACTGAAATTACCTGTCTCAAAATCTTCAATCGGAACATTAATATCACATAAACGGTTACCCGTAAATCCGTAGTTTCCTGAATTGATTATTACTGACAAATTAATAAAAATACCCATCGGAGCATCGGCAGTGATTTCAAAATCAAGCTGAGTCTGTCCCCAACCGGCAATATCAAGCGGATCCAGATTCTGAGTTGCATTTATTAAACTAACATAAGGACTATTACAAAAGAAGTTAGTCACCAAATCCGTTGTTACCGCATGTCCGTTATTGTATATATCAAGGACTGCCCTGGCGGTTTCTCCGCTTTCCAGTCTTCCGTTATTATTGCCCATCAATTCTTCAACACTCAAAAACTCCAAGCTCAGTAAAGGTGCACCAATCAAGAAAGATCTGTTATATACTCTGGTTTCTGTGCTGGTACTGATGCTGATCTCCAACACTCCTGCATGTTGATCAGGCGGATTATTTACTATATTCATACTGAATATAGCAGGTTGAGACGATTGGCTATTGGCCGGGATATCAGCTATGGTTTGGGTACTATCAACCAACTGGATATAAGGATCCTCAGTATGCACAGTAATGCTAACATTGTGAGCATTCACATTTCCAATATTGCGAAATAAGAAACCAAAATGCAGATCCTGCGAAAAATAAAAGGCAGGAGAAGCGAGAATCGGATCGTCACACATTACATAATCGGTATTATTCGGCATCACAGCAATTGATCTGATCTTTGTAACCATATTATACCCTGATAAGGTCAAAAATAATTGCTGAGGACCGGTAAAGGGAGCAAAAGTTAATGTGGCCTGACCCTGTGCATTGGTTATGGCTGTAGCAATGATTTGGTGGGTAAGAGAGTCGGAAAGACAAACCAGAAGATTGGGGGTGTTTGTTTCGATAACATAATTATCCATACCGGTGAGAATATAGGAGAGAGCGTTAAGGGTTATTTCCTGGGGAATGTCAGTGCGAACCTGCAGAGACGCATCTCCAAAAATATTCCAGGTTCTGAAGGTGGTTACACCGTCTGCACCATACAAATCAAGCACTTTGCAGGAACCGTTGAAAAAGAGACCGCCTATCGAATTCAACTGATCCGAAACCAGTAAGTCAATTATTTCATCCTGACCTTTCATAGGGGGATTCCAGGATTGATTAAGGGAGGACATATAGGCAGCTATGGCTCCAACAGGCTGACTTGTCTGGGGATTAACAGCTCTCAGCCAGGCTTCTCCGAAACAAGTAGTATAAGTAAAATTTCCATTTAAACAAGCTGCAGAAATAATAAATGGTAATTTATTATCATTTTGTAAAGTGTTAACCTGTTCTGAAGAATAGGAAGTAGTTCCCCAGGAAGAGGTACTGCCATGCCCACAATAATTCACAATGCTTCTTCCTTCGTTTAAATTGGTTGTCACCATTGAAGCATCAATGGTGGAAGTCGCATATATTGTATCAACTGTACTGTAGGGATGAGTAGCATAATTAAGCAAATCCTGCCGGATATTTTCTATATGCTGATAATCATATTCACTGTCAGCTCCCGGGCCGAACTGGGAACCAATTCCCATACCTTTCTTCAACCAGGTACCACTCGTCAGATTTTTCTCATAATACACAGTTCTTTGCACCTGAGTCGTAAGTTGGGCAATATTCTCAGCAGAGAATCTTCCTATAAAAATGTCGGGATAACTGTCATTCCCTGCTACTAAAGAATAAGAAGGATCAGCTCCTCCCCCCTGATATACCGGAGATGGAACCTGTGCTTCATCACCTGCCAATTGTACAAAGGTCAAGCTCGGATCCTGATTGTATCTTTGTTGAATATAGGCCATAATACTGGTTGAGGCAGAGCCGATGGTTGTTACATCCACCATTTCTGTAGGTATCCCTTTTTGCTTTTTCCAGTCAACATATGTTTGCATGGTACTCAGGAACTGTGGGTAACAAATCACAAGAATTTTTCCGTGTTCATCGACTTGGGTATAGAGAATTTCGTAATCAGAGAAATTCAAAAAATGGTTTGCATAAATATCTTTGAAATATCTGTTATATCCATTGGGCTGTTGAGTCAGACTGTTGAAATCATCAAAGCCTTCTGAATAAACTTCAATTTCCAGTTCTGTATAAACTCTTAAAATCTTTTGCACCGGATTATACTGAAAAGGTTGGAAATTAACTGTAATTCCTCTAAAATCTCTGAGGATATAGGGTTTACTTAAATCAAAGAGTTCATTCGGGAAAAATTGATCCTTCTGATAAGTTTCTGCAAATGTATAAGGGACCTCAGCAGGATTAACATTTCGCAAAATATTACCCCTGGAGGGAGCAATAGTCATTGGCATATCTTCAAATTTTACTTTGTTTATTTTGAACTTCATCCCCGCTGTGGGAGGAATAATAATACTTCCGGCAACTTTGGGCAAGTCAGGTGAACCTATTTCACAAGTGTTTGCACCTTTATTCAAGGATAGCTGCCAATACTCGCTATTTCCAATCTTTACTGTATTCTTGACAAAGCTGTTTATCTGCAGATTTAAAACTTGTGAATCAGCCGAATTTTGTCTGCTGGTAAGTTGGTATTCTTGAACACCGGCTGTGAGAACAACTTTTTCTGCATATAAGGGAAGTATTAAAATGGCTATTGCCATGATGATAAATATAATTCTCATAATTCCTCCAAGATTTATGATTGCAATTTATAATAACACTAATTATATATCAAGTTTTATTCCAAATAGCTGTTTTTGATAAAAAAAAATCATTATCCTTATAACTATTGTTCATTTTAATTGACAGACTACCATAGTATTCTAAGCTTTCAACAAAATTTTTTCTTAAAGGAGTTTGTATGCCTATAGATGAAAAATTACTTCAAATTCTGAAAAAAAGACTCAATTACAATGAGGAACAATTTGCAGATTTCAAAAATAATCCACTTACTGAAGAAGTAATCGAAAAAGCTAAGGAAGTTGCCAATACTGTCTTAGTACTGACTGTTGTTAAATCTCATGGTTGTAATAGTCAACATAAAGAAGGTGATAAGCTGTATTTTGATGGTGCCGGGAATATTTTAACCCAATACTGTCCGGCCAAAATCTGTGTTTATGCATTGAATAATGCATCTATGTTGCTTTTTGCTGCTAATGAATTCATATATTCGGGATTATCTCCCATGAATATCAAATTCAAACGCTGTAGTTGTTATGATTCTGGCGTAAGTTGTGGTGGATTTGGCCAGGTTATTTTTGAATTATCTGTGATAACACGCGAGGAATTGGACGCCCTGAAGA
Source organism: uncultured Candidatus Cloacimonadota bacterium (assembly GCA_964419225.1). Taxonomy (GTDB): domain Bacteria; phylum Cloacimonadota; class Cloacimonadia; order Cloacimonadales; family CAYQPF01; genus CAYQPF01. The sequence continues at coordinate 20,159 of CAYQPF010000059.1, read as the reverse complement.
GATAAGTCTTTAAGATTTGAAGGAGCTGATTATGTTAGGTATCATCACTTTATCATCTGAATTAGAGTCCTTGAACAAGATTAAAGTTTGGAAGAAGCGGTTTTTAGAAAATAATATTGCATTTGGTATTGATTTCGGATATCCGGAAGAAATAACCGATCTAAAAGAAAAACTGCTTAATAGTTCTATTACAGGCTTAATTCTCCTGATTGCTACAGGTGGAACTGAAAACCTGGCTTCTCATATCATTCAGTTTATGAACAAACCGATCCTGCTTTGGGCTCATCCTCATAAAAACTCCCTCGCAGCAACCTTGGAAATCTTTGCAATTTACCGTCAGACTCATCAGCTTAAAATGGCCTATGGCTTATCTTCAGATCCTGATTTGAAAGAAAACATTGCTGATTTTCAGAAAGTCTGTGATCTGATGGATACTTTGAAAAACTCCAGACTGGGCATCATCGGAGAACCTTCTGACTGGCTTCTCGTCTCCAGACAAGTTACTCAAGCTCCTTTTGGCAGCACCTTTGTAAAGTTGAACACCGGACTTATCGATGATTATTTGGAAAAATTAGATCATGCCAATCTTATGCATCCCCTCTACGAAAAATGGCTTTCCTGCAATTCTCAAAATTTACCTATAGAAGATATTCAGAATTCATTCAAACTCTGGCTCGCTCTTAAAATGCTTGTGAAAGAGAACAAACTGGATGGCTTTACTATTCGCTGTTTTGATTTACTGAACAACAAGCATACTGCTTGTATGGCTCTAAGTTCTTTGAATGATGAGGGAATTACTGCGGGATGTGAATCAGATTTGCATGCACTTATGGGTTTATATATTATCCAAAAAATAACAGGCCACACTGCCTGGATGGCCAATCCTTCTTCTGTGGATCTGGTAAAACAAACCATTACTTTTGCCCATTGTACAATTCCCTCCTCAATGCTCATCAACTCAGAGAAACCTGTTTTGAAAACTCACATGGAATCAGGCCTGAGTGTGGCCTTAGAAGGCTCTTTGCATAAAGAAGAAGTTACTATTTTCCGGTTTGGTAATGATTTCAATACTATGCTGATAGCTCAGGGCCGGATTGAAGAAACAAATCTCAAAAACCCACTCTTATGCCGTACACAAGCTGTGATCAGAATTGACGGTAAAGTGCAGGAATGGCTGGATAACTCATTGGGTAACCATCAAATCATCGCCTATGGCAATCTTCTACCACAGTTAAAACTCTTTTGTGAGTTAAACAAAATAGTTCTGAAAATAGTTGTTAATTGTTAATTGTTAGTGAGGGGAGAAAATACCTTTGTCTGTATGTAGGGGCTGACTCCCACGTCAGCCCATTTGTGAAAATCCTAAACTTTTCCATCATTTTATCATCACCATCTTTCTGGTATCAACTACTTTTCCGTTGGTTGACAAGGAATAGAAATACACTCCCGATCCCACTGATTTATCAGTATGATCTTTACCATTCCAGACAATAGAATGATTACCTGATTGCTGTTGTCCTATTTCCATTTTCTTTACTAACTGGCCTTTCACATTATATATGGAGACATCAACATTTTCTGATTTTGGCAGATAATAGCTGATAGTTGTTGAGGGATTGAAAGGATTGGGGAAATTTGCTCTTAAATACGAGTTGACTGTAGGAGAATTGACAATGTCCTCACTATTCATCGTCTCTCCAAATAAAGTTAAGCAATACTCCATAATCTGTCGGGCTTCATTCTCTTCCATCTGGTAAAAGGGAAAGGAGAAAGTAGCAGTCTTAAAGTCATCTCCGTTGTATAAGCTTCCTACAGGAAAATTATCCATTACAGCCTGTGCAGCAGTACTGTCATATCCTGATTTATATAAATATAGAACATCCAGGTAAGACTCCGGGAAAATGCCTTCTATATACATCAAGCGATTATATAAATTCGGATGAATTTTGGTCGAATCGGCATAGATCGTCGGGAAATTATCATTCACGGCCTGGGCATAACGAAACCTGGCACTTTGTATTATATGAGCAACATTAATCTTTAGATAATCTCTCATAAAACTTCCTTCAAAAAACTCAATGGGATAACTTGTACCCGCATTAAAAGCCATTGAGGGTTTGTAAGCTGAAATAATTAAGTTTCCCCCGGCATCTAAGTAACTCGCTAAGGCTTGAATGTACGGTAATAAAGTGATTATATTATTACTGTTTCTATGGTAAATTATCGTGGAATATGGTGCAAAATGCGAGAAAGTAAGCTGACTCATTTCTGCGGTATCAATTTGGTCTGCGGTGTAATTCTCTAGAATTGAAGCATAGAAATCATCTACCTGGGCATCTGAAGGTGACATTATTGTCCCGGTTCCATTAAAGGTATCATCTATGACCAGGATTCCTTTGTTCAAAGTCAATACTCTTCCACCCTGTAAAGGCAGCATCTGACTTTCATTTCCCTGCTCATCATAAACTGTAATACCGTAATAATGCCAGACCTCTGTCTCAGAGGTTTGATGTAAATAGGACTGAGTATTTGAAGGCAGAGTAATCAATAACTGAGGTGTTTGCTCCTGATCTAAAGTGTGGTAGATTCTATATCCGGCAATATCCAAGCTGGTGTTTGCATTCCAATCCAATTGAATCCCGGAAGGTCTTGGTGTTATTACTAAATTCTCTACAGGCAGGGGTATCAAATTGGGACTGAGCAATCTCTCCTGGGTAATCGAATTATGCTCTCCGATTATAGCAGTAAGTTTAACTTTATAATCAGTGCCATTGTTCAAATTACTAAGAATAAGGGGAGACTGGCTGTTATCAAATATCTGACTGACCAAAGTGCTTTGATTGATTACTTCAATTTGATAATTCACCGGCCCAATATCCGGAATATTAGTCCATGAAACCTGTAACTGTGTGCCATTCCCCAGATCTCTGACCAGATAATTTTCAGGAGTAGTAGGAATTTCAGCCATATACATTACAATGGAAGAACTAAGTTTTGTCATAGTTTGACAATATGGCATATTACAATTGGCTGTAAGATCATTGATCGTGTGATAATTGGGATCTTCATCATAATCTCTTAAAAAGATAGCGGGATAGCCTTGCATCCAATATGACCAGCTATCACTTCTGTTAATATCATAGGTGGCCGTGATATAACCTAAATCGGGCATCTGATCCAAGATCGAAGTGGTTACATTTAAAAGAAATTCTGCTCCGGTATAAGGTAACAGCATTGTCCTCCATGTAGGACTGACCTGACGGGCTACCAAATCCAGACAAACCATAGATCGGATATTCATATTTTCCTGAGCTACTTTATTCGCATCATAAATACTGCCCAAAAGCTGAAATTCCTCCATTGCATACAAACAAAAGCGGATTGAGGTCTTGGGTTGGTAATTCACAGCCTTCATGGCTCTGGCTGTTTCTAATAATGAAGCAGCACCAGAGGCATTATCATTTGCCCCGGGAGCAATGACAAAATGATCTCCCTCGGCTATATCACTATCATAATGTGCACCAAGAAGTGTGTATTGATCAGTAATCTCAGTTCCTGGTAATATTGCTATTACATTCACCTGCCAGGACTGATATTCAGCTTGATAAAATGAATCTATTTCCACATCTGTATAACCGTAGCTTTCCAGTTTTCCCTTTAACCAATTAGCAATTTCAAAGCGATTGGGTGCCAAGGCATAACGCGTACCATAATCTTCCAGTTTCTGCATATATACTTGAATGGAATCAGCACTTATGGCATTCAGGACATTCTGATCAATTCTGTCAGTATTCCGACTATTCATTACCAATGACTTATGTAAGTTTCGATAAACATTTTTTGTCTTTTGAATCTTCGCCAATTTGAACCCGTCACAGAGTAATTCAGACTCTCTTCCTATGATCCCCTTTACAAACAAAGTTTCATTGCTTTTATAGACAATCTGAGAATTTTTAAATCTGGCACTTACATTTTTATTCTTTGTTGAAGAAACTACAAAAACAGGATCAATTTCCAAATCCTGTGTCAGGATCTGAAAAGGAATCTGATTAACTTGCAAAATTCTTTCATCCTCGAGAGAAACTAAAATCATTTCCTTTGTCTGCATCGACATTGACAAATTTAAACTCTCCATATGGTTCAAATCCTTAACCTGATCTAAACGAATCAATACTAATTTGTCTGCAAATAAAATGCCTGTTACAAACAATAACGATAGAACAACAATAATTCTTAAATTCTTTGCTCTCATAATTCTTACTCCCTTTTATGACTCAAATAAAATCTAACTTTACATCAAACCCTAATCTCATAATATACAATAAGTGTATTATGCTATTCTTGTCAATAGATAATTGTGCAAATTTTACTTTGTGTGTATTTTTCGTGGCTAAACTCTCGAAAATCGGTGTAAAGGACGCTTAATAGAACGCGGATTAACACTGGATTCGCTGATAATCGCAGATATAAAATCAATTTCTCATTTGTATAATTTGCAAAATGTGGTTAGAATTCTCGGAAAAACTTCTGCTTTGTCTAAATTATTTCTTTATTGGATGTCGCAAATTGCGATTTCCATTTATTTAATATTTGTAAAACACTTAACCTTCTAACAATAATCTGATGTCCTACCGGACGTGGAATGTGTATATATATGTACCTGCAGTTGAAACTGTCAGGCTAAATTCTTATGTCCTTCGTACAAATAGAGAAACAATTTTAATCCCGCTACTCAGATTATCAACTACTCCAGTCTGAAGACATGGGACTACAGATATTATTATTACACTGCCACAAAAACAAAGAGCTTAACTAATTAATGATCTTTATCTTCTTTTCCCACTCATATCCTCTGTGCCTCTGTGTGAGATAATCTCGGAAAAGCGTCCTTTTTGTTTACAAACAGGGAAATTGAACTATCTTTTCTGAACAGGTTTTGCATTGACAAAATCCTGTATTGGGAATTTAACATCCCGGATTTTATAAAAGGAAGGAATATATGAAGAAGATAGTAATGCTTCTCTCTCTGCTGATAATTGTTTCATTTCTCTGTGCAGATTATCTGACACCGAAAAGAACCGCAATGACAGGATTTACCAGTACCTGGACAGATGTCAATATAACAGAAGGTGCCCCAACCACTAACCAGTATTTGATACTTAGACTCGGTTCCAGTACGACAACACCGACGCTCAATTTTGACGCATATTCTACAAAAACCATCAAATTCAAAGCAAGAACTTACGGTGGTGTTAGTCCCACAAATAATACTATAAATGTTTCTATTTCTACAGATAATGGATCAAATTGGACTCTGTTGACTACACGCATACCCCTCAATACTACTCTGACCTTGGTGGATTCAATCATGATTTCTTCTTATACAGGGACTACCGGTAAAATCATGTTCTCCACCCCCAACGCGACCAGCAGTATCGGTGTAGGTATTGACGATATTGAAATACTCGGTTATAGCGATGGCAATAATCCTCCTTCAACTCCGGTATCATCTGCAGCTACAGGCATTACCTCCACAGGTTTCACGGCGAACTGGGGAGCTGTTGGTACTGCAACATCCTATCGATTAGATGTTTCCACCTCCAATGCATTTTCAACTTTTGTTACAGGCTATAACAACCTGACAGTTTCCAGTAATTCTCAAGCGGTGACAGGATTATCTGCCGGATCTACATATTATTACCGGGTGAAAGCAGCCAATTCTTACGGTGAAAGCGGTTATTCGGATTTCATCACAGTTATCACCACTGCCCTGGTAATGCCTGATGTGCCGGTTGCCATAAATGCTGGCTACATCACCCCGAATTCATTTACGGCAAACTGGAATTCTTCAGCCAATGCAACATCTTATGAAGTTGATGTATCAACAGTCAACAATTTCAGTTCTTTTGTGACTAACTATCAAGCAGCAACAACTACTTTCACTTCTTTGAGTATTCAGGAGTTAACCGAGAGTACCCCTTACTTTTACAGGGTAAGAGGCGTTAACAGTAATGGAATCAGTTCTAATTCTAATATTATTTCTGTAACAACTTCTCCTTTGGCAGTTTCTGCAACAGATTTGATAATTTCTGAGTATGTGGAAGGATCGGGCTTTAATAAGTATCTGGAAATTTACAATGGAACAGAGAACAGTATCAGCTTAAGTGATTATAAAGTTGAATTATACACAAATGGAGCATCTGCTGTTTCCAGTACATACACTTTATCGGGCACTTTGGATACAGGCAGTACGTTAGTTCTTGCTCATACAGGAGCCGTAGTTTATACGGGAACGGTAGTCGTTCCTTCTCCCAATGTATGTAATTTCAGCGGTGATGATGCATTAGCCCTCAGAAAAATATCCACTAACAGTTATATTGATATAATAGGAACTATCGGCAGAAGACCTGTACCTGCCTGGACCTCCGGTGATTTATCAACAATTAATAAGACTCTGAGAAGAAAAAGTTCGGTGGTAAATGGTATGACAGTGAATCCTCCGGATACTATTTTTACTACTTTGGCCACAGAATGGGATGTTTATCCGATAGATACTGTTTCAGATCTGGGTCATCATGTTATGGACGGGATTTACATCTTTGATAATCCCTCGAATTTTATTGTTAATTCCTCAACTGTGAGTTCTATCACTTTGGGTTGGACTCCTAATTATACAAACAGTGTTTTACTAGCTTATAATACAACCAACACTTTTGGAACTCCTACCGGTACTTATACAGACGGAGCTTCCATAGCAGGGGGCGGTACCGTTATATTATCCGGGAATGCAAGCACCTTTACGCATAACGGATTAAATCCGAGTACCACTTATTACTATAAGATCTGGTCTTACTCCAATGGAAGCTATTCTTCCGGATCAGGAATTCAGGGAAGTACCTTGGGATCCTTACCCCAAACTCCTGTGGCCACTGCCGGAACAAGTATAACGAGTCTGGGTTTCACAGCAAATTGGAATACAGTCAGCAATGCAGATTCATATATTTTTGATCTTTCTCTCAATTCTGCATTCAGCAGTTATGTTTCGGGATATCAGAATGCTGAGGTCACCGCTAATAACTTGATCATAAGTGGTTTAACAGCAAACACATCGTACTATTACAGAGTCAAAGCTATCAATATTTACGGTGAAAGTATCTATTCAAACATTATAACAGTCACGACTTCACAGACTTCCGGAACTGAGTCTTTGACTTTACTGATTCCTAATAATAATGAGCTTCTAATGCAGCAATCAAGCTGTGATATCACTTGGAATTCCAATGCGTTTACAGGCAATGTAAAGATAGATTTAGTGAAAGGAAGTACTACGACAAATTTAGTTGCATCAACAGTGAATGATGGCAGTTGGACCTGGACAGTAACACAGAGTCCTGCCATAAATTATAAGATCAAGATTTCAGATGCAGCAGATGGTACTCCCAGTGATCAAAGTGATTTCACTTTCTCAGTTTTAAAACCATCTACAAATTATTATTCTTCAGTTTCTCCTTCTACAGGTGAGACTCTTAAAACTGAGCTCTTTAATCTGATTGATAATCATACTGCTTTGAGTTATGATGCAGCCAGATTACAAATGTATGGGTATATTGATAATGTTTCAGGACAGGTTCAGTGTGTATATACAGGAACCTGGGTATCTGTTGCTCAGGGTGTCAGTCCCAACAGTACTCTATTAAACTGCGAACATACATATTGTCAAAGCTGGTTTGAAGGCAATGCAGAAGCTACAGACTGCAAAAGTGATCTGCATCACCTCTACCCCACCACGCCCAATTCGAACAGTTCCAGAAACAATAATCCTTTTGGCAATGTTGAAACAGTTTATACAACTTGGGGAACAGGGAATTTTACTTCTTATTTAGGTTTTAATACAGACGGTTATTATGTCTGGGAGTCCAATACTGAACACAGAGGTGATTTAGCCAGAGCTATCTTCTACTTTGTAACCAGATATAATGAGACATTTATCCAGGATGCTGATGATGCTTCCCATGTTACAACGGTAGATGCGGTGGATATGTTGCCGACTCTTTTACAGTGGAATTTAGAAGATCCTGTTTCACAGGAGGAAATGAACAGAAACGAGAAGATTTATGTCCTGCAGAATAACAGGAATCCATTTATTGATCACCCGGAATATGTCAGTGCAGTATGGGGCGGTTTAGTTCCGTCTTTAACAGTGACAGCACCTAATACTGCCGTTTCTTTGACATTGAACAGCACTTATCAAATCACCTGGAGTTCTCAGAATTTCAATGGCAATGTCAAGATCAGTCTTTATAATAACGGAGTTTTAAGTTCTGTTCTGGCAGCAAATACGTACAATACAGGTTCCTACAGTTGGACAGTCCCGGCAAGCCTTGCTGTAGGAAGTACTTATAAGATCAAAATTGAGGACAGTGTTATTGGTTATCCTTCAGATTTTTCAGACACCAATTTCAGCGTTATCAGTGGAAGTGTTGCAGTTCCTTCAAATGTCCAGATTGCTATTGTTGGGAATAATGTGGTAATCAGTTGGACGAAAGTAACCAATGCAACGAGTTACATAGTGGAAGCGGCAAATGAACCTCTGACTGGGTTTACAAATGTCAGCAGTGGAGGAACATTGCTTGTGAACGGGAATAATGTTAGCTGGACGGCTCCTGTTTCAGCTTTTAGAAAATTCTATAGAGTTAGGGCGGTGAATTGAGAGAAGTCTTGAGTCATGAGTTGGTGAGGAAGAGACGCTTTTCGGATTTATCTCACACAGAACAGCAGTGTTGTGTGAGACACTCTCCGAAAAGTGTCTTTTTTGAACATATTCTTACACTTTACATGGGCAAGCTGCCCATGCTCCCAGGGGAAAAGCAATCACGACGATTATAAAAACTTTCTTACTTCTGCCTTTATTTTAGCTTTTACTTCCTGCCAAGTAATCATTTTTACCACATTCAGTTCTATTAATTCTTCATCTGCATCGTCAAAGAAGGTTAAAGATTTTTCCAAATGCCAGAGGTTTGCATTAGAGTATTTCCTACTGAAAAATGATAGCATTTCTTTGAGTGAAAAACAATCTAACAAAAATGCCAAATCCCAAAAGTCCTTTTTACTTCCTCTGCCAGCGATAGCATTTAATTTCATCGCAGAAATATCAACCAGGCTGAGCATACGAATTCCTTCAATTTCAACTATATCCTCTAATACTGGGTATTTATGGGCAAGCAAGTCAATTTTCACTTCGTTAATATTGCTATGGATTGTATTAGGCTCATGTGCAATATTTTGCATGGAGTAAGAATTCATGAGTTGTGAAGAAAGATTTTCAGCAGAGAAATCAGAAGAGGTAAATAAATCTATATCAATTGAAACACGGTGACCAATTTGCAGAGCTAAAGCGGTTCCTCCCACAAGATAAAAATCTTTTAATAAGGGATCATCCATCAATTTATGCAATACTAATAAGAGTTCCTCAGACACAGCTGCGTGGTTCAATGTCAGTCTGTCCATGTCGGGTTGTCCTTTTGCCTTTGATACGCTCTAAAATTGCTTGCATCAATACCAAATTTTAGTGCGAAGAATGATATTGTTCTTTTTTGTAAATGAGGTGTATGAATAAGAATATCACGTATTAGTTCTCTACTATAGTAATCAAGTACTAAATGAACATCGTCAATAGTACCATAATCCATTACTCGTGGGACAATAAATTTTGCATTAGCCTGAGGATCCAGTCTGGATTTATTTACATCCCAGAACAGAAAAGGAGAAAGATTCTCTATTAGTTCCATCTCAACTCTACCATTTAAATAATATTTTGGGCAATCTATAATAAAAGGATAAAGAAGTAAAGGAAAAATTTGGGGAAGTCTTGAGTGCATAGTCATGAGTCATGACTAACCATTAATCACTTACCACTAACTCTCTTTCCCATTTGTGGTTAAACTCTCGAAAAGCGTCTCTTTTCAGCTAAAATTTATACCCTACTCCAAATTCATGCACACAGAAACTTCCATTATAATCAAAATATGCGGTATTATAGAAAATATTAATTTTGTTATAAATGTTATCATTTATTCCAATACCCCATGTTCTATCATTTTTCAAAAAACTATTGTGTTTAAGGTCTATTTGCCCATATCTGAGGTAAAAGAAATCATACAAGCCAATTTCGAGACCAAGTGATTTTACTCTGTTTCTGATATCGTGAGTCAACATAAAGCTAAACTGGTTTGTACTGACATGCCAGGGAAGCGGACTATAATTATCTGGCAAAGCTTTTTTAAGACAAGCAGAGTAACTTCTTATTTGCTCATAAAACATGGGAAAGGCAGCTTCCTTTCTATCCTCATCAATATGGCCATCCTCGTCATTATCAATCAAATCGTAAGGATCTTCATCAATAAATCCATCACTATCATTATCAATTTTATAGGATGCTTTTGTTTTATTGTAATTCTGAGCAGAATAAGAAAATGCTAAATCCAGTTTGATATTATCGGTACCACTGATTAATAAATCCCTTGCCATAGTTTGAATACTGTAATCCAAGGCATTAAAATCACAATCATATTCACCAATCGATTCGGTACAATTTCTATAACTAAATCCTGAAGCAAGAACAAAATGTCTGGATAATGGTGATGTAATCTTAAAGTCATCTAAAATGCCGATAAAATTGACTCCCAGAGAAACTTGTTTGTTTTCAAAAGAACATTCAGCTGTATTGCCAGTCCATTCAAACTCATCCTCAGTTGTTACAGCAAATCTAGTAGTATTTTTTGATTTGCTATACATAATGCCAATATTCTTAAAACCTGTGGTCAAATTATATGACTTCAGCTTTGGGTCCAAATCTGAAGAAAACAAATAACTGCCATATGAACCTTTGAGCAATGATAATTTGGCAGGATTATTCACAAAGGAACCTGGAGAATTGTCTCCATAATAGGAAGTGCCCCCGATACCTCTTCCGATATCAGCTGCAGATAAATTCAGATAATAGATTCCCATGTATCTCATGATAGTTTTAGAATTAGTATCAGCATTGGCATTGGCACATAAAAGCAATACAAACAAGATAAATATAGCATGCAAAAGTTTCATAAATCCTCCAAATTGTATTAGTAATACTGGCAAATATTCTGCCAATATTTTTCATTTGATTATCAACTTATAACTCAAAATATTGCGATGAACACCAAGGGAGGAAAGGGCAATCAGTGGGCAGTGAGCAGTCGGCAGGGGACAGTGGGAATGAGAAGTTGAGAGTTGAGAGTTTGGAGGAAAATGCCCGTTTAATAGAACGCAGATGACGCTGATTAGGGGGATGGTCACAGATCGGAAAGATATGTGTAAGGTAGATGTGCCAGGTAAAACTATCAAAAACTGAGTCCATTATTTTAGGACTGGACAGTTATTGAAACCCGCAGGCAAGTAGTAAGGAGAGAGTAGGCAATATGTATAGCAATATGGTAGAGACAGGGCATGCGACAGACACAAAGAGACGCAAGTATGCGTCTCTACGGGATTAATAATTTACACTTTTCCGCCGGTCAGAAAGATCTCTTCACCGGAGATATAGGTATTTTTTTCAGAAAGGAGGAAATCGCAAGCGTTGATAATATCCTGAATTTCAGCAAGTCTTTGCATAGGAATGGTTTTCTTTTCCTGTTCGTAGTAAGTGTTGCGGAAATCGCGATAGTCCTGACTAAATGCTGAATCATCTATCAGTACAGGTCCTGGCGAGATGGTATTAATCTGAATATTGTTTTTACCTTCTTCGAGGGCAACAGAGCGGGACAGATTAGCGGTTGCAGCTTTGGTCATAGCATAGACAGCACCATTCATTAATCCTTTGCGGGAGACGTTGGAACCAAAAAGCACTATTCTTCCACCGCCATTAGCTCTCAGATGTGGAATAACAGTCTGAAGCAGGTTTATTGTACCCAGGATATTGACTTCGATGATCATATTTGTTTGATGTTGATCTGTTTCAGCCAAGGGTTTAAAATCAATACTCCTGAGTGATGAAGTATGCACTAATCCACCGATATTGAGATTATACTTACTAATCAGGTCATTAAGGCCAGTAGTAAGTTTTTGGGAATCTCTGATATCGACTGCCAAATGATAAACACGATCGTATTGCAGTAAATGTTCTATTCTGTGGCTGTTCTCATGATAAAGGAGAATTATGGGTCTGCACATGTTATGATAATATTTGGCAAGTTCGGAGCCGATATTACTATTGGCTCCGCTGATGATCAAGCAGTTATTTGACATAATTCAGTCCACAAGCATCAATTAATTGATGAGCTACTGAGAATTTACTTCCGCTCAAATTCTCTACTTTACCTTTTGAGATCAGAATTACTTCTGTATCATTTTTACCCGCTACTTTTAAATCATTAGCCACGATAAAATCAGTTTTTTTCTTTTCCAGTTTACTTTTAGCATAAGATTCCATATCATTGGTTTCGGCAGCAAAACCGATCAGGATTTGATTTGCAGTTTTTAATTCACCTAGTTTTTGGAGAATATCTTTAGTTTGATCCAGGTTGATGGTCAGCTTATCCTGCTTCTTAAGTTTAAATTCGCTCTGGGTGGAGGGAGAGTAGTCAGATACCGCCGCACACATGATAATAATGTCCTGATCACTCGAGTGTTCCAGAACCGATTTATACATAGATTCGGCATCGGGAGTGAATATTGTCTTTATGCCTGTAGGCACACCTGTTTCCAGAAAGCCATGGATAAGGGTAACTTCTGCTCCTCTGGTTTGGCAAGCTCTGGCAAGAGCAATACCCATTTTTCCGGTGGAGTTGTTGGAAATAAAGCGCATAGGGTCTATTTTCTCACGGGTTGCCCCGGCAGTTATTAATATTTTCTTATTAATTAAATCCTGCTTATAGAGCAAGAATGTTTTGATTTGATAGAGAATTTCCTCTGTTTGGGGGAAGCGTCCTTTACCTTCGTAACCACAGGCCAAATGTCCGCTTTCGGGTTCGGCGAAGAGGTATCCCAGATTCTTCAATTTCAGCATATTCTGCTGGAAGATCGGATTTGCATACATATTTACATTCATAGCAGGAATGAAAAGAACCGGACAATGTGCAGCACAGAGAACAGTAGTAAGCAGGTCATCTGCAATTCCATTGGCAGTTTTTGCAATGATATTGGCAGTTGCGGGTGCGATGATGATAATATCCGCCCAGTCAGCTAAGGAAACGTGTTCTATGGGTGCATCAAGGTTAAACAACTCAATGGATACTGATTGATGCGTAAGTGATTTAAAAGTCAAAGGCTGGATCAGCTCACAAGCACTTTTAGTCATGATGGTTTTCACGATTGCACCGGTCTGGGTGAGTTTACTGGCCAGGTCAGCAGCTTTATAGGCTGCGATACCACCGCAAACACCGAGTAATATTTTTTTGTCTTTTAACATAATTCCTTCCTTTTCGGTAGCAAAATATTCTTCTTTTTTTATCCACGAATTTCACTAATTTCACTAATTATTATTATGAGACCAGAAATTTCATTTCACCGCTGTGCCTAGACAGCACTGCTGTTCTGTGTGAGATAATCTCGGAAAATTGTCTCTCTAGCTATAAACATTAGGCTAAAGCCGGTGGGGAGATGTTTTTAAATATGATCCCCGGCATAAATGCCGGGTCTATTTATACGCCAATTCCCCCAACTCATAACTCAAGACTGAAAGAACCCCTTTCCCACTGGCACCCGACACCTGACACCTGCTCCGCATCACGGCAGGTATTTCTTGGCTTGTTTGCCGATATCGCTGTCTGCACCATATTTAGCAACGATTTTTTCAAACACAGAGACAGCTTCTTCATATTTTTTCATTTTCAGGTAAGACTCTCCAGCCCTCAATTCTGAGATTGAAGCCCAGCGAGGGACATCGGAATAGTTATAACCTATTTTTATGAAAGCAGTAACTGCATTGGGATACTGCTCCAGACCAAAATAAGATTCGGCAATCCAGTAATTAGCTTCTGCTTTCATTTCTTTATCTTTAAGCAGAGGCAGAGTTTTTTCGAACATATTGACAGCACTTTGGTATTTTTTATCGCTAAAGTAACAGAAAGCAATATTGAAAAGGGTTTCAGAAGTCAGATCCAAATCACCCCAGCGGGAGATAATTGTTTGATAAGCAGTGATTGCTTTTTGCCATTCTCCGATAGTCTTACAGACAATGGCGAAGTTCTTGGCAGCCTCGAGAGCGAGTTTTCCGGTACTGTCATTTTGGATGACGGTATAGTAGTAATCCATAGCCATCTGGAAGTTTTGTTGTGAGAAGAAGAGAGTTCCGAGTTTGAAGTTAGCCTGATTCCTCAGATCCTGATCAGAGGCAGTTACAAGAGTTTTAAAATCAGTGATCGCGAGATTTTCCTGTTTGTTTTGTAAATAGTTTAAGCCTCTCCAGAAGAGTGTTTGTTCTTTTATCGGGACAGGACAGTTCTTATCATCAATCAAGTCAGTGAAGATCTTATTTGCAGCAGTATAATCGATTTTGGAGTAGTAAATACCTTCATTCATTTTGATCAGGAATTTAATTTCGCTGTTCGTTTCAAGGAGAGTTTTGAACTTTTTCGCGAGTGTTTCTGCTTTGGGGCGGTTATCCAGGCGATAATACGCGATAATATTTTCTTTGGCAATTTGTTTCAGATCCAGATAAGGATATTTAGTGAAATCCGGTTTTTCACCCAGGTCGTTCAGAATTGGGGCATAGTAGGTGATAAGATTTTCATATTTCTCCTGAAGAAATGCCAGATGACCCAGAATTGCATAATCTTTCTGTAGAGAAATTTTATCCTGACTGGATTTCAATAACTGATTATATGTATATTCGGCCATAGGATAATCCTGAGTTTCATACTGGAGATTAGCCAGAATTCTCAGAGTCAGGAGATCCTTGTTTTTCACAAAGAGCAGAGCTTCTTTGGCTTTGAATTTATTATTTACATTTGTTTGAATCTTGAACAAAGTAAGGTAATATTTATCATCTCTTTTTTGTTCATTGATCAAAGAATGATACTTGAGAGCAGCCTGATATTGTTTTTGTTCGAGGTAATAACTGACGAGGTAATCGTAAGCTTCATCAAATTCCGGGAAATTGTCCACGTTATTGATCAGAAAAATTATCTTCTGAATAGCTTCAGAAGGATAACCGCATTTGCTCATACTGAGGCAATAGTGGTAATAGTATCCGGGATTATCGACTCCCAGAAACTTACCGGCCTGATTATAGGCTGTGTAGGCATAAGAGAAAAGTCCTTTATGATAATAATATTCAGCAAGTTCAAGTTTGAGATTCTGATAGTTTTCTAAAGATATTTGTTCGTCCTTTCGTAAGTTTTTGATCGAATTTACGAGATTAAGAGTATCTTTACCGGTACGATAGTAGGAGATTAATCTCAGAGAGAAGCGGTTGGCAGCTTTTGTCTGGGGATAGGTTTTAATAAAGCTTTCCATTTTTTGGACATCCTGAATTCCGATAGTAAAGTTACTTTTAAGGAAAGAAGCATCTAACTGTAATTCGAGAATGAGAGATGTTTCTGTTTCAGAATTAAGTTTTGTGATCAGGGAGTCTGCCTTATTCAGGTAGGAAGTCATTTTATCGAGATCACTTTCATAGTAACTTCTTTCAGCCAGCTTTAAATAGAGTTTGGCTTTTTCCGGGAATAGTGTTTTATCATTCTTTCCGAAAAAAGTAAGACTTGTTTCATAATCCTGAAGATCATCTGCGAGAATGCGGGAGAGAGTTATTTTAAGACTATCCTTATCGTTATTCACGAGATAGGCATTCAAGCCGGTGAGCAGATTATGGAAGGCACTTTCAAAGTCTTTGGTTTTATAGCGTTCCAGATAGATCCTGGTCTTTTCGATCTTTACTCTGAACAGGGAGTCTTCAACTGAGGTCAGATTGATCTGATTCAATTCAGTCAGAGCTCGTTGGTAATCATTCATCTTCTCCAGACAGAGATATGATTTGTAAAAGGCATTGTTTTTATAAGCCGGATTATGATAATTAGTGATAATTTGCTGATAGTATTTAAGTGCTATATTGTATTGCTGAAAAATGTTGAAATAAATATCACCAATTTTGAAAAGGATCTCTTCATTCTGGGCAATAGAGGCATACTTGTTCAGCAGATCCTGATAGATACCGACGGCATCCTTGGCTTTACCGGATTTCTGCAGCATATCGGCCTGCATAGCCAAAGTTTGATACTTGAGACTATCTGACAATTCTCTCTGTTGTAAATCTGTGAAAATAACTTGTACAAGATCAAAATCATCATTTTTCAAATAAGCTTTACCTAACAGCAGTAAATAGTCAGGATAATAAGGACTATTGGAGAGAAGATCGCGGTGCTTCCTACTGTCTGCAATTATAGAATAAAAATTGGTGTTCGCGAATCTTATTTTAGTCTGCAGATAGATATAATAATCTCTTCTGGGAGACATATTAAACTTCTGCATTTGTTTTTCTAATTCTGCCAGGCACTTATCATAGGACTTTAATTCCAGATAGTAATTGATCAGTTTTATCCGGAAATCTTCTTCCATATCCCGGGGAATATTGCTTTTCAAGAGGTTTGCTAAATCCTCCGCTGCGAAGGATAATCCTTTTTCCTGCACCATTATTTCGTTTGTGATCAGCACAGCCTGCCATTTGGCATTGGACAGAGGATAATTCTTATTGATTTTCTGGAGCACATCCTTGCCTTCTTTGGTCATTTTATTCGCGAGATAAGCCTGAGCCTGTACAATGAACAGATCCGGTAATAAAGGAGATTTTGGATAGTTTTTTACCAGATCATCAACAGCCAGGATTGCTTCATTGTAACTCTGTGCTTTGT
Organism: uncultured Candidatus Cloacimonadota bacterium; assembly: GCA_964419225.1. Taxonomy (GTDB): domain Bacteria; phylum Cloacimonadota; class Cloacimonadia; order Cloacimonadales; family CAYQPF01; genus CAYQPF01. Next base: position 3,276 of record CAYQPF010000059.1, on the reverse strand, counting down.
AAAGTGCATCAGTGTAGGCCAAGATAGAATTTCCGGCAAACTCTGATAAAGGATATTGTTTAATTAAAAAGCCATAGTTTTGGGCTGCCTGAGCATATTTTCGCTGGATTGCCTGTATTTCTGCTAAAAACAGGATTGTCTTTTGTCTTAAGACCAGATTTTGGGTATTAGCATAACCGTTTACCAGTAAAGCCAGATTCTCTTCTGCTTCCTTAAACTGCTTTTTAGATTTATAGCACTCAGCCAGTTTATAGAGTGATTCTTCTGCTTCCGGCGTTGTTTTAGCTTCATTCACAACTTTTTGAAATTCCTTCACCGCTTCTTCGTACAAGCCGTCATTGAATAATTTCATCCCAAACTCATAACTTTCCCTGTAGTTGGCATAACAGAGTTGAAATCCGATTATAAAGGTGAGCAATAGTAACTTTTTCAGCATATTACCTCAATTAATTTCTTCCTGATTATTTGGTTCTTTTGGCAGGAAAATGTGTATTTTGGCTGCATGTTTTTCATCCAGCGGGACAGTAAAATAGAGAAAATTGACATCACCAAAATCCAGAAAACCCTTGATGCGTTTGTGTTCTTTAAGTGATTTTTGCAAAGGACAATTAGCATGGATGGTAGGACTGCCAGTCACTTCAAAGCACTTTTTACCGACAAGATTATCACCCAGATCGAAATCCCTGCTAAAACTGGCATTATGCCAGACTATATTATAATTTTCATCCAGGATCATCATCGATAAAAACGGATTATCCACCAGTTCTTTACCCAGTTTGCTTAATAATTCTTCCATGCTGCCCCCAGCTAACATTTTTTAAGTGATTATTTAACCAGATATTATAAGTCAAGAAGAAAGTAAGTTCTGGCTTTTAAAACAAAAAAAAAGCGATGAAAATTACTTTTCATCGCTTTTAAAGATTTATCTCACACAGAGGCACAGAGATTTAAGAGGTTCAGTACATTAGAGAGTTTTTTATAATTTTAGAGATTTATCTCACGCCGATTCGCCGAGGGATATGAGGTTAGGTAGGGAAAAGAGAATAGATATAATTTAAGTTTAGTCAGTGGTAATCAAAATAGGTGTGCTCTACATTAATATTATCTTTTTTATCATAAACTGAGATAATAATAAATCAAGCACATAATAACATTGAACACAATCACAACACCAAATAACTATTTATCATAAAATCTTTTGCACTCAAGACAAAAAGAAATTCTCTCCCTCTTCGACCTCTGTGCCTCTGTGTGAGATAATCTCGAAAAGCGTCTCTTCCCCGCCAACTCACGACTGTGGACTCATGACTTTTTAAAATTCTTCCCCATTTGAGCTAATCTGTGTTCTCACATTTGTGACCATTTGTGGTTAAATATCTCGGAAAAGGGTAACTATCCGTTCTGCAGTCTTGCCATCCCAGAATTGGGGGACTGACCCTTTTTTTTGCTGACCATCCAAGATCTCTTTTGCTTTTTCAATGATATCGTTAGTTTCCAATCTGACTAACTGGTTGGTTCCTTGAGTAATCGTAATAGGGCGTTCCGTATTCTCTCTAAGAGTGAGACAGGGGATTCCGAAGAAAGTTGATTCTTCCTGAAGTCCACCGGAATCTGTTAGAACGAATTTCGTATTCATCTGCAGATGCATGAAATCATAGTAACCAATCGGCTCAGTGAAAATGATATTATTATTCAATTTTGATTGTAAACCAAATTCCTGGATATTCTTCCTGGTACGTGGATGAATGGGGAAAACAATGTATATACTTTTAGAGATTTCTTCAAAAGCTGACAGAATCTTATCTAGTCCCTTTTTTGTATCTACATTTGAAGGACGGTGTAAAGTGACTAATGCATAATTATCTTTAGCCAGACAGATCTTATGTTCTGCATTAAGTTGGTTGATGATCTCAGATTTTTCTGCTTTCTTTTGATGATTAATCAAAGAGTCGATCATAATATTCCCGACTAACCTGATTTTCTCGACTGGAACACCTTCTCTAAGCAAGTTTTCATCTCCATCGGGAGAAGGAGTCAAGAGTAAATCAGAAATCGCATCAGTAGCGAGGCGGTTAATTTCTTCGGGCATAGATCTGTCCCTACTTCTGAGTCCTGCCTCCAAATGAGCAACTTTTATGTGGAGTTTAACAGCGTCCAAAGCACAGGCTACAGTACTGTTGACATCACCGGCAACTATAACCCAGTCAGGTTTATCTACCAATAATATCTGTTCATACTGCATCATAATTTTGGCAGTCTGTTCGGCGTGACTGCCTGATCCGACACCTAAATACTCATCAGGTTCCGGCATTTCCAGATCCACAAAGAACACTTTGGACATTTTTTCATCATAATGCTGACCTGTATGAATGAGTTTTATGTCAAACAGGTCTGGATACTTTTTGAACTCCGCATAAAGAGGAGCCATCTTCATGAAATTTGGTCTGGCCCCAACAATTAAATGTATTATCATAATTACCTCTTATTGTTTTACCTCGAATTGTGCGAATTAAGCGAAGTATAGGACGCTTAATAGAACGCGGATTAACACAGTATTCGCTGATAATCGCAGATGTTGATAATAATTTCTTGTTTGTTAAATCTGCATAATATGTGGTTAGAATTCTTGAGAAGAATCTCTGCCCAGTCAGATATTAATCAATAAAAACCGACATCAAATCATGCTGACAATTTTATTAACTGATTTATCTCCAATTATAATATTTTTCTTTCTTAATTCGAGTAATTTGTGTAATTCGTGGACAACCCTCTTAAAATCCGTGAGGGTTCTGGCTTTGCCACTGCCAGGCATCTTTACACATATCTTCGATTGTTTTCTCAGCTTTCCATTTCAATTCCTGCAATGCTTTTTCCGGATTAGCATAACATTCACCCACATCTCCAGTCCGTCTGGGTCCGATCTTGTAGGGGATAGAGATATTATTGACTTTCTCAAAAGCTTTAACCATATCCAAGACACTGTATCCTACTCCGGTACCAAGATTATAATTCTGAATTCCTGAGGTGGTTAAAACTTTTTCCAGAGCTTTGATATGACCTTTTGCCAAATCAACTACGTGAATATAATCTCTGATCCCGGTCCCATCAGGAGTTGCGTAATCATTACCAAATACATTCAAGTGGGTAAGTTTACCAACAGCGACCTGGGTAATAAAAGGCATCAGATTATTGGGAATACCGTTAGGATCTTCGCCGATAAGGCCACTCTCATGAGCACCTATTGGATTAAAATAACGCAATATGGATATTGACCAT
>CAYQPF010000058.1:0-27938 GCA_964419225.1 uncultured Candidatus Cloacimonadota bacterium | reverse complement strand
AACAGGTCTATATATACAAATTAACCAAGAAATATCCTGAAGGGATTGAATATTTGAAGAGAAAAGGCAGTAGTTTGTTTATCATGAAACAGTTAATTCCTTTATATTATGCCAATAAAGATTATGATAATATGATTAATACGGCTAAAAGAATTAAGAGCAGTAATCCTGCTGATATGGAAGCCGATAAATATCTGGCTATTGGTTATGAATTAAAAGGACAACCTGAGCAGGCTCTGAGTTATTACAATGCTTTGGCAGTAAAGAAAGATCTCAACAGCAGTATGAAAGTGGGTGAATTGTATGTTAGTTTGACCCGTTATGAAGAAGCAGTGAATCAATATAAAGAAATTCTGAGAGCAAAACCAGATCATTCAGAAGCCAAATTCCAGTTGGGAAAAGTCTATTATTTACAAGGCAATTACCCTGAAGCATCACGTCAAATTGAAGAAGCCTTGAAAGGAATTTCTAACGATGCTCAGTATTACTACTACATTGGGCTAAGTTATAAAAAAGAAAGAAAGATGGATGAGAGTATTACCGCCTTTACTAAAGCTGTAGCTCTAAATCCTGCAGAATGGAAGTATAGTTTGGAATTAGCTAAGTTATATGATCAGAAAGGTCAGTATGATGTTGCTATTTCTACCTTGAAAAAGGTTCAAAAAATCCCTACTGATGCAGATGCTGTTGATTTTTATGTACTGTTCAGCAGTCTGTTACAACGTAAAAACTATCTTGATGAAGCCTTCAGACAAATTGAAATTGCCCATAAGACAATGCTGGACAGTAAAGAAATAACAGCGAAATTTGAAGAAATCCGGAAATCCAGAGAAGCTTTCAATTTGAAAAGAGTTCCCTTGGAAATAGTGGAAATGGATACTGAATTCGACACTTTATATCCTTCCATGTATGAATTCTATAAAACACATGCCATTGGTACAGTCTATTTGTTGAACACAAAAGATATTCAAATTAACAATGTAAAAGTAGAAATAAAAATTGATAAAATCTTAACAGGTGACTATGAAACTACAGTTCAGGCTATTTTAGCTAATGAAAAGTATGGATTAGATGTTATTCTGCCTTTAAGTCCAAACTTTATCGAGGAATCCCGCAGTGGAGGACAAACTTTAAAAGCCTATATAAAGGTCACATATGTTTATAATGACAAAGCCGATTCCACTAAAATAACTAAGAATATTTCATTTCACAATTTAAATGCTATAAACTGGACTGTACGAAAACAATTGGCGACCTTTATTAATCCTGAAGATCCCATATTAAAAGACTATGTTGTTCAGAATATAATCAGCAAATTTAATAGTTTTGAAACAACTGTTTTAGCTGATTCGGCTTCAAAACAGGCAACAGCTTTACAGAAAATAAGTAACTATCCTGTGCCGATAAAACAAGCTATTCAGCTTTACTCCTATATGAATGCAAAAGGTATTAAATATCAATTTTCACCCAGGACTTTAGATACTACTAAGGACTTGATTTATTTTCCTATGCAAACTTTAGACAATTTGATGGGAGAATGTGATGTTCTCTTAGTTTTAATGGCAAACTGTCTGGAAGTATTAGGAATAACGACTGGCTATATGGATTTGCCCGGCCATGTTGTTTTACTATTTGATACAGGAATGAAAGAAGAGGATGTTTATCGTTTGGGATTTTCGGCAACCGACTTTATCGTCCAAAATAATCGCATCTGGATGCCGATCGAAGAAACCTTGATAGGTAAATCACTTTTTAACGAGAGTTGGAAAGAAGGAATAAAGGAATATAAAGAGGCTATTGAAAAAGGAGTTTTACCTGAAATTGTGGACTTCCAAAGTGCCCATGCCCAATATAAACCAATCTTGTATAAAGCTGCTCCCAAAACAGACGATAATTCTATATTTAGTAAAGCTTTCGAAAATTACTACCAGACTTTGGTTATGTTACAAAGCAGTACATCCACTAACAGAGAAGAAGAATTCAAGAATGTTCTTAAAAAATATCCAGATAATTTCAGTGTAAGAAATCAATTAGCCATATGGTATATAAGTCAAAATGAAAAGTATAAAGCCAAGACTCAGCTTGATCTTGTTTTGGAAAAAGCTCCCAGAAATACTAATGCTCTCACCAATATGGGTAACATTTACTTAATGGAAAACAATTATGAAATGGCCAACACTTACTATTTACAATCTCTGGGAATTGAGGAAGATGAAGGTATTTACAGAAATCTTTGTATTTTGGAATTCAAACGTAATGACATGGAAAAAGCTAAGGAATATTTCTTAAAAATAAAGGATGTTACTCCTTTACATCAGGCATATCCTCAAATAATTTCAGCATTTATGAAATAGATTGTAAGCTTAGATATATAACAAATATCAACCGATTAATTCCTTCTCCCTACCAGGGAGAAGGATGAGGGTCTTGCGTCTCTCTGCTTGAGTAAGTATTCATGCTTAACTATCTGAGAAGTTGGGCGTCCATTCCGGTGTAAGACCAAGCTCCTGAATAAATACATTTTGGAAACCCAGGTTTTCAATTTTATTAAGACAAGTATCATATTCCTTTTGGGTAATTCCTCTGTTCAATAAAGGAATATCATTTGCTAAAGAAGTCGGGTAGTATTGTGACATCAGGCTGAGGTATGTATCACAGCCAATACTGTCTGCTATCCATTCCAGTATCTGCTCGATCTGATTCTGATTATTAGGTAGAATTAGTAACCTAATCAGCAATCCTCGATAAGCCAAATCCTCATCAATTTTCAAACGACCTACCTGTCTCTGCATTTCTAAAATTGCTCGTTGGGCAGTTTGTCTGTAATTTGGAGACTGTGAATAGGCAATTGCCTGTTCCTCTTCCCAATAACGAAAATCCGGTAGATAAATATCAACAAGTCCTTCCATCTCTTTCAAAATCTCAACATTCTCATATCCGTTGGAATTCCAGATCACCGGCAGTTCCAGACCTGATTCCCGAGCCAACTGCAGTGCTTCTTTTATCGGTTGAGCAAAATGAGTCGGAGTTACTAAATTAATATTATGTGCTTTCATTTTTTGTAATTGGAGGAAATTCTGAGCAAGTTCTTCTACAGATATGGTTTTACCATGTCCAAGAGTACTGATTTTATAATTCTGACAGTAAACGCATTGCAGATTGCAGTGGGAAAAGAATATTGTACCGCTCCCTTGAGAGCCTGTCAGAACAGGTTCTTCGCCATAGTGAAGCTGATAAAGATTTACCTTGGGAAGAGCACCAGCCCGACAAAATCCGGAAGTAATATTTCTATTAACCTTACAATATCTTGGGCATAAATCACAATTGTTGATATTCATCAGACTAGGGAAAAACTCTCCGGGAGTAATTTGCTGATATTAGTTATGGCAAAAGTTAATTCATTACCGTAAATAATCCGGATATCATCACTGAACTCACTGATAACCTGACGGCATGCACCACAGGGCGGGAATAATTTATCTGATTGCACAAATACTGCCAATTCGGAAAATTTTGTTTCACCTTGGGCAACTGCCTGAAAAATGGCATTTCTTTCAGCACATATCGTAAGAGAATAAGAAGCATTTTCTACATTGCAACCCAGATATATTTTACCAGAAGCAGTTTTCAAAGCTGCTCCGACTTTATAACCGGAGTAAGGTGCATATGCTGATTCAGATGCTATTTTGGCCAGATCAAACAATGCTTTGTCTTCAGAATTCATAATTCCTCCTAGTAGTGGTATGACTTGCCTTTGTTTATTGTACAAGCCCGGTAAAGTTGTTCCATGAGAATTAGTCGAACCATCTGATGAGTAAAGGTAAAAAGAGAAAAACTGAGAATAAGATCAGCCCGATCGAGTACTTCCTGTGCTAAGCCATAAACACCACCAATGACAAAAGTCACACTGGGCGTTATCTGGGTAAGCTGGACAGCAAATTCACGTGAGGTAAACTGCTTTCCCTTTTCATCAAGTGCTATTACAAAATCATTCGGCATAATATTTTTCAGAATAGTTTCTCCTTCCTTCTTTTTGACCATTTCTTTGTTGATCGTTTTAATCAGAGAAACATCAGGCAGAGTTTGCCATTTAATATTCAGGAAGGGTTGAATCCTTTTACAGTACTCCTCAATACCTTCCTCAAGGTATGCATCTTTGGTTTTTCCCAGGCAAATTATTTTCCAGGGCATTGGTTTTAACTGATACCCGCAGTAAGGGTCGGGTTAAGCAGAAATAACGCCCATAGCTATGCAAAGCATTTTTGTCTCAGCATCATCAGCTCTGGAAGCGATCAGGATGGGTGCTTTAGTTCCCATAACGACATGTGCGACTTTATAATTACAATAGTATGTAAGAGCTTTGCCGAAAATATTACCAGCTTCGATATTCGGTACTATCAGGATATCAGCATCACCGGCAACTGCAGATTCGATGCCTTTCATTTTAGCAGCTTCTTTGTTGATCGCGTTATCAAAAGCCAATGGCCCATCAATAGTACAATCAGCAATTTGCTTTCTTTGATTCATTTTGGCAATAATAGCAGCATCAATGGTCGAAGGCATTTTAGGATTCACAACTTCTACAGCAGCTAAAAGTGCTACCTTAGGATTGGTGTTGCCGAATTTGTGTGCTACTTTTACAGCATTTTTGATGATTGCTATTTTCTCATCGAGAGTTGGATAAAGATTGATCCCGCCATCACTCATAAAGACCAGCTTATCGGGAGTCTGATAAGCCAGCACATCACTGATAATATCACCGGTACGTAACCCGTTATCTTTGTCTAACACAGCTTTTAGCAGGATAGCTGTGTCAGCTTTACCTTTGAGTATAATGTCGCCCTGACCGTTGCGGACTAATTCTACGGCTTTTGAGCATGCTAAGGCAAGATCATAACCTGTATCAACCACAGTAAACTTGTCCATAATTTCAGGACAGGCTTTTCCCAGGAATAATTTTATATATTTTTCATCACCAACCAGGGTACAATTTGCTAAATTCTCTTTTACAGCAAGAATTGCAGCATCAATAGCACTTTCTGTGTGAGCTGCAGCAACAACTACAGTTTTCTTGGGCTGTGTCTTAACAAAACTTAATAATTCAGTGAAACTCTTGATCATTTTTCCCACCTTATTTAGTTATTTCTAATGATTACATCGATATCGTTTTCAAATTCCTGATAGGAATCTTTCAATATTTTCTTGATCGCTTCCGCCTGAATCTGACGAATTCTCTCACGTGATAAACCTAATTCATCCCCGATCTGGGCAAAATTCTTCGATTGTCTGCCTTCCAAACCAAAATAGGATTTAACTATAAATGCATCTCTTGGTTCAAGATTATTGATAGAATCCTCAATCCTGTTCTGAAGTTTTTCTTTATAATAAAGAGTTTTAGGATCTTCTATGGAAACATCCTCAATTATATTCCTCAATTCTGTAGAATCTCCATTATTATTAATAATATCATCCAAAGAAATCACTTCGGAAATAGATTGAGTTAGTTTGTTGATTTGTTTTTCAGACATATCCACTTTATCGGAAATATCCTTCATTGTGGCCTCTTTACCCGTTTCTGATAAGGATCTGTCTTTGAAGGCCTTCAGTTTATTAGCGGCTGAAGATTTTGAGATGGGGATTCTGATCAAAGGTACTTTCTCACCCAGGGCAAAGGTTATATAATATTTTATCCACCAGATTGCATAAGAAATTAATTTATTCTCTTTATCTGCATCAAATTTCTCAATAGCTTTGATTAACCCTATATTACCTTCAGATATCAATTCAGCAAGACTTAATCCCCGATTCTGATACTTAGCCGCAATTTTAACCACAAATTTTAGATTAGACCTGATCAATTGGTCTGTAGCTGTTTTATCATGTGCTTTAGCTCTTTTGACCAACTCAATTTCTTCTTCACGGGTCAAAGTAGGAAACTTGGAGATTTCATTAAGATACTTCTGTAAGGCTCGATCTTCAAATACATTTTCTCGCATGTTTATCCTTCCTTAATCTTGTGTTTCAAAATCACTTTCTCCAGGAGTCAAATTCTTCTCTGTGTCAGGCAATACTTTAAGAGGATCTATTGCTCTACCCTTAACTCTATATTCGAAATGGAGATGTGAACAGGTGGCATTTCCCGTTGCCCCTACTGTAGCGATCGGTTGCCCTTTTGTAACTTCATCTCCAAGTCTGACTAGATTTGTCTCATTATGTCCATATACGGTCATGATAAAATCCTGATGTTCCAGAATAATCACATTTCCGTACCCGCGTTGATAACCGGAATAAACAACTTTACCTGTTAGTGTGGCATAGATCGGTTCTCCGGAAGGTGCTCCAACATCAATACCTTTGTGCAGACGATGGCTTCTTCTCGCTCCGAATCTGGATAAAATCTTACCTTTACAAGGCATATATAGTTCTAACTGAGGAATATACGAAGGTTCTATCTTGTCTGGCACTAATTCCGCCTCTGGTTTATGAATTGAAGAAAATTCCCCAATAAGGATTCTCTGCCCGGCTTTTAAATTGCTCGATGCAAGTTTATTTAAACTTTTTAATTGTTCTATCGTAATTTTGTACAACTTGGATATTCTGAATAAATTTTCACCCTTTTGTACTACATGATATTTATTTTCTTTGGTTTCAGGTACTTCAGGTTCAGATGTTGCCTGTTCAATCTTAGCACCTTTATCATCCTTAGCTTTATAATTCTTATCTGTAGAACTTATAACCGGTTTCTCATTCAGAACAATTATACCCGTAACTTCTTCGTCTGTGGCTTGGGGTATCTTATTTCCAGAAGCATATTCTGTTGTCTCTTTCGGTGCTTCCAACCATAACTTGTCACCAATTTGTAAATCAATTGACTTTAAATTGTTAAATTCCATCAAATCAACTACTTCTACATCAAAAGTTCGTGCCAACTGATAAAGATTATCTCCCTTTTTGACTATATAGTATTTGCTGGAAGGAATAGATTTCTGTGCTATCTTCTCATCCTTCTTGTCTTCTGCAGGTGTAAAATATAACTTCATTCCAGGAAATAAATTATTGTTTTTGAGATTATTGTACTTCTTTAAGTCATCTACAGATATTTTATATTTCTTGCTCAAACTGTACAAATTGTCATCTTTCTTGACAATATGACATTGAACAGATGTTTCCTTTTTTGCTTTTGTTTTCTTCTTTTTAGCCTGCATTTGTATTGGTATGAGTAAAAATGCTAAAAGGATTAAAACAACTATTCTATTAATGTTCAATACTAAATCCTCCAAATTCAAGTATTTGAGAATATTCCGTAATTTTTACATCATAAATCCAGGACATTGTCGGCCCTTTGCGGACAAAATGCAAAAACTCATTAAACTTATCTTCTTCACAGACAGCTATTATTTTAACATCTCCGTTTTCTATATTCCGTACATTCCCTTTTATCAGGAGCATACGGGCGTGCTTAGCTATGTAGTATCGGTATCCGACACCCTGCACTCTGCCCTTCACATAAATTTCATAGCTCTTCATATTCTTCCTCAATATTTCTCCTAGTTAAAGAAAGGATTTTTTTTAGAAACTGTCAACCTTTTTCTTTTCTCTAACTTGAGATTTAATGCTGTATTTTGTACGATATGTTACTTATTTATTGAAGTTGATTACTTTACGCTTGTTCAAACCGTTTGCCTATAAGAGGTAACGTTGATTTCAATATTTCTCTAAGGGTTTCTATTTCAGACTCATTTCTTATTCCGCTCCATTCATCCATGAAGATCTTTTTGAATTCAAGTGCTATACAGCATACTTGTTCCGGATAAAAATGATGCAGCCATCTGGAAAAATATCCCCCAGTGAACTTTACATTCACCCGGCAATCAATTTTTCTTCCCTTAAATTCATTTAATGAAATCAACTCGCGAACTTCTTCCACCAAAGGAAACCATTCTGATGGCATATTATTGGTTCCCAGAATTATTTCCGGATTCTTCTCAGGATCATCAAAAGGCTGATCTGGCCCCAATCTGTGATGGTTATAAGAATGAAGATCATAAATAAAAATCTTACTGTGCTGCTTTAGCATCTGCTCAATATGCAGTTTCAATTCCTGATAGAAATCCTGATACCCCTGCATACTACGTTTTACCACTTCTTCCAAAGGTTCAGTTTTACGAACCGGTAAACCCCACGCATCCTCTGGCTTGATATACACAGCCATATCAGGACTCCTGTTTAAATCCACTTCAAATCGACTGGTCTGAACTACTATCCTGTTATTCACTATCTCTGTAAAAAATTCTGTATAAGGATCTTCCTCTCGAAGTTGATCTGCTTCACTGATTCCCAGATTCTCCTGAACTTCTTCCCGAAGCTGATGTCCGTTATGTATTGCTGTACAAATTATTGGTTCCTGATAATCAAATATAAATTCTGCTTTCATTAATTCTCCCTAATCTGAATGCAGTGCAAATTTATTTCTGCCTGACTGATGACAAAATCATCCTTATATATTACTTTATCGAAATATTTCAAATTCTCGTATGGCAAAATAACCGCCTTATTTACTCCATAATAACTCTGTGCTATTTTCCTGTAGATCTGAGAAAAATCATCATTGTTGATTCTTATTCCATAAGGTGGATTTGTTACGATAATTGAATTATCAGGTAATTTCATTTCATTACTTCTGAGAAAGTCCTGCTGGAACAAAGTTAGATTAATATTCTTAAAACTCTTATCCAGATTTCTCTGACTGATTTCTATACATCTTGCAGAAATATCTGTTCCCATGATCTTCATTTCAACGTTCTCATCGATTTTACCATTCAACTCTTCTTTGATTTTATCATAGATTTTCTCTTGAAAAGACGGCCAATATTGGAAAGAAAACTTGCGAAACATGTGCAGCGGATACTTTCTTTTGATGCGTATCGCTTCTGTCAGGATTGTTCCAGACCCGCAGAAAGGATCATAAAGACAGTATTTCTCTCTCCAATTGGAAGAGATGAGCATTGCGGCTGCGATGGTTTCCCGCAGGGGTGCACTGTTCCTCCATGCCGCATAACCTCTCTTGTGCAGATGTGAGCCTGTTGTATCAACTGATACTTTTACCTTATTTGAATGCAAAGTTACAATAATAAGCTGTGTCTGATCTTCATCTACCCCGCTTTCCACTACTTTACGTCCGCTGATATCCTCCAATAAAAAAACTATCCGTTCTTTCAGAGAGGTTTCATGATAAAGCTTCGACTGATAAGAATTTACCCGGAAACAGATGTTCTGTTTTCCTAAATATTCCTGTAAAGGCAAAGCTCTGAATTTCTTATCGAACTCAGGTATAGTATCTGCATAAAAATAAGGGAAATTGATCAAAATCCTGCTGATTACATTGGCAACATTGTTCAGTCTGTAGATATTTGAGTGATGACCGACAAAAGAAATCCCACCTTTTTCAGTGGTAAATGTCTTGATTCCCGCTTCCAGACAATCAGCCTCAGCTAACTTTTCCAGCCCGGGTTGTACTACTGCGAATAAATTTAATGGTTTCATAGTTTATAAAAAAAAGTTCAAATACCAGGCGATAACGAAATGCCCGATATATAAATATAAGAGAGAACCCAATATTAAAAATGGTCCAAAAGGAAATTCCTGCTTCCTGATTTTCTTGAAAGGTAATATAACTAACAAAGCAATTATCGATGAAAATAATATGATAAAAAGAACTCCGGAAAAGCCCATGAAGGCTCCGATTGCTGCAATAAACTTAATATCTCCCCCGCCCAGTCCTATCGCATTGTTCCTCTTGTAATAAATATAAGCGATCAAATAAAATAAACTAAAACCAAAGCCTGAACCTAATAGTGAATTCACCAGAGAAATATCATTAGCTGGTGAAATATTAGCTAACAATCCTAAGGCAATTAAAGGCAATGACATCTTATCAAGGATAACTTTATGAAATAAATCTATAAAAAATATAACGATGATAAAGGAAAGATATACAGAATATTTTAAGAAAAAGAAATCCAGCTGATATTGATTTAAAATGAACAAGCCAATAAACAATAGAGGTGTGATTATCTCGATCAGTAAATAATGCCAGTGGATCTTACTCCCGCAATACTTACATTTACCGCCTAATAACAGATAACTAAATATAGGAATATTATGATACCATTTGATCTTGGTCTTACATTTTGGACAATGTGATGACGGAAATGCGATGGATTGCTTCCGGGGAAGTCGGCTTATACATACATTAAAAAAACTTCCCAGACTCGCACCCAGGATCAGTAAAAAGAAAATTACTATTACTTCCAATGACCCAAACTATTAAATCTGTCTATTCTTTTATTAACGGTATCATCAGCCCAATAATTGCTTCCGCCGGTATATTGAGAGAACTCAAAAGTTATCGAGGTCGTATCACTCGGTTTATATTGCAGAGAAAAACTCGGTATTACCGCATTTCTGTTGTCCTTATTCCCCTTAATATCAAGTCCTTTGTTGTATGTAGCTGTCCCATAGTTAACAAAACTCATATCCATTTTTAACGTTAACTTCGGATTCAACTGCATATTGATATGGTTGGTATAAGTTGACTGATAAAATCCCTGCTTGTTGGATGAAACTCCTGACATAAAAGACATGGAATGTGTCATCTTCATCTTGTTCGGATTAAATAGAGAAGGCATTTTGAAATTAGGATTAAACCCGGTATTAACTTGTGAAAATAATGACATCACCATGATAGACATTAATGTAATAACAATTATTTTTTTCACTCTTACCTCCTTCAATAATATAACAACAGATGAGAAGAAATGTTACAATTAAATTTCAGCAGAGCGTTGAAACGCCCTGCTGAATATATTCTTTATTTAGTGTTTATGGGTTGCTTCACCTGTTACATTACCATAATGTTCAGATCTCTTATAGTAATTTGTATGCAGGAGTTTATGAGCTTTATGTGAACCTGGTGCTTCCAGGAACTTTTCGTATAATTTCATTACGCCGGCGTTCTCATGAGAACAACGTACTTTTAATGCTGTATCTTCAGCATACAAGCCCTGACCTCTGGCTGCTCTTTTAACTACACCGCTGCCGAAAGGTTGTCCACCACCACCAACACATCCACCAGAACATGCCATGATCTCGATGAAGTGATATTCGCTTTTCCCGGTAGCTTCGATTTGCTCTCTTACTTTGGTCATCAGTTTACGGGCATTACCCAAGCCATGAGCTACAGCAATCTTGACAGTTAATCCAGGGGTTACTTCAAGTTCTGCTTCCTTGATTCCTGTCATACCACGAACTGCATGAAGTTCAAGCTTAGGCAGGTTTTTCTTGTTTAAAAGGTAATATGCTGAACGAACTGCTGCTTCCATCACACCACCGGTTGCACCAAAGATTGTTGCGGCACCTGTGTACATTCCCATGAGTTCATCCGCTTTTTGTTCTTCCAAATTCTTGAAATCAATTCCGGCTTCTTTGATCATACGCACAAATTCTCTGGTTGTAAGAACATGATCAACATCCTGATAACCTGAATCATTCATTTCCGGACGTTTTGCTTCAAATTTCTTGGCTGTACAAGGCATGATTGAAACTGATGTAATAGTTGCGGGATCAATATTAGCCACTTCAGGATAATATGTCTTGGCTAAAGCACCAAACATCTGCTGAGGAGATTTACAGGTTGATATATAATCAGCTAAATCTGGGAAGAATGTTTCCATGAATTTAATCCAGCCTGGTGAACAGGATGTAACTAATGGTAATTTACCACCGGTTGTAATTCTGTTTATAAGTTCTGTGCCTTCTTCCATAATAGTTAAATCTGCGGTGAAATTTGTATCAAATATTGCATCGAATCCCAAGGCTTTAAGTGCTGCATACATTTTACCAACAGACACTTTATAAGGTTCCATACCGAATTCTTCTGCTAAAGTTGCTCTTATTGCAGGTGCTTCCTGAACTACTACATGCCTCTTGTTATCCAATAAGGCATTCCATACTTCTTCGATTTCACTCTTTTCTCTTAATGCTCCTGTAGGACAATATACTACGCATTGACCGCAATTAACACATGAACTGTTGCCCATTCCTTTGCCAAAAGCTGTGTCAATATGACCGTCAAAACCTCTGTTTGCAAATGTTAAGGCTGATACTGTCTGTATTTCATTACAAACCGTTACGCAACGACCGCAAGATATACACTTATTTACATCCCTGACAATGGAAATACTTGTTTGATCTAACGGTTTGTTTAATAAAATAGTTGGTAAAGCTTCGGAATCAATGTCCATATTATTGGTCAAATCCTGTAATTCACATTTGCCGTTGGCAACACATGTAGGACATTTAACATCATGATTGGACAAAGTAAGCTCAAGAATAGTCTTTCTTAATGATCTTAATTTCTTGGAGTTAGTTGTGACTTTCAACCCGTTATAAACAGGTGTGCAGCAAGCTCTTTTCGGAGCAGGACTCCCTTCCACTTCAACAACACAGATACCGCAATTCCCTGTAGGATTGAGATCCTGATGATGACATAAGGTAGGAATCTTGATTCCCAACATCTTCGCAGCATCGAGAATGGTTGTCTCGGCTGGAACACTAATCTCTTTCTTATCGATCCATACTGTAACATTAGCTGGCATAGTACCCCCTAAATCTTTATTGATTATTTCTCTATCTTTCAAAAATTAGATTATTCAATAAGTGTCAAGATTAAAATAAAATATGTCATATTTTTCATTTTGGAGTGTAGAACTCCGACTCTTCTTGATCCAAAAATACAGTTTTAATTCTCTTTGATCTCCTCTCTAAACATTCTGTCCATTATGTCCATAAAGTCCCTTTAGTCCCTATAGTCCCTATAGTCCATTTTTCCCACATTTCTTTTCCATTTGACAAAAAGTCACTCCTATCAGGATAGATTTCCGCTTGGAGGAAGTGTGAAGAAAAATATTTTACATTGGTTGTTTATCCCCTTGATGTTGTTAATTATTGATTTAAGCATCCGTCATAAAGTGATTCTAAGTTTTAGTCCTAAACAGTTAGGCTTTTATATCTTCAGTATCATCATTTCCATTTTGTTATACACCACCAGCTGTCTGCTGCTGCAAAAAATATTCAGCAAAAACAAGACACTTTATTATGGGTTGCTGTCTTTAATAAGCTTTATTTACGCCACTTTATTCCTGTTTACTTACGGATATTTTTTTGAAATGAGTATCATTCCCAATTATTATGCTTTCAATTTTATCCGTAACGAATCTTATAATGCCTGGATTCTCTTGAAAAGTTCTTTCAGCTTTCTCTTTATACTATTTTTCGGCATAGCTTTCAGCACTTTTTTCTTCCTGTTCCGCCAAATTACAATAAAACCCAATTTTCTAAACTCCTTCCCCCGCTGGTTAAAAATCCTGCTATTTGTTCTGTTTTTTGGATCTCTGCCTGTTCTGAATAATAACATCAAATTATTCGATCAATGTGCTGTTTCCGATACAAATTCTCTGGCCCAGATCACCAGACAAATTTATGTTTCCTGCATCCAGAATAAACCCGATTCCAACCGTTTACAAGCCAGATCTTTCAAACCTTTTGCCAGTAAAGAAAGTCCCAAAAAGTACAATGTTCTCTTTATCTTAGGCGAAAGTCTGAGAAAACAAAATCTCCAGATCTATGGCTATCAAAGAGAAACTACTCCTTTCCTGACTGAATTTAAAAAATCCAATAGCAACGAATTCTTCCAGTTTCAAAACGGCTTTTCGGTCGCTACAACGACAGTTGTAGCAATTCCCACAGCTCTGACAGGCATCTCCCCCGTGCAAAGCAGTTCTCTCCTGCACAGCTATCCCCTTTTCTTCGACTATGCAAAAATATTTGATTATAAGACTTTTTTCATCTCCTCCCAAACATTCCACTGGGCAGGTTTTGATTCCTATTTTAACAGTTCTGCGATCGACTATACCTGGAATCTGGATAACAGCGGACTCAAAGCTACCAACGAATTAGGCATTGATGACGGACTCTCTACCGGTGAATTTATCAGGCATATATCTTCAATTAAAAATCAACCTTTTGCCGGATTACTGCATTTTAATACTAACCATTATCCCTACAATATCCCTGCATCATTCCAAAAATGGGGCAGTAAAGAACGGCTTGATGAATACGACAACACAATACTTTATCAGGATCATCTCTTAAAAAGAGTATTCTCAGCTCTTGACTCCTGTGGTGTTTTGGATCAAACAATTGTGATCTTTACTTCCGATCACGGTGAAGCTTTCAAAGAACATGGATTTATTGGTCATATAGACAGCAATTTCTTCGAGACTATTGCAGTCCCTATGTTTTTTTATATCCCTAAGCAATTGCAAAGTCAGTTGAATATCTCTAATCTTAAGGGTAATTTACAGACAAATATCAGTAATATTGATCTGATACCTTCACTTATAGATATTTGGCAACCCAAGGCAAGCAATGTACAAACCTATAAAAAAGAATTCTTCGGCGGAAGTGTTTTCTCAATTCTGCCTAAAGACAGAACAATTCTGATCAGTAATTACAATGATATATCTAATTGCATGACAGGCCTGAGTTCTGTAAAGAATAATGAACATTATATCTTGCAGACAAACACAACCCCCAAAGCTGAGTATGTTTTTGATTTCATGAAGGATCCTTGGGAAAAAAACAACTTATGGGTAAATAAAAGTGAAGTTGAAAAGCAAAACTATAGGAATGTTTTTTCACCTTATCCAATGTGTAAAGAGGTATTAAAGCTACTGAAATAATTAATGACACAAGCTTTTCATCCCCTGAGAAAGCAGACTGGTATTTATCCACAGAAGAAACACAAATTTCAACGAAGTGGAAATTAATGTACAATAGGCTGGTTAAGAAGCAAATCTTACGGAGTCAAGTCTAAAACTCCAAGTTAAACCCGGATTGTGCAGTAGATGTTTGCAAGCTGGGTCGAAGATCGTGAAGAATGAAGACTTGCAATCGAACGAGGTTATATAATAAATATATGGTGAGTGAGATTGTAAGTCTGTGTTCCGAAGTATCTCCTCACTAACAACTAACAATTAACAACTATTACCCATCCTGCCCACTGCCTACTGCCCACTGAGATAGCTTCAGCCAGGTTATAAAGATCTACTGCACAGTTCGGGTTTTGTAGAAAATTCCGGTATCGAAAAAAGGATTACCTTCCATAGTGCCAGGCATTCTTTTGCTACAATGTGTCTCACCTTGGGAATTGATATCTATACGGTCTCAAAGCTTTTGGGACACAGAGAGCTTCAAACTACACAGATACCACTAAATTACAATCTCCATTGGAATCGAAATGGCCACATTTCGAAAACTTTTGCAATTTTTTTTTCTTTAAATCTACGAAAATCTGGGTTATGGAGGATAAAGTTCTCCCATTTATGATTAGTTTTCTCCCTCATAGTATGTACCTGAGAACTTACATCAAATTAACAAAAATTATTGTTCTAATTATTTACTATATTCTTTTCCAAATTTCATTTAGATTAATTAAGAATACTTTTTTTTGATCTACATTTTTATTCATTATAATAAACAATGAAGTAAAGACAACAGAGACTTCTTTAACTCTTAAATGTCTGTATGAATATATAAGACGAATAAAAATTAGCATATTAGCGATAATTTGAAATGGGAGATATAAATTATCAAATAATTTACTATCAATCAGTAAATATACTTTTAAATAATTAAATGGAATATAATCTCCAAATGTTTGAATCAAAAACATAAGAAAAAAGAATATAAAAAAATATAAAATTGAATAATAAAGACCTGATATCATTCTAGAAGTACCCTCTGTATATAGTACTTCTTCTTTTAAGGTTTCAGATTCGTTCAAAACAATCAGCTTACACTCATTAAAAAAAGCTTTTTGATCAAATTTTTCTTTTTTTGATAACTTATCTAAGATATCAATGAAATCGAATGAACTTGGAATACTATTTTTATATTTTTCGCAAATCCAACTTAAGTATGGGAACTTTGATTTATTTCTACTTCTTCTTAACAAGAGAGATATTTTATCAGGACTATCAGTTGCACATGTTCTCAAAATCATACCGACAATAAAAGAAATTACTATGACGAAAATAGAAGTTGTTATTAAGTTATCTAATAAGTTAAGTTTACTAATCAACGTTGGAAACAAAAAAATCAAAATATTAAGTATAAGGACGAGTCCTGGAATCAAAATTCCAATAAATTCACCAAATCGCAGTTTAAAATTCATGAATTACCTCCTTTTATGCATTTACTTTATATGTTTATCATTCTTTCAATTTCCCATTTCACCTTTTTATTCTCTTATGACTTAATAAGAGATATCCATGTATTTTTGTCAATCTCTATTTCCTACCCGTCTTCCTTCCCCCTCCAAACCACCAATAATACGGTTTTCCCACCAGTAGTATTGTCTTCCAGGTTTCCCAGTTCTTAACTTCAACCCGGATGATGCTGTGGAGGTTTGTTGAATGAGTCGAAGATTTTGAAGAATGGTGACTTACATACGAGCGATTACATATAATATATATTTTGAGTGAGTGTGGAAGTCATCCAAATTCAAAAGATTATCTCAGACACAAAGAATCTACTGCATTGTTCGGGTTCAATCTCCTCATCATTCTTGATCGCTTTATTCATTTTATCAATATCCCTGAAAGGGGCATGAATAAATTCCGAAGGTGGCACAACCTTTTCAGCGATCCTTCTGCTAGTCCTCTAGTATGTACTGTGTTTCGTATTTGGACTCTTATTCCTCAATCCTCTTGATCTCCATATTGCTGATCTCAACGGACTGGCTATACTCATTATTGACCGGGACATTCACCATCCCCCTGTCAAATCCATACACTTTTTTGTGTTCATGTTTTTCTCCCAATTTATTAATTCGTTTTTAATAATTACTTGATGTTATTAATATCAGATACTAAATGAAAACTGTATTATTTTGATTTCATTTGTTTGCCATTTTGAATTTAATTATAATGAGATGCTTGATTTTTCTCTTGACTAATCATAGGCAATTCGAGTATGAACAATTTGAGGTTTCAAGTTAAGGATTTGATTGTAAAAGCTTATGGTAAGAAAAATATTTAATCTAAAAGATTATTGTTAGGAGATATAGTGGAAAACTCAGTTAAAAAAGATATTTTCATTTGTCATGCAAGTGAAGATAAACAAGGTGTTGCAATTCCTCTTTCAAGATTGTTAAATGAAAATCATATTAGCTGTTGGTTAGATGAAGCAGAAATCAAATGGGGAGATAGCATTATTTCAAAAGTAAATGATGGACTAAGAAATTCTACATTTACTGTCGTGATTCTTTCAAAATCTTTCATAGAGAAAAATTGGCCACAAGCTGAATTGTTTATTTTTTTGAACCAAGAGTTTTCTTCTGGTAAACTTAAAGTATTGCCATTATTAGTTGGTGATTCAATGTCAATACGCAAAATAATAGACAAGTTTCCAATTCTAAGTCAAAAGAAATATTTATGCTGGGATACTCAAAATGATGAAATTATTAATGAACTTAAAATTCATTTGTCTGATTCATCACAAATTCCTTTATTAGATAATCAGATTTCCCTCGTAAATGAAGTATATTATCCAATCAGAAGAATTCGTATTCAAATATCTAAAGATTGTACTCAGGAATGCCCTTGGTGTCATAATGATGAATTTGATTTAAATGAAACCGGGCAAAATGATTATTTACTACTTAAAGAATTGCTAGTAAATATTAAATCCATGGAATCTGAAAATATTTGCCCAAAACCAAATATTTATTTTGTATTAACAGGAGGAGAACCACTTAAAGCAGGTTTTTCAAGTGGGTTTGATCATTGGAAATCATTTATAACTATTAATCCTCATAAAACTTTATTGGTTACCAATGCCTGGCTTTTAAATAATAATAATATTGCATCTCTAAATAATGTGATTGATGATATTCATATCAGCTTAAATCCTTTCGATTTCAGTATAATAAAGGTTTCTGAGAAACAATATTTTGAAAAAGTTATATCAAACATAAAAAACTTATTAAAAATGACAACCATAAAAATTCGTTTTAATACAGTTGTTTATGATAGAGACTCATTAAAAATAGATGATTATATCAAATATCTAAATGTTAATTTTGGCTTAGGCAAATCAGGAAATCAAATTATTGGAATTGCTTTTATTCAGAAATTTGCTCAAATTCCAAACACAGATTTTGATTTATTTAAAATTGCCAAAAGTTGGGTTGAAGATAAAAATTTGTCATTTTTAAATAATAATAGTACTAATTATAGAAAACTTATAGTCAAATATGAAAATCTTCAAATAGAATTTATTAAAGTCAATTGTGATTTTCATGGTGATTTAGTAACAAGATGTTTTTCTTGTGCAAGAGAAAAGGATATTGCTGTTGCCTCAGATGGTAGGATTAGAATGTGTAGGAAATGGGATTCTAATTTCAATTCCATATATTCCTATTATCATATTGATAGTAAAAAACCTTTGCATGCTTTATCAGTATTAATAAAAACACAATATCATTTTGTTTCATTTTACTGTCATTTTCCATTTATTGTACGATTATTGAATAATAATATCAATATAGATGAAGTTAGTAAGCTTATACCTGATCTATATTTTGATTTAGAATCTTTTTTAAGGAACATTGGAATTAGAAATGATAGTGGAAGTCAATTAGGTATATGGAAAAATTTAATATATGAATTTATGTATGATAGATCTTTTTTTACAAAAATATATTTAGAGAATGATGTTATAGAAAAACTTAAATTTTCATTCAAAATGTCTATTGGTTTAGTGAAAAATATATATATTAAAAGTTACAATATTTCGAATATTGAAAATAAAAATATGATATTTGAAAACAAATGTATTTTGAGTCTAAATTTCCTTTTTGTTATAATTATGTGTTTTGATGAATCCTTATTGTCTAATGTTAATACTTTAATAATAAAGGGTTTAGCCCAGCACTTGATAGATTGCCTGTATTATAAAGATGCTTTTTCTTATGATTTTTTAAATGTTTCTACATATTGTATTAGTACATTAGCTTTAGAAAATGAAAACGGTTCTGTAGTATTATCTTATTTGGATGGAATTGTTTCTGAGGAGAATGTATTGTCTTCGAGTTTTTTAAGCTATATTAAAGGATATATTTTCAATAAAGATGGTGATCATGATAAAGCAATACTATATTTAGAAAATGCCAAAACAATATGCGATGGAGTATTAAATAATCCGGTTGATATAGATAATTTCTTCTTAGCTCTTTATAAAAATATAAGGTCTGAGATTTATAAAACTTTATCTTCATCATATTCAAAAAAAAATCCTCAAGATATCTTTTCTTCAAATTATCGGCAAAAAGCCCTCTTCTATTCAACTATCGATAAGTCTTCTACTAGGTTTTCTATTCTCTTTAGCGAGGGATACAATTCAATGAAGCTTTTTTTCAACAATGAGTTTAATACAGGAGTTATTAATGAAGGATATAAAGCTCATACATGTTTTCATTATTCTATTGAGTTAAAATCTGATTTCTATGCAAGTTTGATAAGAATGGGTCTTCTTGAATTAGCTTTAGATCAAAGTCTTGAAGCTACTATTAAATTATCTCGAGTTCGAGAAATTTTTTCAAATAAAGGTTATTTAACAGATCAAGAATATCTTAATTATATCCTTAATGAATTAATATTTCGTGCTGTAGATATAAATTTGTGCAATTATTTAGATAAACTCTCGAGTTATGATGATTCAGATATTGTTAAATGTACAAAAGTAGAGTTAAATGATATACTTTGTGTTAAAACTGATTCGAGTTTCCTAAAAAAATATTTGACTTCTCATACTTTAACTGAGGCAAATCGAAATGAAGTAGAAAAACTAATCAGAGAAATCGACGTTTTTTCTGGAAATTTGGATAAATTGTATTTGATAGTAAAATCAGATAATGCTTAAATTTTCGTGTATATACTCCCGGAGGGTTTTTGCTCTGGGAGTATATTTCACTCCCTCACTTATGCAACTCTAAAGATCTCTTCCTTTACTTTAAATTCCTCAGAAACTCCAATATTCCCTTCATATCTCCCATTCTCAGTTTTATATTCAATTGCCAGAGTTCGTTATTATACGGGTTATTAATATCAAAGAGTTTTTGCAGCATTCCTGGTAGTGCCTCGTTCCACTGCTTTTGATAATTCCATTTCATCTTTTAACTGGGCATTATCGGAATAGGAGGATATTGTACTATACAGTCTTGCATGGCAGATTCCAGTCATTTGTTATTAATCCACCGATAATATTACCTAATCCGCTGCCCATTCCCATCATCGCCAAAGAACTTCCTCCCGTGACTGGTGCCAGTAACAGACCCAATCCTGCTCCTCCTACCTGGAATGCTAACTTTTTCCATTGATTCTTTTTCGCTTCTTTTTCTTTTGTTTCGGTTTTTCCGGCTCTTTGACTATCTCTACTGACTCTTCCACCTTAAAAATCAATTCTGGTAAAACCTTCAATATTGCTTCCCCGTTAATGTCCAGTACTTCTATCGGATTATCTTTATCCGTCCCTCTCATATCCACTAGATATCCTGTCACTCCTACTATTAACCTGGTAGCTTCACCTTTCTTGTATCGGCATAAATATTCATTATGTCCTCCTAATTTACGTAATTTTCTTGACAAGGTATTTCATTATTAATGACCGTTATAGACCTTTTACTTCGGTATAAAGGTAAAAGATAATTGTGAGAATTAATTTATACTATTATATTAATTCTAAGGAGTCTGCATGTACAGTGACGGAATTCTTTATAAGTATAGATGTTGGGACGATGTAAATCATAAAAAAACTTTAAAATTGTGTCAGCTTTTTTTTGCATCACCATATATGTTTAATGATCCATTTGACTGTAACATACCTTTTGTTCGTAAGCATAATGAAGATGAAATGAAAAAAGTTTTGTCTAAGTATTCAAATCAGTCTGCATCTAAAGTTGCAATTAATCTAATTACAAAATATAAAATCAAAAAATTTGATATTGATGAAGCACACAAACGTGTTCAAAATAATATTAAAAGTAACATCAGTATTCTGTCCTTAACAGAAAATCCTACTAATATTTTAATGTGGTCTCATTATGCAAATAACCATAAAGGATTTTGTTTAGGATTTGATAAAACCATGCTCTACAAGAGTATTAGTAAATTTTTTCATGACAAAAATGAAGCATGCTGGCTTTATCCTGTCGAGTATGGAATACAATTTCCTCCAGAAATTTTTGATTTTGAAAAAACATCAAATGAGGATTTTCTTAAATACTATCGTACAAAGGCTACTGATTGGAGTTATGAGCAAGAAGTTAGAATTCTTAAAATTGGTAACTCTGGTTCGAATGTATACACATTTAATCCCAAAATTCTTAAAGAAATTATTCTCGGGTGTGCAATATCTCAATCTGATAAAAAAGAAATCATAAATTTGATCTCAAACTGTTTTCCTATAACTACTATTTATCAAGCAAATAAATCTTCTAAGTCTTTTGAATTAATTCTTGAAAGATGTAGACACTAGAAGCCGTTATTCTTGCCAGACTTTCACTCATGAATGTGAGAATATAGTTTGTACTATCAGCACAGGCAAAACTGATCATATTTCCAATTCTGCTGGAAGCGAGTTTGCTTGTTATTTGGTAAATCACACGTAGTCTGGCTTTAAATACTCCTTTAGGCAGATTAAGAATTGCATAGACTGTTTCACCGGTATCTACATTGAAATTTCCCAGTGCATACAGTCCGGCTCGATTGACATATATGCACCGGTAGTTCATCTGATAGAAATCTTATCCGCTGAATGGTTTTATGTTTATCGCAGCAGCAAGTATTTGTTGAACACTCTTATCTGTAATCAATGCCTCATTCATTTTTCTTCTCCTTCTCCTTGGTTAAGAGCCCACTGGAATTGGAAAAGAAATCGTAATTCTGATCTTTTGTTTTACTTTCTTCTTTCTTCTCTTCTTTTTTCTCTTCCTTTGTCTTTTCCGGTTCTATGGCTTGCTCTTAAGGTTCCTCCACTTTAAAGATCAATTCCGGTAAATCTTTCAGCATTTCTTCCCCGATTATATCCGGTACTTCTATAGGATTATATATCCCTCCCTCTCACATCCACCTGATATTCTGTAACTCCAACCATTAACCTGGTATCTTTCATCTTGCGTGTATCTGCATATATTTTCATTGTTGCTCCATTTTGTTTGTGAGGGAGAGATTTTATTCTTTTTCTCAATTATTTTCTTGACGGGTAAAATTTACTTCAAATTATAATATCATTAATTATTTCTTGAAAAGTTAATGAATATTTTAAAATATGATTTAGGAGATCTAATGGTAAATACCAAAATTTTATTTCATTCCTCTGCTTTTTACTTTAAAGCGATTCTATCAATTCTTCTTTTAATCGCTATTTTTGATATGCCTTTTGGGTATTATGGTTTTGTTAGAATATGTGTGCTTGCTTTGGGGATTGCTTTAATCTCTTGCAAGTCAGAACCCAACTCATTTAAAATGGTATATGGAATTATGGCAATTATTTTTTTGCCAATACTTAAATTTTACCCTGGTAAAACTGGCTGGATGGTAATTGATTTTCTTTATGCTTCATTTCTAATTTTTTCTTGTTTTTATAAAATGAAACATTAATCAATGATTTGAAATAATGCATCTTCGATCTTAATTGTTTTATTTTCAGAATTCAGAAATACCGTTTGCTTTGATTTATTTTTTTCCCTATACAACCACAAATAAGATCCTACTCTATGAGATATCTTATAATCTCCAGGCTCTGCTGAACCAATTAATACTTCTGGTGAATCCTCTGTTATTGATAATGTACCAAAGTTATAAATTTCACATTGGTAATTAATGTGTCTATTTAAAAAAGACTGTTTGCCTGCTAACCATATTTCCAAATCTGAATGATCAGATATTTCACCTTTCCAATTTTTAGATAAAATAATAACATAAGGGTCAACATGAACAACTTGAACGATCTCTCCTTTTTTACATAATCCATTCCAATGAGAAATATGATTCAGGTGTTTATTATATTTGTCTTTGCAATCATTTACTAATTTCTTGGTCTTATCTAAATCCTCTGAATTAGTATCTTTATTGATACTTCTTTGAAGATAATTAAAGCAATATTCTTCCCATATTGGAGTTGGTTCTTCATTAAAATTTAGAAGCTTCCAGTGATTTCCAATTTTTCCTAGCTTTTCCCACTTTCTATCTATAGCTTTTCTCTTTTCTTTATTTCCATCGGTATTTTGCTCTTTCTCATCAGTTGATTTTTGCCACCAAATATGATACTTATAATGTTTAAAAAAAAAAATTTGTATTAGTATAAGTAAAACAAGATTTCTAATTATTCCCTGAATAAATAACTCTAGTAAAACAGAAGGTCCAACTATCATCACCAATAACAACCATTGAAAAAAATTATTACATCCATTATATTGTGGAATAGATTCTTTATCAGGCCTAAAACCTTTAACTAAACCAGTTTGCCAAAATAAAAATCCTTGTGCTTTAATTTTTGTTCTATCTACTTTGCCATTCTCCAATAATTCAAATCTTAAATCTTCGCTGTTATGATGATACAATGTGTAATACCTACAATTTGTATTTTCATGATAAATTTCTTCAATTCCGTAATAATTATATTTCACTATTTGTTGTGCATTTTGTATAACTGGACCAATTATGAAAGAAATAAATGACAAAATTATTAAGATAGCAATGAATTCTTGTACATTAGATTTAAATTTAAAAACTATCCATATTATTCCAACTAAACATATTAATTCCCCTAGTGAATGTAATGTCCATGGAATACCAGTTGTGAGAGATTCCGAAAATATTCTATGTACAGTTAGTAGTAAAGAAATAAACAGTTCGATAGCAAAGGAAGTTAATATTGTCAGAATAACTATTTTGCTCCATTTGCTTTTATTAAATGTTTTACTTTTTTCCATTTATTATTCATTCTCCAATATCAATTTTTAAGTTATTCTCATTGCTAAAAATTCAATCCATTATATTAAAAAAATAAGCGACGAAAAAATCTAAATCCAATAGATTTTTGTATAAATGCTTTTGATGGGGGATGCTTAAAAATCCCATAAACAAAGTTGAGGATAATTATCTGGAACAAATTGAAAAGTAAATCTTCAGTAGGTTTAATATTTAAATTTTTTAACTTGATTTGTGCTTTTTCTAATATTTCGTTTAAGACTTCTCCACAGTCTCTTGACCAAAACAACGAATTTATTCCCTGAATACAATTTTCATCAAGCCATTCTTCTAAATTAAATCCTGGATTTTTAAGGATTTCCGCTCTTATTTCAATTAATGCACTAATTGTTGTTTTGAATTTTTGATTTTTGTAATGGTATAATATTAATTCTCCAAATTTCCTTCCTTCAAATTGTTTAGCTAATGATTTCAGATCCATTTATCTCTCCTTTTTACCAATTTTTTAAAAACTATACCAGTTAAGCATATTATATAACCAATAATTCCCCTAAAATATATGAAAATAATCACATTAGTTTAATTTTGAATTCCAATTATTTTATTGTCAAGAAAAACTTTATTGTATTTTATAAGCATATATTCTTCCCCCAACACCTGTAGGGGAAGAATTTTCACTCCCTCACTTATGTTGCTCTAAAGATCTGTTTGTTTTTGAAATTAAGCCGGTGTATATCCTATTGTCAGAGTTCCGGCAGCTCCCGTTACTACTGCATTCACGAAAATTGACTGATTACTTACTGGATTGATCGTGCTGTTGGAATTATTGCAGGTTGTATTCCT
The DNA here is from genome assembly GCA_964419225.1 of uncultured Candidatus Cloacimonadota bacterium. Lineage (GTDB taxonomy): Bacteria > Cloacimonadota > Cloacimonadia > Cloacimonadales > CAYQPF01 > CAYQPF01. Next base: position 2,982 of record CAYQPF010000058.1, on the reverse strand, counting down.
GACGACCATATTCGTTGCAGCACATGCCATTGTCTCTGTAATAGTTGTACCGCTTGCACTGTTGCACACTTGTACCGTTCCGCTTACCACCGTGGCATTTGCCTGGATCTGTGCTTCCAAAACCTTAATCGGAAATGGCACATCCTGAAGAAGTAGTCAGTAGCCAGTAGTCTGTGATTCACGATTATCTTCGTGTTCGATTCGATGGACTTCGGTGGCTCAATTCTCTTCGTTTATCACTAACACTCCGAGTTTTCTGTGAGAGATTATCAATAATATAGGAACGGTTTCGAACCGTTCCCTACTTCCAACCCTATAATCTAATAATCCTAAGAATCCTAATTCAGACAGAAAAGCGGGAAAAAGGATAATAATCTTTTATCCCTAACGGGATAACGGTTGGGAGGTTTCTTTCTGGCAGTTGAAACTATCCAGCAAACGTCTTGTGTCCTAATGGACGATGGTAAAACTGCACTTTACATGGGCAAGCTACCCATGCTCCCAGGAGAAGACTTTAGAGCGAACACATTCCGGAAAGTATCCAGTCGTCAGTAGCCAAGAGTCAGTGACATACCACAATTCATAATTATCTAACCCCATCCTGTTTATCATGTACATCGATGTCAATAATTCCGGAAATATTATCTCCACTAATAATTATTTTCTCTCCATGATCTCAAAAAAACCAGTCTAAAGACAGGTTCTACATCTCCGAAACGGTTTCGAACTTTCCCTACTTCTTCTCTTCACTAACAACTAACAACTAGTTGGTCCTAATATCGGCACAAAATGGAAAACCGACCATTTGACAAGATTATCTTTATGAAAATAAACAAAACTTGACTTTCCTGAGAAAAATACTAATTTAGTGCCAATTGGACTTGTTCGAAGGGGAATAGTTATCGATCGAAATGTGTTGTGAGATATCTCAACACATTTTTTTTGGGAAGAATAAAACCTGGATAATGCAAAAGAGGTTAACAATGTTACCCTTAGGCAAATTGAAAACTTTAAGGTAAAAATTTACCAGCAGATTGATCAGTGGAATCCTGTAGTTCTTGTAATAAAAGAGAAGAGGTATATTATGTTTGAAAAAGAATTGCCTAATCAAGGAGAAATGGTGATATATACCAGTTCTGATGGGATAGTTCAGACAGAAGTGCAATTGTTTGAAGAGACTTTATGGCTGACAGAGCAACAAATTGGGAGTATTTTTCGAAGAGACAGAAGTGTGATAAGCAAACATATAAAGTCAATATTTCAAACAGGTGAGTTGGATGATAAAAGCAATGTGCAAAAAATGCACATTGCTAATTCCGATAAACCGGTGAGTTTCTATGGTCTTGATGTTATTCTTTCAGTAGGTTACAGAGTAAATTCCAAACAAGGGACACAATTCAGGATTTGGGCAAACCGGATTCTGAAAGAGCATTTAATCAAGGGATTTACTATAAATGAGAAGCGTTTAGCGGAACAACATAATCAAATAAGGGAATTGAAAGAATCTATATTATTGGTGGAACGAAGTCTTTTGGAAGAAATTGAAACTCCTGATAAAGCAAGATCGATGGTAAAAGTACTTGCAGATTTTGCACAAGGCTTAGAGATACTGGATGATTATGATCATGAAACATTGCAGAATGAAGGAATTTCAAGCAAGCAGGCAGTATATATTTCGGCAGAGGAGTTTCGGGAAATAATTATACTAATGCAGAAAGACTATGACACTTCTGTCTTTGCCAGACAAAAAGATTTTGGCTTTGAGAGCTCCGTAAACCAAATCTATCAGAGCTTTGGAGGTCAGGAGTTGTATCCGGGTATAGAACTTAAGGCAGCAGTGCTGTTGTATTTAATTGTAAAGAATCACTCCTTTGTTGATGGTAATAAGCGAATAGCAGCTGGACTGTTTTTACATTTTCTGGAAAAGAATGATATTTTATATAAGACTAATGGTAAACAGATAATCAGTAATGATGGATTGGCAGCATTGACTTTATTGATAGCTGTGTCCAAGCCTGAAGAAAAAGAAACTATGATTAAGATCACAATGACAATTTTAAACAGGAATCAGGCCTGAAAGCGACATGATCATTAATTAAGAAAGAATTAGAAGCAAATTGAAATATTTTGTGAAAGATATTTCATTAGTGATTCCGAATATTGAGTAAGGGATTATTTTTTCGGGATGAATCCATAGGAGACGCAAATATGAGTCTCTACTTTAAAGGGATTATGGCACAAAAGAGATACACGATAAGAACATCCTGGTGAAGTAGTCGGTAGCCAGGAGATAGAAGCCAGTTCTCCATTCACCGTTATCCCTACCAGTTTGAAGACATGGTTCTACAACTAACTCACAGCTCTGTGACCTTCGCGACTCTGCGTGAGTTAAATCCGGTTAAAAGTCTCTTATTTACCATTCACAATTATCTAAACCCATCCTTTTTATCATGTACATCGATGCCAATAATTCCGGAAAATGCTATTCTCCATTAATAATTATGATCTATCTGAAATATTAAGAAAACCAGTCTATAGCCAGGTTGTACAATTACAAAATGAAGTTTCTAAGGAAATTCTTCTAAAAATGATATCAATTTACAGCAAACATACGAAATTTCAGAATAATAATCAAATTATCAAAACCTTAGAAAAAAGGTTTTTTTATTGTTTTTTGTAACTCTATCAAATAATCACAATTTAAAAATGTTTCTTAAACGTTTCTTGACTCTGCCAAAAACTACAAACTAAACCAATCAAAAAGGTGATTTTTTCAAGAAACATTAATAATATTAAAAATATTGTTGTAAGTACAATTATTAATTTCTTTTTTGTAACTCATTTGTAACTCGGGTTTTAAAACAATTGTTAAATATCCACTTTAAAACAAAAATAGCAGGCTTTCACCTGCTAAAATTAATGGCACGCCCGTAGGGATTCGAACCCCAAACCTTCTGATCCGTAGTCAGATGCTCTATCCAA
>CAYQPF010000057.1:0-27949 GCA_964419225.1 uncultured Candidatus Cloacimonadota bacterium | reverse complement strand
GATGCAGTTTGGTAATGACAGTATAAATTGGCACTGTTCCCACCATTACTTCTGATTTCTCGAGAATTTGGTTTAGGATAAGAACCAGGTTTCCACCTGTTGAGAGATCCATAAGACTGTCTATTCCCATCTTGTTAATGAGATCTACTTTTGCTAATTCTTCGTCCAGTTTGCAGTGCATTTCGGAGGTTCCAATGTTAGCATTGATCTTTGTTTTAATACCTTTGCCGATGGCTCTGGAGCTGAATTTTCTGTTTTTGTTGTGAGGAAGAACGAGAGTTCCTTCGGCCAAACCTGTTCTGATCATTTCGGGATCTATACCTTCGAATTGTGCTGCTTCTATCATTTCCGGTGTTATTGTTCCTGCAAGGGCGTATTGTCTTTGAGTCATTTTATTTTCCTTTGTTCCCGATCCGGGATTTAATGTCTTGTATTCTTTGTTTAAGATTAATTGTTTCCATGAAGTATCTGACCATACAAATATAGGATGGCTGCATGGGAATTATTTCTGTAATATTTTGGTTATCGATCCCGCCAATAGCTACAAGAGGTTTAGAGCTTATTGAAATGGCTCTATGCAATTCTGCTAAGCCTACTTCAGGATCGGGTTTGATTTTGGTTGGTGTTTTCCAGACAGGGCCGAATCCCAGGTAATCGGCACATGATTGCAGTCCTGCTTGGAGTTGCTCCTGACTGTGGGTGGAATAGCCTATAATGAAGCCAACGGGAACAAAATTACGGACAATTTCTATGGGCAGATCTTTTTGACCCAGGTGTACTCCATCTGCTTTTGCCAGCAGTGCAATATCAAGGCGATCATCTATGATCAGTTTCGTTTTACTTTGATTGGTAATTTCGCGTAATAGTTGAGCGGTTTTAAAGATCTCACGATCAGACAGATGTTTTTCTCTGAGTTGGAGAAAGGGGATTTCTGACTGAACACAGATTTCGCCGATCTCACGATAACTTAGTTGAGGATTAGAGATGATCAGATAAAGCTCAGACATTTTTCTTCTCTAAATCTGCTTTGATTAACTGAAACACTTTTTCACCTGATAAGAGCATCCCTCCGAAGATGGGGCCCATTCTGAAGCTGCCAAATACTCCGTTTGCTGCCATACCTGAAACATATAAACCTGGAAAAGCTTCCTGAGTATTGATTAAGGTAGTTTCTTCGCCTATGGCCATAGACATGGATTGTTCACCCATGATCTTGCCTGACTCGGTATTAAGCAGAACATTATTTTTCCGGCTTAAGATATGGCAAATTTCTGAGGGATGACCTGTTGCATCGAGTACAGCTTTAGCCATTATGACCAAGGGATCGACATGCATTTGGGTTCTGACAACTGGTGCCCAATTGACAACGACTCCGCAGACAGTATCTTTTTTCAGAACAACATCTTCAACGCTATAGCTGTTGAAGAAAGCAGTCCCTGCTGATGTTGCCTTATAAATAAGAGCAGAGGTTGCCTGAATGGAATCAACAACAAAGTATTTTTTGTCCTTACAAATAGTGTCTTCAATAGTAATGCCGAATTCTTCGAGGATATGCTGGGCATCTTCCTGGATGACAATTTTGTTGTAGAGCATGGCTCCGCCCCACATACCACCGCCTGGTGCCAGTTTTTGATCGAATAAGGCTACTTTGAAGCCGGCTTTGCTTAAGAAATAACCTGCCACCATGCCGGAAGGACCACCACCGGCGATAGCTACATCAATGTCCAGATTGTTTAAGAGTTTGTTCTGATAATTTGAAATAATTGCCTGGGAAACGAGTTTTTCCATAACTCCTCCAAATGAAATATTCAGAGGTGTCCCGATCCCGAATATAACAGTAGTCATACTGTTTATCCGGGTGGAAAAATAACATAGATCGTCTTCTCATCCCTACGCCAGCATTACCTGGGTCAGGTTCAAAGGGTATAATCTCAGCTTCTCAGCACCCCTGTAGAATCCATTGCAATTAGGTTAAGATTTTTGTCAAAACAAATCGGATATGATTTCACCTAAAAAAAGTATTAATCATTGGGTAATGTGCAGTGGGCAGTGTATAGCAGAAGAGACGAATGTAAAGAAAGGGTAACAGAGCTGTTACCCTTTTTAATATTTACATGATTTTAGAAACTGGAAAAGTTTTCTTCGTCTAAGGAAATTACATCTTCAGGTCTTACATAGTTGGTCGCTGGTGAGTTATGCTCTCGATGTAAAAATGCTTTACCGGCTTTTTTAGAACTATGACCATAATTAACCCGGAATTCTTCCTTAAGTTTGAATTGAGATAAGAGATTTTGTAATTGTTCGGCCTGACCGGACAGTTCTTCAGAAGCGGCTGCACTTTCTTCACTATTTGCGGCAACTTGTTGAGTTACCTGAGATACCTGATTAATACCCTGATTAGCTTGTCCAAGCCCCATAGCTTGTTCTTTAGAGGCAGATGCAATTTCTTCAACAAAGTCAGTAACTTTGGTAACATTTATGACAATATCGTTAAGGATCTTACCGGTATCTTCGGCAATTTTGCTGCCTTTTTCAACTCTTTTCACGGTCTTTTCAACCAATTCTGTTGTATCTTTAGTAGCCTTAGCACTTCTTTGGGCCAGATTTCTGACTTCATTCGCCACAACTGCAAAACCTTTACCATGAACACCTGCTCTTGCTGCTTCAACTGCTGCATTTAAAGCTAATAGATTCGTTTGGAACGCAATATCGTCAATCATTTTGACAACTTTTTTAATTTCCTGGGACGCTTCATTGATTTCTTCCATGGCATTGATCATATCTTTCATTTGTTTGTTGCCATTATCAGCATTATCTTTCGTGGCAACGGCAAGTTTTGAAGCTTGATTGGCATTTTCGGCATTCAATCTGGTTTGAGAGGATAATTCCTGCATGGAAGCGGAGAGTTCTTCAACAGAACTGGCTTGTTCTGATGCTCCAGCACTTAGTGATTGGCTGGAACTTGCTACCTGTCCGGCACCAGAAACAACTTGTTCTGTAGATTGGAGTACTTCTTGTAAAACGAAGTTTATTGAATCAATTGTCTCATTCAAAGCACCTTTCAGGAGAGCATGATCCCCCTGATACTGCCCTTCAACAATTTTGGAGAAATCTTTTTTTGCCAGGTTTTGTAATACCATTCTGGATTCATATACTGGTTTAATAATGGCATCCAGAACTTGGTTAAACCCTCTGACAATTGGTTGAAACTCGAAATTTATAGCTTCAACATCACCGCGTGCAGATAATTTACCACCGATTGCTGTTTCTACTAATCCATCAGTTTCTTTGATCAGAGATTTGATAATTTTTGTAAAGTTTCTACCAATTACATAAGCAAGAAAAATGCTCGAAAGAATAATCAGAAAACTAAAAAAAAGAGTGAAATTTACGGCTGATTTTGTTACTTTACTTGCTTCCGTATCGGCAAGATTGGCCATTTTAGAATTTTCATCAATTAGTTCGGTAAGTTTTTTATCCAATTTTAGATAAATTTCTCTTCCTGCAGAGGATGTTTCGAGTGCTTTACGTTCAATATCAGTGATTTGCTGACTACCTGCACTAATGTTCATAGACAGTAGCCTGTCTTTTTCTTTTTCCAATTCTATAAGTTTGCTATGAGACTGTAACCAGTTTTCGTATAATGGCAGGTATTCGGTTAAAAGTTGGTCTTCACTACTTGATCTGGGGAATTTTTTATACTTTTCCCAATTCTTATTATATGCTTCAATGTAATTATCTGTAGCGGTAAACATTGTTTGACGGGCATTTCCCTGAATACGAGTATTGATCAAATTTCTTTCGCAAGCCACAATTTTTATTACATTGATTTGCATGAACATAATAGCTTCAATTGAGGGTAAGTTATTCCCGGTTATCCCTTTGTATAGAGTTGTTGTAGTATTCAATTTTGAGTAACTTATCCAGGACAGAATAACGATTAAGACTATCACAAGAGAGAAAGCCAAGGTGATTTTTTTGCCTAATGTAAGTTTTTCCATGATTATCTCCTTTTTTATTTAATTTGTATTAATTTCGAAATCTTCTTTAAGAGCATCCAAGTCTTTTTCAAAGAGTAGTTTATCAATATCGAGAATTATTTTGACCTGATTATCTATTTTACCAAAACCCATTATATAGTTACTTTCTTTGCTTTTAGACATTTGTGGTGGTTCCTGAATGTTCTCATTCGGTATATCCAAAACTTCTGAAACTGCATCAACAATCAATCCTACAGACATGGAGTTGAAATTTACAACAATAATGCAAGTCCTATCGCTGTATGCCATTTCCTCCATCCCGAAGCGTAATCTTACATCGATAACAGGAATAACTTTGCCTCTGAGATTGATCACACCCTTAACATAATCAGGCATATCAGGTATTTTAGTAACATTAAGGAAGTTGATGATCTCAGTTACAAATCTGATTTCTATTGCATACATCTCTCTTCCTATGTGAAAGGTTAAGAATTTTCCTTCCTGAGTATCTTCTTCGAGATACTCATTTTCCAGATTTTCCATTTGTCCCATAGATTCTCCTTTTAATGTCATTAGATTAAATAATGTCCAAATTTTTCAGTTTATTTAATATTCCATTTAAATCCACGATAGGTGAGATTTCACCATTACCGAGAATAGTACAACCAGAAACCCCCTGAATATTATCCAAATAATCAGGTAGTGCCTTTATTACTGCCTGCTGTTGTCCTATGATATTATCGACATGCAAACAGAATTGACCCGATCTGCTTTCTACAGTGATGAGAATTCCTGCTTCGAGTTGATGATTAAGAGGTGTAATGCCATACATTTTATGTAGTCTGATAACGGGGATAAGGAGGTCTCTGACTTTGGCCATTTCCATGCCATCAGGAGTTTGAGTGATCATTTCCGGCAAAGGTTGGAATAATTCTTTGACTATCAGCAAAGGCAATGTATAATAGTTAGAGCCGATTTGAACGAGCATACCTTCCATAATAGCCATAGTAAGTGGAATTCTCAGGGTGATAGTTGTTCCGACACCTAATGTAGTATTTATGTCAATATTGCCCTTAATTTTTTCAATATTTCTGCGGACAACATCCATACCTACTCCACGCCCAGAAACCTCCGTTATCTTATCTGCAGTGGAAAATCCGGCTTCAAAGATTATATTGTAAATCTCGTTATCTTTCAAAGTATCTGTTTCTTTGATGAGGCCATTTTCCAGTGCTTTTTTCAGGATTTTATCTTTATTGAGTCCTCTTCCATCATCCTGAATCACAATATGAATTTCTCCACCTTCTTGAATTGCTTTTAAGTTTATAATGCCTATTTCAGATTTTTTTGCTTCCTTTCTTGCATTGGCATCTTCAATTCCATGATCTATCGCATTTCTCAAAAGATGAATCAAGGGATCATTGAGGGCTTCCACAACGGACTTATCTAGTTCTGTGTCTTCACCTTCAATGTTTAAATGTATAGTTTTGCCAGCTTTGCGGGAAAGTTCATTTACAAGCCTGATCATTTTCTTGAAAGTGTTTTCAACAGGTACCATTCTCAACGACATCGCAACATACTGAATTTCGGAAATAATCCGGTGTAAATTATAGATGGAATTATCCAGAGTTGAATCATCCAAATCTTTAATCTGCTGATTCTGTACGACCATTGATTCAGCAATGGCAAGTTCTCCGACCCAGTTTACCAGTTTATCAACTTTATCCAGATCAACTTTGATCGAATTTTTACTAAGGGAAATGAAATTATCAGGAGTTTTTTTGATTTCTTTTATTGCTTTAATGTCTGTAATTGTTTTTTGTAGATTCATCCCTTCAATTATGTTTGCTTCTGCCAAAAGATTAGTCACAATATCATCTTTTGGGATAGACATATCAGAAATTTCAGCTACGGGTGCAGTAATCTCACTTATAAAATCTTCCTTCAGAGTATATGAGAGTTCATCAGGTTCGTCTGGTATTGTAATTTCATCAACTTGAGGAGATTTGGAACCTTTTTTATTTTTTGATTCCAGGATCATTTCATCTATGAACGCCATTAATCCCATACTACTAATCATATAATCGGGATTTTGCAGTTTTATTTTTTGGAGACCTTCCTCAACCAATTCAATGATTTTGATGATAAATGTCACATTTTCTTTGTAATTTATAATTTGTCCGCTTTTGCAATTGGAAAAGTAATCTTCCACCTTACTCAAAACTAAAACCAGATCATGATACTCCAACTCTTTGGAACGGTTCTTGAGCAATTTGAGATATGAAGATATTGTCTCAATTGTGTTTTGGTCATTGGTATCTATCTCCAGTTTTGTTAATTCGTAATTAAGAGCATTAACTAAACTTTCTGCTTCAACCATAAAGATATTTGCTATTTTAGCAGAATATTTGGAAACAAATTTACTGGTACTTTCCTCGGGTTTTTTGGGAGGTAAACTCAATTCAGAATAATCCTGGATAATGTCTTTGACTTCTAATTCAAAACCTTTGTCATTAGCATATTCTTCAATATGAACCAGAGTCTTACGGATGAAATCACAGGTTTTGAAAATAAGATCCATATGTTCATTAGTAATATCTGCTTTTCCTTTGCGATAAAGATCCAGCAAGTTTTCTGCTTCATGGGTAACTGCTTCCAGATTTCCTAATTCCAAGAACCCGGCAGAGCCTTTTAAGGTGTGGAATAATCGAAATATTGAATTTACTATTTCTGGGTCATACTCAGCTTCAGTCAATGCCTTTCCTTGCATTTCTACTATTTTGGGTTCAACATTATCGAGCATTTCAGTTGTTTCAGCGACAAAACTGCTAAAAATTTCCTGATCTTCATTGACAATTATATTGGTCATTTTTGTCTCCTTCCTGTTTAATAAGAAGATTGCTCATAAAAGTTAAATAGGTTTGTTTAAGTTTTCTGTATTCCATTCTGAAGCGAACTATGTCTAATTCATTCTCCTTTTTACAGTTCAATCTGCTTTCAAGGCCTTGGATGGTAGTCAGCAATTCTTTGATGTTTAAAGGTTTACGAAAAAAAGCATAAGCACCAAAATTAACAGCATCAATAGCATTACTTACATCCGCATAGCCGGTAATAATGATAACTTCGGTTTTCATATCATCACGTTTTATTCTCTTCAATACTTCAATTCCATTCATTCTTGGCATATTAAAGTCAGAAACTAAAAGATCAAAGTGTTCATTTTGAAGTAGTTCCAAAGCTTCCAAGGGATATTGAGTATATATGCAGTCATACGAGCAAGGGCTAAAAGCAAATTTTAAGGTTTCCAGGATTGGCATTTCATCATCTAAAAACAATATTTTCATCACCTTTCTCCTCATATTAGTATAGAAAGTTTCAATTTTCATACGAAGTAAGAGTGCAATGTGAATGCCAGAGAGAAATTATTTAGGACAATTGAATGTAAAATCAACTGAATAAGAAAGTTATGACTGGAAATTGAGTAGGGAGCTTATCAAATATAGGTGCAGGATTGCACAGTATTGAAGGATAATAATGCAAGAATGCGACTATACTAATTAACTTTTTTAGGTGGTAATTTTATTTTGAGCTGTTTAACTTTTCGGAATACAGTACTTCTATTAATTCCCAACTCTTTGGCAGTAGCTTGATAATTATACTGATTATGTTCAAGGATTTCTAATAGAATTGATGCTTCTGTTTGTTTACGGGCTTGCTGGATAAGGTTTGACTCATTTTGGGGATATTTACAAGCGAGAATTTCATCTGGTAAATTGTCCATTCCAATCTCGAAATTATCGCACATGATCATAGATCTTTCAATTACATTTTCCAGTTCTCTGATGTTTCCGGGCCAATCATGTGATAATAAAACAGACAATGCATCAGATTTGATTTTTCTGATATTTTTATTTAGAAGCTTATTCTTTTTTTCAATGAAGATATTGATCAGATCAGGAATATCAGGTTTGCGTTCTCTTAGGGGAGGAAGTTTAAGGGAAATAACATTAATTCTATAATAAAGATCCTGCCGGAATTTACCCTGCTTCATCAAGTCATAGAGATCTCTATTTGTTGCTACAATGATACGGGCATCTGTTGTTTCAGTATAAGATGCTCCCAACGGTTCAAAAGTTTTTTCCTGCAAAACTCTCAACAGTCTGGTTTGCATGGCAAGACTTAACTCACCGATCTCGTCCAGGAAAAGAGTACCTCCTTTCGCTAAATGGAATTTTCCTGGTTTATCACGATTTGCCCCTGTAAAAGCACCTGTTTTATAGCCAAAGAGTTCTGATTCTATCAGAGTATCAGGTAATGAACCACAATTTACAGCAATAAAGGGACCCTTGCGATAGTGGCTTAGTTGATGTATTGCTCTGGCATGAACTTCTTTTCCTGTTCCTGTTTCCCCAAATATTAATATTGTGCTGGGATAAGCGGCGATTACTGGCAAAGAATCAAATATTTTATGAACTTGAGAGCAACTGCTTATCATCTCTCCTAAATATCTTCTGCCTGTAGTTGTCTTATCTGTTTTGTGTTTTTTGTCGGGAATATTCTGAACAAGAACAAAGAAATGATCGATGGAACCATCAAGTCTTTTTTCCGCCATTATTGAAATTATTACATTTATTGAAATACCATTTTTGCGGATGTAGCTTTTTTCAAGACTGAAATTATCAATTTGATTATTAATAAGAGCTTCTTTGTATCCTGCAACTTCCGTAACGACTAATTCAACCGGAGTCAGATCCATCCATGACAAATTCAGTAATTCTTCCCTCGTATAGCCCAGAAGCATGCATAAATAATCATTAACTTCCAGCCATTTGCCTTCGACAGAGACAATAGCAACTCCTATAGATGGTAATTGAAAAAGTTTTCTAAAGCCTTTTTCACTCTTGCTTAGAGCCACATTATCGAGATTTTGACAATTTGAAAAAAGTATTCTCTGTGACTTGTTTTTAAGAAACCTTGTATTAATTGAAGTTAAGGTTTTTATGTCATTGTTTTCCATTTTTTTCCGTAAAGTTATATCACGGCTTAGAGCGATAAACCGTATATTTTCAGTATAGTGGATCATCCGTGATATGGAAAGCTCATACCAGTGAATCCCATCGGGCATAGTTAAGCAGTATTGTTTACCTAAGGAAAAGCCCTTGGAATGAGCCTCTTTAATTGCTTCCATACCAATCTTGGCAGCATTTTCAGGAAGAATTTCAGATATTAACTTGCCCAATATTTCTGCTGGTGGTCTATAAAGCTGTTCAGGATGTGATGTTTGACAATAATGGATGAATCCGTTAAGACCTACTTCAAAAAGCAAATCCGGAAGTGATTCGAACTTAATTTCTATTTCTTCTTTTTCTGTCTGAGCTTTCATTTTATCTTCATACAGATTTAATGCCATATTGATAGAAGCTTTAAGTACAGACAAACTGGAACTCTTTAGCACATAACCATATGTTGCTGTTTGCTCTGTTCTTTGGAGTATTTCAGGATCATCATGATTTGATAAATATATTATTGGAACATCTCTATAATTCAGAATCAGCTTAGCAGTTTCAATCCCGTCAATACCTTTACCGAGATCAATATCCATCAGAATTAGATCAATTACTTGTTCATTAATGATAAGTTCATAAGCTTTTTTACCAGAGTTAACTGTTATCACCTCATAACCTAAAATGCGAAGATTTTTTGCCCATAGCATGGCAATTGTCAATTGATCATCTACAATGAGAATGGTCTTCTGATTTTTTATCAGCACAAGTTACCTCTTTTTTCTTCAAACATTGAAATATGGAAAATACATAACTATCCCGAACTGTGCACTAGAATCTTTACAACCTGGCTGAAGCTAATGAATTTGAGAGACTTACAACCTCACTCACCATATATTTATTATATAACCTCGTTCGATTGCAAACTCTCAATTTTCATGATCTTCGACCCAGCTTGCAAACCTCTACTGCACAATCCGGGATTATATAAATAATTATTGTAAGTTAAGAGTCAAGAGAATAATTACGGATGTCTTTGAAAAACAAAAATTAGCTTTTGATTAATTGGAGGATTTTTATTGGGAGGTTAACTAAAAAAATTACTTATCAAATTCTACAGTGATTTTGGTACCTTTTTCAAATTCTTTGCGGATTGTGCCATCAATTTGCTTGGTAAGAAGTCCGACAAGCATAAGACCAAACCCCGGAGTATTCTCAAAGTCAATTGAGTCCGGAATACCATTACCATTATCCTGGATTACGAGCGACACACGATCACCTTTTACACTACTGGAGACTCGAATCAAACCTTCTTCTTTGTCTATGAAAGCATATTTCATGATATTAGTAAGTAGCTCATTAATGATAATTCCCAAGGGAGACAGTTTTTCTGCTGATAAAACACAGTCTTCAATATCTTTTTCAATTTTAACAATATCGCTGTTGGGGAAATTCTTAATAATCTGATCAACTAAGGCCGGCAGGTAGTCTTGGATAGACATTGTTTTAAAACCGGCTGATTGGTACAATTTATCGTATAAGACCATCATACTTTGCACTCTGCTTGCTGCATCCTTCAGAACAGCCTTAACAGGCGGATCTGATAATCTGCCAGCTTGAAGAGTAAGCAGGGCATTAATTGTATTCATATTATTTTTAATACGGTGATGCACTTCTTTGAGAATTAGTTCCTTCTCCCTTAAGAGAGCCTGGATTTTTGCTTCTGTGAGTTTTCGTTCTGTAATATCCTGCATAGTCCCTACAGAACGGATGACGTTTCCGGATAAATCCCGGATATGTTCACATTTACCGATGACACTCCTGATCTGACCATTATCTTTCCGAATTACACGATATTCGATGACATAGCTATTTTTTCCGTCAATAAGAGATTTGGCGAATTCAGAGCGAACTAATTCCAGATCATCAGGATGAATCATGGTAAGGAAGGTGTCATAATCAGCATTAAATTCACCAGGTTTCAAGCCCAGAATACGATAATGTTCATCAGTCCATTTTAATTTATTTGTTATTAAATCATAAGACCAGGAGCCTAATTGTGCTATTTCCTGTGCTTTATTTAGAAGACTTTCATTTTCTTGGAGTTCTGTTTCTTTATTTTGGCTCACTTCAAAGAGTTCAATGGCCATTTCAATGGCAGAAGTAAGGACATGATCTTGAGAATTTTTCAGAACAAATCCATAATAAGGGAGACCTTTAACTCTATCTGTATATTCTTTTTCTATACTGTCAACGTGGAATAATATTGGAACATGTTTTATTTCAAGGATTTTCTGAGTTGCTTCAATTCCATCAATACCTATGCTGAAATCAATTCCCATCAGAATCAGGTTTGGCGAAAGATTTGTGCAACAGGATTTAACAGCAGTTTCTCCTGTTTCTGCAATAAGTACTTCATAGCCATAGCTTCTAAGTGTTTTTTCAGTACTTTTAGCCAGACATATGTCTTCTTCAACTATGAGAATCGATTTTCGAATCTCAGTTTGCATCCCCAACCCCTTGACCTTAATATAGATATGTGTAATTTAATATTGAAACCCTGTTAGAAAGTCAAGGAAAGATTTTGAATTGTAACTATTCAGGTTCTTTTTTCGAGAGTAATAACAACTGGATGGACTATAAGGACAGTATTTAATTATTAATTATCAATTATTAATTATTAATGGGAGAAGTGGGAATTTGTTGAAACCCGCAGGCAAGTACTAAGGGGAGAGTTGGCAGTATGCTGTCGTCAGTCGGCAGTGGGGAAATTCTTCGTGGGAAAAAAGAACTTGCCTTATTTGAATAAATGTAACAATATTGTTCATGTGTTTTTTTTGAAATGATCAATGTAATAATTTGACTTTAGAGTTAAAACAAGAGGGTGGTGTTTTATGAGAGCTTATGTTGGTTTTCTTTGTGTTATTTTATTTATTTTTCCTTCAGTACTGTTTAGTTTGAATGAAACTGTAGTGCTGGATGAGGTTTTTAATGCCGGCTTACCTACCGGATGGCAGAATGTATCCAATATCTCAAATACGCAGGTCTGGCAGTTCAATGATCCTGGTACGTCAGGATTCAATGCGTTTACAAACAATTATGCAATTTTGAACAGTGATAGTTATGGGAATAACAATACTCAGAATTCATCGCTGATCACATCTGCAATAAATTGTACAGGATTGACAAAGGTGATGGTATCATTTAATCAGCAGTTTAGATCCTATTCCGGATCCTCGATAAAACTTGAAATCAGTACAAACGGGACGATTTGGCAGCAGATAATGTCTTCTGTCACAGATTTGGGCTATCCTGATTTTATTTCCAGTTCATACAATATCTCCTCAATTGCTGCGAATCAGTCATCAGTATATTTGAAATGGACTTATGTTGGTACCTGGGGTTATTGGTGGGCAATATCCAATGTAAAGGTAAGTCAGCCGGGGGTAATCGTTTCACTTTCTTCCCCGACATCGAATGTTGCTTTTCAGGGTATGTCAGATTTTCGGATAATGGGTATCAATCTTACGACAATGGGAAGTTCGGATTCTTTGACAATTACGCAAATGAGTTTTAGTACAAATGGTACAACAGACCCATCTGATATAACACATGTCAGCGCAATAGTATATGATAATTTTGGGAATCAGACAACTTATGGCAGTATTGTAAATAATCCCAATGGAACTTTTACAATAAATGGATCATTGACAGTTCCATCGACAGACAGCTGGTTTGAAATAGCATATGATATATCTCCAACAGCGGTTGAAGGTCATGTGATAGATTTAGAATGTAATTCTTTTACAATAAATGGAATAACTTATACAGCTGATACTGTGGCACCGATAGGGAATGCAATAATCAGGATTCCAATGTCCGGGATATATACTATTGATCAAAGTGGTTCAGGGAGTAGGAATTTTACAAGTTTAAGAACAGCCATCAATGCTTTGGATACTCTGGGAGTAAACGGACCAGTCGTTTTTAATATCCCGGCTGGTCAGGTTTTCAATGAATACTATGATATGGATTCATTGTTACCACTTAGAATTACGGCTACCGGAACAGAAACCAATACGATCACTTTTCAAAAGCAGGGAATTGGGGACAATCCACTTTTGTTGGTAGATGTGAGTTCCTGGGATTGGATCGCAGGACTAACCCTTGAGGGCAGCAGTTATGTCACAATAGATGGATTAGATATCAGAGAAGTGGATCTTCCAACATATGGAAACCTTTCTATGGGATACCAACTTCTGGGAACAGAACTCTCAGGCTGTAACTACAATGTAATTAAAAATTGTAGTGTTAATTTAAATAAAGATAATGATACTTACGGGGTGTATTCAGAGCCTGGGGGGTATGGATATCAATCTTCACACAACAATAACAACAAGTTTCTGGATAATTTGATAGAAGACTGCAATTATGGATATTATTTGCTGGGTTATTCAACTAACGACAGCAATAACGAAATAGGTTCATTAGGCGGATCTTCAATAATCAAGAATTTTAATAATTCAGGGATTTATTTTGGATATCAGTCTAATCTGAAAATTTATAACACAACTATTGATAATTCTGACAATGCCAATTCTATATATACCAGCACGGGGATTACCAGTCAAAATGGAACTGGGAATTCCGCAGATATTTATAACAATACAATTACGTCTTTTTCAACTGTTAGTAGTATTGGGATATCTTTAACAGTAGGTGCTAATTACAACATCTTTGGAAATACTATTACTGGTTTAAGTAGTTCTGCAAACCTGACTTATGGAATAAGACTCAGTTCAGTAACAGGGATATGCAATGTATATAAGAACAAGATAAGTGATTTGAGTTATACAGGGACAGCATCCGGCACAATATATGGATTGGCTTTGTTATCTGTATTCAACAATAATGTTTATAATAACCAGATCTATGATTTACGGGTACCTTTTGGCGGTCTTGTCAATGGTCTGTATTTAACGGGTAGTGTAACACTGCCCAATAATGCCAGAATTTTTAATAATACGGTTTTTCTGAACTATACATCAACAGGTGCTGTAACAAACAGAAGTATGGTATTCTATTCATCAAATGCTACTTCTATTGACCTGAGGAATAATATATTCGTGAACAAAGTTAATATTTCGGGAAATACAAACTCAACATCTTTTACGACAGTGATCAGTAAGAATGTGGCAAATTTTACGAATTATTCCACAAATACCAATAATAATCTATATTATGGAGGAATCCCTTCATCCCGGAATATGATCTATACTAATCAATCCTGGCCTGCGACTATTTCAGATTCAACTTTGGCTCAATACAAATCCAGAGCTGCAACCTTTGATCAGAATTCTGTAACAGAGAATGTTCCCTTCCTGAGTTCTGTTACACCTTACAACCTTCATATCCAGACAAGTATTGCGACACAGGTGGAATCCGGTGGTCAGCCTATTACATCTCCCATTGCAGTAACAGATGACTTTGAGGGGAATGTAAGAAATAGTACCAATCCTGATTTAGGTGCTTATGAAGGAACCTATACTCTGAGCGATAATCTTCCTCCTGCAATAAGCTTAACCAGTTTATCAAATACCGCGATGACCTTGAACAGAACAGTATCGGGTATTGTGATTACTGATTTAAGCGGAATCGATGTAACAACCAACAATAAACCACGGCTTTACTACAAGAAAAAAAGTCAGGCCAATATTATTCCCGCGACAAATGATGCTACAACTAACGGATGGAAATATGTTGTCACCTCATCAACAGCATCACCTTTCAGTTTTATAATAGATTACAGCAAATTGTATCAATATTCTACAAGTCCTGTTGCCGTTGGTGATACTATTCAGTATTTTGTTCTGGCTAAGGATAATGCCTCTGTTCCCAATGTCGGGACATATCCCTCTTTTGGAAGTGTAACCACTTATAGTACAGGTATTGTTTTAACTACACCGCCAACTACACCGCTATATTATTCTATTACTCAATCCATCTCAGGTACAAAGACAGTTGGAGGAAGCAGCCCAAATTATGCAAATTTAACAGCTGCGTTTGCTGATATTAATGCCAAGACAGTAACCGGGAACATTGTATTGAGTATTGCCGGAAATACCTCAGAACCAAGTCAGGCAGTACTTAATCAAATTTCATGTGAGGGTGGAAATTATACTGTCAGCATCAAACCGTCTTCAGGGGTAACACCGGTGATTTCAGGAAATGTAAGTGATGACGGCTTAATCAAACTGAATCATGTGAGTAATGTAACTATTGACGGATCCAACACGAGTGGCGGAAGCAGTAAAGACTTGAAGATCTGGAATTATGCTGCAACAGGGATGGGAATTGTTATTTCCAATTATGCATCAGGATGTACTGTAAAAAACACGATTATTAAGGGAAATAGTTCTCTGGATAGTGACTGTGGAATATATCTGACCGGTAATAACAATAATATGATTACAATCAGCAACAATACTTTCCAGAAGTTCTTTTCCGGGATTTATTGTTGGGCTGACTCGTATGAACTGAATGCAAGTAATTTAACCATATCAGATAATTTAATTGGTGATGATGCAGATTCATTGTCCATTGGAAACCGAGGAATTTTTGTGAATCATGCGTCTCAACTAACAATATCAGGAAATCAGATCAAGAATATCAAACTTAGTACTAATCCCAAAGGAATGGATTTGAATAAAATAAGCTCAGCGTCGATAAGCAACAATATCATCCATGACATAGCCTATACAGGAGGAACTTCCTACGGCGGAAAAGGATTGGAAATCTATTATTCAAGCAACGTCAGAATTGCCAACAATGTAATCTATAATATATTTGGCAGAGGATCAACCAGTTTGGCAAACACCCTGGCTGGAATAAGAATTTATGGATCAGGGACAAATTATAATCTGTATTATAATACAGTAAATATTGCAGGTATATCAAGTCTGAGTGGAAGTGGTAAAAGTATGGCTTTGTATATATCGGCAGGAATTTCAGGTATAACCCTCAAGAATAATGTATTGGTTAATACTATTTCATTTCCTGCAGGTAGTTACACAAAATACCCGATCTATTCAGAAGCACCCAGCTCAGCCTTTAGCCTGATAAACTATAATACTTACTATGCTTCCGGGACAAATGCCTACTGGGGTCATATTGGATCGATCGACATGCCGGCTGTTAGTTATGAGCAGTGGACATTTGATATTTTCCGGAATTATACAGGGCAGGATCAGCAGTCAATGGGAACTAATCCTTTATTTGTCACAGACACAGATTTAAGACCGTCTTATGTGTCACCTTTATGGCATGCCGGTTCTGCAGTGTCTGGGATTACTACCGATGTATTGGGTGTAACAAGAAGTGTCTCCACTCCAACAATTGGAGCGTATGAAAACAAAGTTACAGGAGATATGAATCCTCCGGTGATAGCTTATACCTTATTGAATAATACTAACTTTTCTGGCAACAGGACATTATCTGTAACTATTACAGATGATATCAGTGGAATAAATACTACAACAGCCAAGCCCCGACTTTACTATAAAAAGATGAGTGAGAATAATTCTTTTGGTGCTAATTCAAGTACGGTTAACGGTTGGAAGTGGGTTGAACCAAGCAATTTAGTTTCTCCATTCAGCTTTACGATAAATTATGATTTACTTCATAATCCTTTGGCAGAGCAGGATACTCTTCAATATTTTGTAGTCGCACAGGATTTGAGTACACCGACAGAAAGAATTAGCTGTAGTCCGGCAACTGGTTTTATAGGGACTTCAGTTGCACAGATTACATCTGCTCCAACAACCCCAAACTCCTATTGGTACAATATGAGCGTTATAACCCAGGCACCTTTTACAACAGATTTTGAGACATGGCCTTTGACTAATTGGGGTTTGTTTGAATATACAACTAATTGGGATCAATATGAGATTAATCCTACAAATCATTGTTTGGCAGCTAATTTTTCATATTCTTATGACTATATTATCTCTAAGAAAATATCTTTACCAAATCTAAATGATCCTGTAATGGATTTCAAATGGTCTCATAAACATGATGTAGCTTTGGTAAATGATTATTTCAGTGTTTGGGTTTCCCGCGATTCTATCGACTGGGTACAGATCTGGGGAGTAAGTAATACTGATATGGATGCAAATGATGGAGGAACTTATACGACGCCAGGAACATTCATTAGCGAATCAGTAGATCTTAATGCTTACAAGAAGTATCCCTTTTATATATGTCTTCTTGTTTATTCTGAAGGCACAAATCCTTTCTTCCTGGAGGATATAGTAGTAAAAGAAAATGACAATGTTCTGAGTTCTCCGGTTGTCACAATAATGAATAATTCAGGTAGTATTGTTTTAAATTGGAGTCCGGTTCCCAATGCCAATACATACAAGATCTATAAGTCGGCAGCACCGGGTGGAATATTTACTTATGTGACATCAGAAGTCAGTTCGCCTTATACTGTGCCTCTGACAGATTATCGTGCGTTTTATCAGGTAATAGCTTCGACTCAATCCGCAAAATCAACAAGAGTTCAGATAATTAATGCGATAAAGCAAAAACCAGTGAAGATTATGAATATCACGAATGGTAAGTTTATCGAGAAGCTATAGACAGGAACAAATTTCAACATGGGCGATATAATGTCGCCCTTTTTCATTAGCAAGGGATGTAGCAAGGAATGAGTGAGTTGCAAGTCGTTTAATAGAACGCGGATCAACGCGAATTTGGCAGATCGGCACAGATCGGAAGAAATAGGTATTTTTGGGGATGGACAAAATGGACTATATGGACTATATGGACAGTATGGATGGTATAGACGCCAGGGACTTTGGAAATAGGTGCAGTGGCCCAGTAGAAAAGGACTGAGCATTAAGCAACTGAGTAGCAGGACGTTTAATAGAACGCGGATCAACACAGAAAACGCAGATAGACGCGGGTTTGAAAGTTTTAGTTCTGAAACAAAAAGGAAGATGTTTTTAACCCGAATTGTTCAATAGAGGTTTTAAAGATTCTACTGCACAGTTAGGGTTTAGGCATTCTTGAGGAAATTATAGATCATTGCAGGTTTACCCTCGTATAAGAGTGAGAACTCTATATTACAGGAAACATCGCAAGTCATGCAGGATTCTGACTCCCGACAATGCTGTTTATATTCGGGAGAAGAAAAAATCCTCTTTAAATCATCTGTTTTGACATTTCCCCAGAATTTGCCGTGGCAGGTTCTTAGTCTTCCATCGGGTTCTACAACTACATAGATCTTGGGGGCATGGCACCGAAAATTCTTCTCCTTGATCATACTGTCGAGAAAATAATAGCTGCTGACGATTGGATATCCTTTTTTCTTGAAGTCTTTAATCCTGGAAAAGGCATCAGCCATCTCTTCCTTGGTAACGCGTAGATTCTCATTAAATCCGGCAATTATTTCCATTGGTTCGAAAGTGATCAAAACGTCCATCTCTTTAGCATAATTGCAAAGGGGAGTGATCTCATTCAGATTCTGATTAGTGATTACTGTATTTAGAATGATCTTTGTTTTAGTCTTTTTGGCAGCATCTACTCCGGCAAAGATCCTGGAAGTTAGATTAGGAATTTGTCTCCAGTTATCATGCTTTTCATCCATAGCATCTATGGAAACAAGGACATAATCTGTATATGGTGCCAAATCCCGGATGCGTTCTTCCAACAGTGCTCCATTTGTAATTATACCATTGGACATTTTCGTTTCCTGGTTTGAAAACTTGAGAATTTCTGTAAGGTCTTCTCTGAGGAGTGGCTCTCCACCCCAGACAGTATAACAGATAATGCCAACATTCTGTGCCTTCTTCAACATGGCCTTTATCTCAGAGATAGTCATATCTTCCGGAGCATTGGCATTGTTCTTCCAAAGATCGCAAATACTGCAACGGGCATTACACTTGGAAGTGATCAGATGAGTCAACACCAGCGGGGATTGGGTGCCAAATCTGCTCCTAAGTACTTTCAATATTTTTTTATGCATATTAAGCCATATTACATTTCCAGATACTTAAATACAAACGTCCACACATCTGCTGAAATCTCAAGATGCTTGGTCAAGCTGCTCGAACCGTGTGAAGATTTGAATTGGGTATAAATCAGAAGAGGTAAATCCTGATTTGCCTTTTCCTGCAAGGTAGCTGCAAATTTAAAGGAATGTCCCGGGATAACCCGATCATCATGATCTGCTGTAACGACCATAGTTGCAGGATATTGTACACCTTCCTTAACATTATGGACAGGTGAGTATTTTAGTATATTGTGGAAATGTTCTTCTTCGTCCGGATTGCCATATTCGACCATCCAACCCCATCCACAAGTAAACTTGTGATATCTGAGCATATCAAGAACACCCATCATGGGAATTGCTGCTTTGAACAAATCTGGTCGCTGAAGCATACAGGCACCTACAAGTAACCCACCATTTGAGCCACCGGCAATGGCAATTTTAGCAGGATTAGTATAGTTTTCTTTGATCATATATTCTGCAGCAGCAATGAAATCATCAAACACATTTTGCTTTTTATCAAGCATCCCTTGTTGGTGCCAATCCTCACCATATTCTCCACCACCCCTCAGATTAACAACAACATAGATTCCGCCTTTTTCCAGGAATGGAATCAGATCACCTTTGAAATAGGGAAGAAGAGCATTGTTAAATCCTCCATATCCATATAGATAAACCGGATTATTGCCATCCAGGGTAAGACCTTTTTGATAAACGAGTGTCATTGGGACTTTCGTGCCATCTTTGGATGGGAAGAAAATTTGTTCAGAGACAATCTTACTGAAATCAGCTTTTACCGGGTCGGTATAATAGAAAGAAAGTTCATTTTTGGGGACATCATAATGGAAAATTTCGTCGGGTCTTACATATGAAGAGAAATAGAAGAATCCTTCTTTATCTTCCTTTTGAGCATTAAAAAACTGGGCACAACCCTGATAAGGCATGGTAATATCATAAAGAAAGTTACCGTCAAGATCAAGCACTTCGATCTTAGATTGAACATCTTTGATGAAAATGGTAATGAGTTTATTCCCGACAATATTAATTGAATCTAGCAGATAATCTCTTTCGGGAATGATTTTTACCCAATTTTCTTCTGCTGGTTGCAGTAAATTGATTTTGTATAGATGATAGTTTTTTGCACCTTTGTCAGTGAATAAATAGAAGCTGTCTCTTTCATATCCATTGTAGATTCCTGCATTGAACTCAAACCCTGCAAAAAGGCACTTGAATTCGGCTTTTTCATCATCCAGAGCTTTGAAAAGTATTCTGTTACCACTCGTACCTTCTGAAGAATAAATAAATAGATAACGCTCATCATCAGATACTGAAGCATGATTATATCTTAGAGGGAATTCAGGCTCTTCAAAAACCATAAGGTCATTTTCAGTGTTATCGCCTAATTTATGGTAAAATATTCTTTGATTTTTGTCCTGTTTTTGATTATCTTCCTCTGCATCATACTTACTATAGTAATATCCGTTTTTATACCAGGCAGCTCCTGAGTGCTTCATATTGAAAAGCTTATCAGCAAGAAATGTCTTGGTCTCTGTGTCCATTATCCAAAATTCCCCAGCATCGGATCCAGCTTTAGAGATCATATATGTGAAGTACTTATTATCTTTAGAACGACCGACTATACTTGCTCTGGTTGTTCCATCTTCTGAAAGGGTGTTGGGATCCAGAAATACTTCAGATTCTCCGTCGAGTGTTCTTTTTCTGTAACTAACCCATTGATTTTGTAACCCATCATTTTTAAAAAAGTAATACCAGTCACCTCTTTTCAAGGGGCATGTTTCTTTTTTAAAATCATTGAGATCTAATAACCGATTTAAAATGTCTTTTCTTTCAAGATATTCATTCAGAACCGATTCTGTGAGTTCCTGTTGTTGTTTAAGCCAGGAGATGGTTTCTTCAGATTTATCGTCTTCCAACCAACGGTAGGGATCATCTATTTTAACTCCGAAGAATTCTTCAGTAAATTCTATTTTCTTTGTTAATGGGTATTTCATTTTTATTTTCTCCCTTTGAGTCAAATTATTGGACATATTTAATTAATTCAGCAATACTGGTTTCCTGAGTGAAATCTGCAGGCTTGTCGAAAACTGTCAGCATACCGCTTTCATCAGGAGTTAAGGTGGTTTTTCGTTTGATCATCCATTTCATCAGGGACATGACTATCTTGTAGAATGGACTCAGTCGCTTATAGTCAAATCCGCCACGCAGGTAGAAGAACTCAAAGCAATCCTGCTGCTCTTCAGTGAAGTTTTTGTAAATAATGTAACTGATCGTTTCATCATTCTCAGGAGATATTCCGCAAGCATAAATAACTATTTTCCTGCCTTTCAATTTTTGCAGATTTTTCTTGATGAGTTCTATTCCATTTATGCCAGTACCGTACAAACCACCCCCGTAGATGATAGTATCATAGGTTAGAAGCTGATTCACTGAAACATTGGAAGCTTCCCTGAGATCACAGTTCAACTCCCGGGCTATACGCTGAGCATAAACTTTTGTGAAACCGGATTTCGATTTATATACCACAATGGCTTTCTTAGTATTCACAGATTCTTCCATTTCCTCTCCCATATTTAAATAGTCAGTATTAATATTTGTATTTCAGTTAAAACTGTCAACAAACATTTTGTAACTCTCAGGGCTTTTCGAGAGTAATTACAAAAGGATGGACTATATGGACAAAATGGACTTTATGGACTATATAGACAAACTCAAAAGAACCAGAGTAGTTACAACATTTTGCCGAAAGACACACTAAAACATGTGATTCAAAATATGTTTATTGACAAGGATAATAGTTTTAATAATGTTTGTTATGCAAAGTTAAATACAGTGATAATGATATTTTCTTTGTGATAATTAACCTAATGGAGGATGGATTTGGAGGGTTCAGCAAAGTTTACGCAGGAAGATCACCAGCAAATTAATCAACTGTTTCTGGAATACGATCATCCTGAATCTCCGGGTGTCGCTGTGGTTATTATCAGAGATAATCAGGTAATCTATGACAAAGCATTTGGTATGGCCAATCTGGAGTATGGAATTCCTGTGAACAATCATACAGTCTTCCATATTGGCTCTGTGTCCAAGCAATTTACTGCCTTCAGCATATTGTTGTTGGAACACGAGGGTTTACTATCTCTTGATGACAATATAGGAAAGTACTTGTATGATTTACCGAAATTTATGCAGGAGATAAAAGTATCCCAACTTATTTTTCATACTAACGGTTTACGGGAAATTGAAACCCTGAATCAGATCGCTGGTATAACCACTGCAGATCAGATCAGTAGTGATTATCTTTATGAACTGATTAAAAATCAAAAAGAGTTGAATCTCAGGCCCGGAGAAGAATTAGAATACAATAATGCAGGTTATTTTCTGCTGGCTAAAATCGTTGAATCAATCACAAAGATAACTTTCAAGGATTGGACTTCCCAAAACATTTTTGCACCATTAAAAATGGCTGAAACATTGTTCTACGATGATTGCCAAATGATTATAAAAAACCGGGCATATCCATACTTATCAGACGAAGGCCAAATGTATAAAGGAATTCTGAATTATTCTTTTGTTGGTCCAACAAGTTTGATGACAACAAGCTTGGATATGGCTAAGTGGACAATGAATCTTTTTGACCCTACACTTGGTGATAAAGAATTGATGCAGAAGTATTTACAATCAACGGGAATCCTCAATTCCGGTGAAAGCACTGATTATGGCTTTGGTCTGGGAATTACCAATTACAAAAATCTTAAGGTATGTTTACACAGTGGACATGATGCCGGATACAGATCTGCAGTGCAATATTATCCTGATGAAAAAACAGGAATTGTGATCTTGGGGAATTTTTATAATATTGATCCGGCAGACTTATGTTTTAAAATTGCTGATATCCTCTTTGAAGAAAAATTATTTAGCCCGGTTATTGAATCTCATAATACTCTGAAGAACATTGTTGTTGAGCCTCAGTCTATAACACTTGAAGCCAATAAACTAGAAGAATTTTGCGGAGATTATTTCTGTTCAGAACTTGGAGTCATTTATGAAATTAGTCAGAATGATAATGGGTTGACTGCACAATATTGGCGTAATGATCCCATTTTTCTTACACCTGTTTCAGATGATTTGTTCTCAGGAAATAAAAGTTGGTTTAAGACTGTTCGCTTTGAAAGAGATGCTTCTGCAAGGATAATAAACCTAAACCTAAATGCAGGTCGAGTAAGAAATTTGAATTTTAAGAAAATAAATTAAAGGAAATAATTATGGAAAAGTTTATTCAAGACTTGTTCAATGCAGAAATACTTGAACAGGCAGCAGAGAAATTTGATCTGAAAAAAGAAGATCTAAAAGAGTTAGGTGGTTTTGAAAGTTTTATCTATGAATTCAACAAAAATGAGCAGAGCTATATTCTACGAATCACACATAGCAGCCGTAGAACTCCGGCTATGATCGAAGCTGAAATGGACTGGATTGAGTACTTACATAATCATGGGGTGAATTGTTCACTGCCGTGCCATTCTCATGCCGGACATTTGATAGAAACAGTGGGTGAAGAAAACAATCAGTTTATTGTCTGTGCTTTTGATAAAGTTCCAGGGGGTAGATTGACAAGAGTTATGGATAACCCTGAGTTTCGTTATAACTATGGTAAGCAGATAGGGAAGATGCACAGGGTTACGAAAGACTATCAAAATGGAAAGTCCAGACGTATTGAATGGTATCAGGATGATTTAATCGAGAACTTTGCTTCTGTAGTCTCGCATGAAGATACTTTAGTGAAGAATTTCAATGCTAATACAGAGCAAATTCATGCTATGCAGAAAACAACGGATAATTATGGATTAGTCCATTTTGATGCTCATACTGGGAATTTCTTTGTACAGGATAATGAGATTTTTGTCTTTGATTTTGATGATTGTCAGTATGCATATTTTGCTGCAGATATAGCCATTGTTCTTTTCTATTTTGCCGGATATTGTCCTAAAGAAGTAAAGGTTGAAGATTTTATGTTACAATTCTATCAGGAATTTATGAAAGGATATGTGAGTGAAAATACTATTTCCCAGGAAGAATTGAGCAAGATTCCGATCTTCCTGAAACAAAGAGAATTCATGCTCTATGCAGCTATCAAGCAAGCTTATGGCGATGCTGAATATGATAACTGGGCAAAATGGTATATGACAGGTAGAAAAGAAAAACTGGAGAACGAAACACCGTTTATCGATCTGGACTTTTAGGAACGCCGGCTTTAGCCGGCAATTTTGTATGCTTTAGCTTACAACCTGATGCTTACTTATTGCCTAATACTTGCCTGCGGGTTTCAATAAATTCCCATTTCATTCACCATTCACCAATGAATATTCTCCCTTGGTGTTCATGGCAAAAGTTTCTAAAGCAATTCTTCATAAATTCGATAACTTTCTCCGTCAAAACAAATAAAATAAACATCCAAAACAGGATGACTCATTAGGAAATCTTTAACTTCCCTGACTGCGATTTCAGCTGCTCTTTGCTTTGGAAAACTGTACACTCCCGTGGAAATACCAGGGAATGCGATATGACGGCAACCGTTTTCTAATGCAAGTTCCAAGGACTTTTTATAACAACTTGCCAATAAAGCATCTTCATTATGAGAACCATCTTTCCAAACTGGTCCTACTGTGTGGATTACATATTTAGCTGGTAAATTAAAACCTAATGTTATTTTTGCTTCTCCTGTAGCACAGCCGCCTAAAAGTCTGCATACTTTCAACAATTCAGGTCCGGCAGCATTATGGATAGCTCCGTCAACTCCACCACCACCGAGTAGAGAATGGTTTGCAGCATTGACAATCGCATCAACCTTCTTTTTCGTTATATCGCATTGCTCAATATATATCATATTTGTTCCCAAAATTCCCCTTCAACTTTCAACTCCAGATCTCCCCCACAAGATCATACTCCCAACTATCTGTGATTTTCACCTTGACGATATCACCAGGTTTGGCATTTCCTTTCGTAATAAATATGGTACCATCTATTTCGGGAGCATCATTTCTACTACGCCCTTCAAACTTAATCCCTTTCTCGGTTCCATGCTTTTCTATTATAACATCCATTGCCAAATTAACAAAATTTTGTAACCTGTCTGTCGAAATGCCTTGCTGGATCTGCATTAACTCATCTTTACGGTTCTGAGCAGTTTTTGCAGTTACCTTGGCTGTAAATTCTGCAGCAGGAGTATTTTCTTCGGGAGAATAGGTAAAAACTCCCATTTTATCAAATTGATATTCTTTAATAAAATCTCTCAATTCCAGATATTTCTTTCTGTCTTCACCCGGATAACCCGTTATGAAAGTTGTCCTGATCACAGCTTCAGGATTTGATCTGATGTATTTGATCAATTCGATGATCCGTTCTTTGGTCACTTTTCTGTTCATGCTTTGTAAAACATCGTTATTTATATGTTGCAAAGGCAGATCGTAGTATTTGCATATTTCCGGTTTACTGTTAATAAAATCTATAAGATCTTCACTCAAATGAGCAGGATGCAAATAAAGTAATCTAATCCAAGGGAAAAGTTTCAACTCACAGATTTCTTGAAGTAAATCAATTAAACTGCGTTTCCCGTAAATATCCAGTCCATACTGGGTTGTATCCTGGGCATTGATGATCAGTTCTTTCACCCCTTTTTCAGCCAAAGATTTGACTTCATTCAGTAAAATCTCTTTCGGTACGCTGGTCAACTCGCCTCTGATTCCAGGAATCGAACAGTAACTGCAATGGTTGTTGCAGCCGTCGCTGATTCTCAGATATGCATAGAACTGAGGCTGAAGAGTTACTCGTGGAATAAGTACATCCTGTAGAGTTTCTGTTGCTTCTTTACCTGTAAGATATGTTTTAAAATTCTTAAAATCTTTCAAATCGATAAATATATCAACTTCTGGTAAAGAAGTTTCCAGATCAGCTTTATATCTTTTAACCAAACAACCTGTTACAATTAACTTAGGATGTTTTTTCCCGCCCTTATACTCTGCATTTTCCAAAATTGTACTGATCGCTTCTTCTTTGGCTTCATTGATAAATCCACAGGTATTGATGATAATCAGATCTGCTTTGGCAGCTTCCGCTGTAGGTTTGTAACCTGCATCTTCTGTCAAAAAAGCAAATCTCTCACTGTCTATTAAATTCTTTGGACATCCCAAACTGATTAAATGGTATAATTTCATCAAAACTCCTATCCAAGTCTCTCTTGTTTTTTTAGGTCAGCAGTGTTTATCTGGGCAAGTCGGTGTGTTATTTTCTTGTGTCCACTGCCGTTTAGTAAATGAAAAATGAGGTATTCTTGAGTAATTTACCCTCATCCTAACCTTCTCCCTAAAGGAGGGAGAAGGAACTGAAATGTTTGAAGCTGTTACATATGCCGGAAGAAAAACCTTTGTTAAAGGCATTGGCCCACTACATACGATTAGTGCTTCTTGAGGATTCTTTTATAAAAAAAGGCAGTCCTAAGACTGCCTAAGCATTTCTATGATAATAAATGAACTATCAAACCGGATCTAAGTTTAGGCTCAAACCAAGTGGATTTTGGAGGCATTACTTCGCCCTGATCAGCGATATTCATCAACTCTTCAATTGAGGTAGGGAACATGGAAAAAGCTACTACTTCTCTTCCTGAATCCACTCTCTTGGACAATTCACCCAAACCTCTTATTCCGCCTACGAAATCAATTCTTTTGTCAGTACGGGGATCGCCAATCCCAAGAATGGGATTGAGGAGATTGTCCTGCATAATGGAAACATCAAGTGATTTCACGGGATCCTTTGCAGGATAAGTTCCCGTCTTAGCTGTAAGTTTGTACCAGGTACCGGAGATATACATTCCGAATGTGTGAATCATTTGAGGATGAAATGGCTCTTCTGTACAGTACTTTTCAATTTCAAATTTCTCTGCTACTTTCTGCATGAATTCTGCTTCTGTATTACCATTCAGATCTTTGACAACTCTGTTGTAATCCATGATCATTAACTGATTTGCCGGGAATATTACAGCCAGGAAGAAATTGTATTCTTCATCGCCTGTATGATTCGGATTAGCTTCTCTTCTTCTCTGACCAACTCTCACTCCGGATGCACATCTGTGGTGCCCGTCTGCAATGTATAAGGAATCAATACCTTTGAAATGTTCGCTTAACTTTGCTATCGTTTCTTCGCATTCAATGATCCAGAAAGTGTGACCAATCTCATCTTCTGAGACAAAATCGTAAACAGGAGTATTCTGCATAAGACCAAAAATGAGAGTATCTATTTCCGTATTTTCTTTGTAAGTCAGGAAAATAGGACCGGTATTGGCATTGGTGATATCAACATGTTTGATGCGATCAGCTTCTTTATCTGCTCTTGTGTGTTCATGCTTTTTGATCTTGTTGGCTTCATATTCTTCCACTGAAGCACAGGCTACAATACCAACCTGTTTGTGGTTGCCCATAGTCTGTTGATATAAATATAAACAGGGCTTTGCATCCTGAATAAGAGCCTGTTTTTCAATTAATCCATACAAATTTTCTTTAGCTTTGGCATATACTTTCTCATCATAGAGATCTGTATCGGGAGGTAAATCAATTTCTGACTTGTCCACATGCAGGAAACTTAGGGGTTTGTCCTTAACTTCGACTCTTGCTTCATCTGAATTCATCACATCATACGGCAAAGCAGCAATTTCTTTTGCAATGTCTGAATATATAGATTTGTATTCTTTTTATGCTAACGTTTTAAAACAGCTTAAAACAAAGTCTCCAAAATCGGCGCTTATTTTAGATAAACAAAATAAGAAAGTTGCTCCGGTTATTTCTAAAGCGTATAAAGCAGCGCTCGATACATTAAATCTTGTGGTACAAGATGGTATAAATAAAATA
>CAYQPF010000056.1:18025-28018 GCA_964419225.1 uncultured Candidatus Cloacimonadota bacterium | reverse complement strand
AAATTTTGCTCCTTATTAAAGATAGAATTAATAAGTATTTGAATTACCTTGAAATCACAAGCTTTATTGCTGATATTTACTCCCTCAAGCTCAATTTTATGAGGATCATCCCGAAATTTAGCCTGCTCCTGAAGCAGGTATTCTCGATTACCATTCGTAAAAAGATCGTGCATATTTGTACCAATTAGATCATCGGGAAAATACCCTAATAACTTATACACGCGAAAACTGGAATACAAAAAACGCCCCTGTAAATCTAATTCCCAAATCCATTCTGGTAACATGTCAGTCAGGAGTCGGTATTTTTCTTCAGCTTCTGAAACAGGAACTAAGGGGACAAAACACTTTATTAACAAAAATACTAATAGTATTAGAAATATCGCAATTAAAACTGATACAATCATAATTATCAGCATTGTATTCTTTTGTTGTTCATAATCTGCTAGGTTATTATCATCTGATGCGGATTGACTTGATAGATTTTTTTCATAGTTCTCAACTAAATGCTTATTTCTTTCTTCTGAAATTCCTTTAATTCTATATATGTTGATTAAGCAAATAGTCCAAAAAGATAAAAATAATAGCCCAATCATCAGAAAAACCAGCAATATCCTCTTTTTCATATCTACTTTGAAATTCATTTAACCTCCGCTACCTTTCAAAGAATATAAAGAAGTTTTTTCTTGGCAAGATAATTTTAATTTATCTGCATTATTTAATTTTTCTTGAAAGAAATCTCTATTTTAAAAATAAGGTATTCAGGATTTACCAAACTTAATCATAGTTTTGGATTGGAAATTGCCTTTTTATGGCAATGTAGGGAAATAAACCATGGAGTGAAAAATGAAAAAATTTAGTTTAGGACTAATCTTCTTGATGGCTTTTGCACAATGTTTTGCTTTCGGAGCTTTCAACCTGTTGAATGGCAGAAATCATCCTGAATTAAAATGGCAGGAAATATCTTCCCCACATGTCACAATTATTTACCACACACCCTTGGACAGTATTGCCCAACAAGCTCTCCAAATCTCTGAAAATGCCTATGAATCCCTTGCTAAAAGCTACGGAATTAATCCTTCCAAAAAAATTCTCATCTATATCTCTGATCAGGACAATATTGCCAATGGAGTCACTGTCTTTACCGAATATATCTTCATTTGGGTGAATCAAAATGATTATTTAAAATACTTTACAGGTAACGACAAATGGCTCAGAAAAGTATTAAGCCACGAGTTGTCCCACTGGTTCTTAGCTTCTGCTTCCTCAGATATTTTAACGCCTTTCATACCACTCAGCGATCTCACCTTTCCCCGTGATATCAATGAAGGTTATGCCCAGTTCTTCAGCGGTGAAAAGTGGGGTTACAACAGAGGTGACAGATATCTCAGAGATGCCGTTTATTCAGACAAACCCGGTTATGGTTTTGCTAATGACGGCGGATTGATGTATGCTAAAGGCTTTGCTATGGTCAAATATATCAAGGAATTCTATGGCGAAGATAAACTGAGAGATGTGCTAAAATGGCGAACAAAACAAAAGATGTTCGATTTTAAAAAAGCCTTTAAAGCCACCTTCCACAAAGATTATGATGCCTTCCTCGAAGAATGGAGAAGCTATACTTATACCTATTACTACGGGATGACATACACCCAAAACTCAGCCTTAAAAACCGACTCCCTTAATTCTCTGGCTCCCAATAAAATAAATTTTCTGAACAAAAGCTACGCATCTATAAATGATATCAGTTTTTCCGGTAATAAGTACATTGCCTCTGCCAGAAAAGATAAAGATCAATACTATACTCAACTCTTAACCGGTGAATTTTTACCTGATTCCTTAGCTAAAAATAAATTTAAAACAAAAAAAGAAAAAATGATCATGCGGGCCGGAAGTTTCACCAATCTGGACTTGTCCCCCAATGCCCAAAATGCTGTTTTCACCAGATATATCAGATTCAAACACGGAAGCCTGGCACCCTGTGTTTATTCCTATGATTTAATTAAACAAAAAATGCAGAAAATTGGCAAGGGTAATTTTCCGCAGATTACTGATGCAGGCTGGATTGTTTATCATTCTTATAACCTTGTTTATAACAGAATTGTCATCTCCAAAAAAGGTATTACAGAAACCTTTTTAGATTTACCTAAAGATACCCAAGTCGGTGAGTTAGAACTTAACGATGATAATAAAACTTTGGCCATCAGCTTATTTGACGAAAACAAAGCTTTTAAAATCTGCCTTTATGATCTCAACTCCAAACAAAAAGTAAACGAATACACTTTCGACTGTATGCCCATGAATTTGCTCTGGGGCTTTGATAACCTCTATGTCAGCATTGAAAACTCTAAATCTGCGAAATTAAACCTCTTCCAATTCAGTTTAGACGGAACCAAGAAAGAGTTTATCTGCCCTGAATATAATATCACTCCTCTCAAAATCATTTCTCAGGATGACAGCCTTAAAATAGTGGCTAAAGCAGAACTCGGACGCGGAGCCGATAAAATTATCAAAATTTCCTTATCTGCCGGTACCGATTCTTACTCCTCTCCAATTGATAACTATTATTCTAAATGGGTAAATGCCTCTTATTCTAACCCGATCGAGAACAAAGAAATATCAAACGCAAATCTTACAAAAAAAGAATACAGTCCTTTTCTCTATTTTAAACCCAGAACTACTATGCTCTACCTACTTTACCCAGACTTTATTTTTAGTACCACAATTTCTGAACCCCTGGGTAAACACATCCTTTCACTGAACCTGATGTCCCCCTATTCCACCTCCAAAATGAAGGATGCCAGCTATCTGCTCTACTATCAAAATTCCAGCTTTTACCCGACAATTTCCTTCACTCTTCTTAAAACACACTGGTTTGCTGCATTTACTAAAGAGAAAACCTATTATGAAACTTCCAACTCTGCAAGCTTAGGAATCAATTTTCCTTTTGACAAACTAAATTTACCTTTCTGGTCTTTCAATTATGGCTTCAGCTTACTTTATGAAAACGTTCGTTTAGACAAACCTGCCACTGACATAGTTTTTGAAAACGGTAAAGCCATTACTGCTGAAGCTGGCCTCTATCTTAATTATGAACTGCCCTGGCTCAACAGTTTTTATCACCCTGTCCGAAAACTTGATTTTCAATATCAGATATCCGGAGCTAATAAAGATCTCGGTATGAAAAAGGACTATATCAGCCATCATCTTAAATCTGAAACAGCCTGGGCTCCTCTACTGGAATCGAATACAAATCGCTTCCTAAAAACTGTATCCCTACGCAATAACACAAATTTGGAAATCGTGAATGGTAATTTCCTGGCCCAAATGATGCCGGGTTCCAATAAATATGAAAACTGGATTACAGATCTTAGCTCTATGTTCCACCGTACTACCCTTAGAGGTTTTGACGAACAAAGTATCTGCCGTAGAATGCTGAATGTCCAGAATGAATTGTGGTTAAAACTTGTTGATGATCTCGGAGTCAGTGTCTCGGTTCAAACTCCTTTCATTTACCTGTCCTATTTGGGATCAGGTGTTTGGCTGGATTATAACAAACTCTATCAGGATGTAAGTTCAGGCAAAGATAGAGAATTGAAAGCAATGGGCTATGAATTTAAAGGCGGAATCAGCCTTTTTGGTCTCCCAACCACCCAGAGCTTTGGTTATGCTTATGATTTAAAAGGGAAAAAACTCGGCGGATATTATCTGCTCCAGTTTCCTCTTAGTAAGTAATTTCACTTTTTGTAGGGGCTGACTCCCACGTCAGCCCATTTACAGAACGGTAGCCTTTTCACTCCCCACTGTCGCCTGGCGACTGAAGCCTGACAACTGGCTTCGGGGTGAGTTACTCTCACACTGATATATGGTTGGTGCTGAGACGATAGCTTAGTAGGGGCTGACTCCCACGTCAGCCCATTTACAGAATCTAGGCATTAGTGTTAATTTAAAAAATTAAAGGAGTTTTTATGAATAAAGAAGTTAGAGTCAGATTTGCACCCAGTCCTACCGGCATGCTGCACTTGGGTGGTTTACGCACTGCCCTGTATGATTTTCTCTATGCCAGAAAGAATAAGGGAAAATTCATTTTAAGAATTGAAGACACAGATCAAAGCCGTTATGTCGAAGGTGCTGTGGAAAATCTCGTCAGTACT
This sequence comes from uncultured Candidatus Cloacimonadota bacterium, assembly GCA_964419225.1. Classification (GTDB taxonomy): domain Bacteria; phylum Cloacimonadota; class Cloacimonadia; order Cloacimonadales; family CAYQPF01; genus CAYQPF01. Next base: position 23,867 of record CAYQPF010000056.1, on the reverse strand, counting down.
TTGCAGGATCTCGGCCTCGATTTCGATGAAGGCCCTGTCAAAGGTGGTCCCTATGGCCCCTACTTCCAATCCCAAAGATTAGATATCTACCGCAAATATATCAATGAACTAATCGAAAAAGGCTATGCCTATTACTGTTTCTGCTCCAAAGAAACCCTGGAAGAAATGAAAGCAGCTCAAACCGCCCAAAAACAAACCTCGAAATACGATGGCAGATGCAAAATGTTGAGCAAAGAAGAAATTGACTCAAAACTCGCTGCCGGAGATTCCTATGTTGTCAGACTGAAAATGCCTGTGAATCATACCTTTGCTTTTGAAGATCATATCCGTGGTATGGTTGAAATCAGTTCCGAACAGGTTGATGATCAGGTACTACTCAAGTCCGACGGCTTCCCCACCTATCACTTGGCAGCTGTGGTTGATGACCATCTCATGGAAATCACTCATGTGATCAGAGGAGAAGAATGGCTATCCAGCACACCCAAACATGTCTATCTCTACGAAGCTTTCGGCTGGACCCCGCCTGCCTGGATCCACCTCCCACTCCTCCTCAACACCGATAGAAGCAAACTCAGCAAAAGACACGGTGACTTCTCTGTTAAAACCTATCTCGAAAAAGGTTTTCCCAAAGAAGCTATCCTCAACTTTGTCGCTCTCCTGGGCTGGCACCCTGTCGAAGACCGTGAGATCATCAGTCTGCCTGAAATGCTCGAAGAATTCTCCTTTGAAAGAGTCAATAAGTCCGGTGCGATCTTTGATATCACTAAATTAGATTGGATGAGTGGTATGTATATGCGGAACCTGGATATCAATATTATTGCTCATGAAGCTGAACCATTTTTCCATAAAGCCGGTCTCGATACTTCCGATCGCAGAAAGTTCTTAAAAGCTCTCCAAAGAGCCAGAGATCAGGTTTCTTCCTTCAATAATATCACAGAACATGCCTATATGTTCTACAATGATCTAACTTTCAGCCCCGAAGATCTTGAACTCCTCAAACAGGAATCCTCAATTAAAGTTATTGATTACTTTATCTGCAAACTCAACAATATGGATTCAATTGATAAAGATGAACTGACCCATTTGGTTAAACAGGCTCAGGAAGAACTCGGTGTTAAAGGCAAAAATTTCTTCTTCCCACTCAGACTCGCCATGTTCGGCAATGGTCATGGCCCGGATATTCCTACTCTGATAGATATTCTCGGTAAAGATGATGCTCTAAAAAGGTTGAAAACAGCTCATCAATTGTCCGGCAATAATTAATTAGAGTCCATTCCAAATCATCTCTAAGATGATCAAATTTTGTTATTAAGGTGGAATAATTAGTGAAATTTAAATATATTATAGTAATCGCAACTATCCTGCTGACCTTATCATGTCAGAAAAGTACTCATAAAAGTACCAAAGCCCCTGCTCATCTAAAATCGACTGTTAAATATACTGAAGGTGAAGTCAAACCTAATTCCGGATTCTTCACAGCTCTCAGTGATTTGGGCCTAAAACCTCAACAAATTATCGAAGTTACAAATATTCTGGCTGACTTTGTTGACGTCAGATCCATTCAGGTAGGTGATAAATTCAAATTCTCTCTTACATCAGATGGTAAGAAGATCAACGATTTCTATTATTATCCTGATATCGTTACTACTCATCAAATTACCCGAGGTGATGACGGTAAACTCGTTTACAAACTCGTGGAAGAAAAAACAGATAAAATCAAAAGACTGGTCATTGGTGAATTAAAAACAACTCTTGATGCTGCTCTTTTGGACAAAAAACTGGCCCCAAACCTCAAACAGCAAGCCAATCAAATCCTGGAAAGCAAAGTAAACTTCCAACGTGATGCCAAAGTTGGAGATGAATTTATTGTTTTAGTCGAAGAACGCTTCTATAAAAAAGAAAAACTCCCGGGCGGAAAACTCTACTATGTCGCCTATAACGGTAAACGAACCGGTCTCCATGAAGGTTTCCGCTTCGATGATCCGGCCGATGAAAAATCAGCCTACAATGGCCTCTACTTTTCTGATGGTGCTTCTTTAGTCACAGCTGCTTATCGTATGCCGCTCGATCACGTTCATGTCAACTCCTCCTACGGTATGCGCCTCCACCCTATCTCAGGTACTTGGAGAATGCATGCAGGAACTGACTTCAAAGCTAATACAGGTACTCCTGTTTATGCCATTACTACAGGAAAAGTAAAATTCGCTGCCTGGAACGGCGGTATGGGTAAAGAAGTTGAAATCAAGCATGACAATGGCTTCACAAGTGTTTATGCACATCTAAATAGTATCAGTGTCAGTCGCGGAGCAACTGTCAAAAAAGGACAACGTATCGGCGGTGTCGGAAGTACAGGATATTCCACAGGCCCACATCTCCACTTCGGTCTCAAAAATTCCAAAAACAGCTGGATCAACCCCTCTAATATTAAGATGATCAGTACTGCCAAACTCTCTGGAAACAGACTTACCAGCTTCAAAAATCAGGTCTCTAAAATCAGAGAAATGGTTAAACAATTTGAAAAGACCAGTCATCAACCAAACGAGTTGACTAAACACGAAAAACTCCTCCGCAAAGCAGCAAAAAAAATATAATTATAAATTACCAGGCTTATGCATAAACCGCATAAGCCTGATCATCCCTCCCCTTTTGACCCGTCAGACACGTCTGACCAGTCAGACTCGTCCGATTATTTCCTCCTGATACCTTACACCAACCTTCTGGCAACCTAATACTTGCCTGCGGGTTTCAACAATTTTCCAGAGTCTCTATTCACTCCCCTCGCTTTGCAAGAGAGGGGCCGGGGGTGAGTTCTCCTCTCTCCCATTAATAATTAGTAATTGATAATTAAATACGCCTGCGGGTTTATCCCTCTCCACTACCGCCTGACGACTATTACTCCCTCCCCTTTTGACCCGTCAGACACGTCTGACCAGTCAGACTCGTCCGATTATTTCCTCCTGATACCTTACACCAACCTTCTGGCTCCTTAATACTTGCCTGCGGGTTTCAATATCTTTTCCTCTCCTTAATCCTCAATCTGTCAACACAGTTGCTTTCCACTGGCACATGACACCTATCTCAAGAGGATGGGTTGTAGGAATCTCCTTCTGCCTACTGCACACTGCCCACTGCCTACTGATAACACTCCCCCTGACCCGTCAGACACGTCTGACCAGTCCGTCCATTTAGTCCATACAGTCCATTTAGTCCATTTAGTCCATTTTCATGATTAATTTTTTTCTTGCATTAATCCGGCATAAAATTATCTTTTCTCTATTCACAGGAGGAAATTATGAGTCTTTGGTTTGTAAAATTGCTCTTCTGGGTACCCAGAATTCTATGTTTGGTTTTTGCCCTGTTTCTGGTCATTTTCTCTTTCGATATCTTTGAGGGTAACCAAACTACCAGCCAAATTCTAATTGGTCTGTTTATGCACAATATCCCAACCTTTCTTTTATTGCTTGCCTTATGGCTTACCTGGAAATATGAGTGGGTTGGCTCTATTATTTATGGGATTTTAGGAATCTTATACTTGGCTTTTTTCTGGGGAAGATTTGCCACAGATGTCTATTTTTTTATATCCGGCCCACTTATTTTCCTTAGTATTATGTATCTGATTAACTGGATCTATAGAAAAAATATCCGTTTAAGATTATCTGAGTTAAAGAAACCACAAGCCTAACGGAGAAAATCATGAAATCACATTTGGTATTTTTTTCAATCTTATTACTTATTTTCACCGGGTGTGCCTCTTTCAGATCAGATATGCAGGGAGTCTATAAAGGAGAAGTTAAAACCACTTCTCAAAACAAACCTGTAAGCGTTGTTTTCGTTTTCAGCCATGTCCACCAGGCCACAGGTTATGATGTAGTTCCCAAATTGGATAGAAAATACCAGATACTTTCCGGCTTTGATGATATCTTTCTTGATGCTTTGCGGGAATTCAGTAATGTCACCAAATATGCCACCTATACTGAAGATGCCTCCGATGTTAATCACCCCGAACGCAGAGCTACCAAAGATAGCCTCATTGCCAATTATGATTATACTGTCTATGTGCGTCTGGAAAAGAAAACAAGCTTTGCCAATTATTTTCTGAGTGGTCTTGTTTCTACTGTTACTGCTACTATGATCCCGGTTCCTTATACTCAAAAGTACTTTCTGGAGACAAAGGTATTCAATAAAGAACACCAATTGATCGGCACCTATAAACGCCAAACTGATCTCGATAAATGGGTTCAGGCTTTGTTGATTTTCCTCTACCCCTTCCACCCTGAAGAAAGAAAACGTGAAGAGATTTATGTTCTAGGCTTACATGATATCTTTAAGGAAATCAACAACGAGGGAATACTGAAATAGTTGAGAGTTGAAAGTTTAGAGTTGATAGTTGGACACTTAATAGAACGCGGATGACGCCGATCAAGCGGATGGTCACATATCGGAGAGATTCAAACTATTTTCGTGTACTATATAAGCTTTAGACTTTGAGTCTGAATTAAATAAAGGTAGATTTGATTATAGATTTGGCATGCTGGATCATGCCCCGAATGTCCGCTCAAGAAAGTATCCCTCATATGAGAGATAACTGTCTTCCATTTTATTAATAATTAGCCGGTTTAAATCATTCACTTCAACCGAATTCTCAAGCAACTGTCTCTTTATTCCTTTCTTTCTCCCATTAATAATTAATAATTGATAATTAATAATTTCTCTCCTATCCTGTTCATCCTGTCTATCCTTGTTAATTACTCTCTATCCTTTTCAGGTCAAATAAAACAACATCCCGAAAAAGTGACTGACACTCCCTGCCAATACAAATAAATGCCACACCGCATGATGATAAGGCAATTTCTTCCAGACATAGAAAATCACTCCAAATGTATAACATAAACCACCAATAATCAGCCACACCAGCATGCCCATCGGAACACTCTGCAGCATCGGTTTGATTGCCACCAATATCAGCCAACCCATTAATATATACAAAATTACCGAGACATATTTCAACTTATGCATGGCAAATGCCTTCAAAATTATACCCGTAATGGCAATTCCCCAAACCATTCCGAAAAGACTCCAGCCCCAAGGACCCCTTAAACATATCAGTGTGATTGGAGTATAACTCCCCGCTATCAGTAAAAATATGGAAGAATGATCTAATATCCTAAAAAACTGTCTGACCCGCTTATTCCGAAAACTATGGTACAGCGTCGATGATAGATACAAAGCTATCATCGTTGCCCCAAATATGGAAAAACTTACTATCCTCCAGGGATCTGACTTGGAACTCGTAAATACCAACAATAGCACCAAAGCTGCTATACTGATCCCTACTCCAACTCCATGTGTGATACTGTTGGCGATCTCCTCACCTCTGCTCTGTTGTGCAGATAATGGTATCCTGTCTAAAAAATGCGGTTTCTTATTCTCCATCTCTCTTTCAACCTCATTCATAATTAATAATTAAATAACTGCTGGTTTCAACAATTTTTCTGGATCCCCTTTCACTCCCCTCTCTTTGCAAGAGAGGGGCCGGGGGTGAGTTATCCTCTCTTCCATTAACCATTCACAATTCACCATTAACTCATCCCAATGTCAAGATTGAATTACCCTGGGAGATGACGCAGCTTGCGTCATTAAAATAAAGAGCCTGGCAGGCTCTTCTCCCAAAACGAATCCTTTTTCACACCCTTCCCTTACTAAAAGGGAAGGGACGGGGATGGGTTGTTTCCCCCTGATGCCTAACTACTGATGTCTGACACCTAATCCTTTCACTCCCCTCTCTTTGCAAGAGAGGGGCCGGGGGTGAGTTATCCTCTCTTCCATTAACCATTCACAATTC
>CAYQPF010000056.1:0-17925 GCA_964419225.1 uncultured Candidatus Cloacimonadota bacterium | reverse complement strand
GAATCCTTTTTCACACCCTTCCCTTACTAAAAGGGAAGGGACGGGGATGGGTTGTCGAACCCTTCTCCGGGCTGACGTGGGAATCAGCCACTACAAATCGATGGCAAGAGAGGGGCCGGGGGTGAGTTATCCTCTCTTCCATTAACCATTCACAATTCACCATTAACTCATCCCAATGTCAAGATTGAATCACCCTGAATGTTATTTATTTTTTTCCTTGCCATAAATTAATTATCTATTATAATTAACACAATTTTAGTAAGGAAGTAAATATGAAAAGTATTTGGCCATTTTGTATTTTTCTTATCATATTTATGCTTTCAACTTTCGGCAATGTTTTTGCCGTTCAGGAAATTGTCTTCCTCTGTGATGAAGCCTATCAGCCTTATTGCTTCGCTGAAGGAAATATCGCGAAAGGGATCTATGTGGATATTCTGGAAGAAGCTTTCAAAGATTTGCCCGAATACAAACTCATTATCCGCCCGGTTCCTTGGAAAAGAGGCCTGGAAATGGTCAAAAAAGGAAAAGCACTCGCCATCTTCCATCCCTATAATAAGAATAATGACAGACCTTGGTTTGATTATGCCGTCCCTATTCTAAAAGAAGAAGTCGTTCTCTTACATAATAAAAAGTCCTATGACCCTGCTCTGAAATGGCCCCAAGACTTTACTAATAAAAAAATAGGTATTAACCTGGGGTTTTCTATTCTGGATAACACTCAAAAAAAATCTTTGCATGTCGAAGAAGCTGTGGATACTTACACCAATATTAAAAAACTGGTGAATAACCAAATTGATGTTTATGTTAACGGCAAATATTGCGTGCTCTATGAATTCAGCTCTCTCATTGTTAAAGATAATCTGGCACCTGCCCCGGGCGAACAAATCTTTATCGGCCAAACAATTGGTAACGAAATGTCGTATATTGCCTTCACTAAAGAAAACCTGACTCAATACAACTATATTAATCCCTTAACTCATAAACTTATTAAAATCCTCCATAAAATGCAAAATCAACATAAATTTGAAACCATTATCCGAAAATGGGTGATTGAATAACTACTGTTAAATTCTTACCCCATTTTTCTCTCTACTCCCCCTACTCATGACTCACAACTGTGGACTCACAACTTTCTCTACCAACTCTCCCCTTGTCCATACTGTCCATTTCGTCCATTGAGTCCATATTGTCCATTTCCCCAACTCTCAACTCTCAACTCTCAACTGCTTCTGCCCCCATATCTTCCTGATATAATTATTTCCTCCCCTACTTAACTCCATATGTCTATATCATTATTTTACAGATAGTTGCTGTTTTATAGCTAATGGCATCAATCATGCATCTACATTATCAGGGTTGATTTTTGAAAAGAATTTTCATTGACAAGATTCCTACTTTTCAGCAATAGTGTTCCTAAATAGTAATACTGTTATATATGGAGGCATTTATGACGCTGCAAGCTCAGCTATCGCTCGTGGAAAATCTCGGCTTCACTCCCGTGGAAGCGTCTGTCTATATCTCTCTTCTCAAAGATTCGCCCCAAACCGGTTACAAAATTTCCACCGACTTATGCAAATCCCGCTCCCAGACTTACCAGGCTCTAAAATCTCTTGAAACCAAAAGAGCTATCATCCGCCTGGAAGGCACTCAACATGGTGAATATATTCCAGTACCAATCCAAACTTTAATGGAAGAAAAAGAAAAAGAATTCAAACAACAAAAAACCGATATCATCACTGCCTTAAAAGACATCGGAACAGAACCCCATCAAGAACACATTTTCAGGATTGCCAAGCTTGATCAGCTCTACAACAAAGCCGAATCCATGATCAAAGAAGCTAAATCCATGATTCTTGTTGATACAGATCAGGCACCCTTGGAAAACATTCACCATCTTCTGAATGCCCGTGCTCAGGAAGGGATAAAAGTTCTCATCGAAACACCCAATGACCCCATAATCGACAGTTGCTACCATGTTAAACTCAATATGTTCTCTGCCAAAGATTTTGCCTGGAATGCCGACTGGCTCTGCCTGAGTATCGATGGCGAACAATTCCTCATCTCTCTTCTCAAAAAGGATACCGGAGAATTGATCCATGCAATCTGGAGCGGTAATCCTTATCTGTCCCCCTGGGTATTTAACGGTATGCTGAATGAGTTCTCTTTCCGGGTCATCATGGATCTGCTGGAAACTGGAACAGATCTGCAAACTGTCAGAAATAATATTCAGGAATATACTCAAAAGTTCTTCCAACCTGTTCCAGGAATAATTAAACTGCTGGAAAAACTGAAAGAGAATAATTAACAAATAAACAAAAAGTGTGAAAGCATGTACCAGTACTGTGGCAAAAACACCCTGCCCACTGCCCACTGCCTACTGCCCACTGAAAAAAGGAGGGATCTATGGAACTTATCATTAAAAACTTATCAAAAACTTACAGCAATGGAGTTAAAGCCATTGATGACCTTAATCTTACTATTACTAACGGTATGTTTGGACTTTTAGGCCCCAACGGTGCCGGCAAAACAACTTTAATGAAAACTATCGCAACTTTGCAGGAAGCTGATAAGGGTACTATTCACTTTAATGGTCAGAATATTTTCGAAAATCCTCTGGAACTGAAACAATACTTGGGCTATCTACCCCAGGATTTCGGGTTCTATCCCTCTGAAAAAGCCGAAGACTTGATGGATCACTTTGCTTTGCTCAAAGGGTTAGCCATTAAATCCCAACGTAAAGAAACTGTCGAATACTTCCTGAAAAAAGTTAACCTCTGGGAAGCCCGAAAAAAGAAGATCGGCACTTTCTCCGGTGGTATGAGACAGCGTTTCGGTATTGCTCTTGCCCTGATCGGTAACCCCAAACTTCTTATCGTCGATGAGCCTACTGCAGGCCTCGATCCCGCTGAACGTAACCGTTTCCACAATCTGCTGAGTGAAGTCAGCGAAGAAACAATCGTGATCATTTCCACTCATATCGTGGAAGATGTCAGCCAAATTTGTACTAATATGGCGATTATCAATCAGGGTAAGATTCTTTATCAGGACAATCCTCTCCAAGCAATTGACAGCCTGAAAAACCGCATCTATGAAAAAGAAATCAAGAAAACTGAATTAGCTCAATATGAAGAAAAATATGCCCTGCTTTCCACCAGATTAGTTTCCGGCAAGACTTTTATCAGGATATACTCCCCTGAAACAGCGGGAAATGAATTCAATCAGGTTTCTCCCAATCTGGAAGATGTCTATTTTTACAACCTGAAACAAAAAGGGGGGAAAACTGATGTTTAAATCCATGCTCCTGAAGGAAATAGGCAGACATCTAAAAAATATTCCCTTTTACATTTTTGGTCTTGTCATCATGTTCCTGGTACTTTTGTATGCCAAAAACACCGATCCAAGCACACAAATACTGGGTCTCTCACACGGTAAAGAATTCAATGTGGCAGCTATTAAAGTAGCTAAAATGTTCAATAATTGGTCTATCGCCAGCATTTTCTTTATCATGGTCTTTGTCGCCAGATCTGTTGTCAGAGATTTTCAGGTTAATATTCATGACTTCTTTTTTACTTCCCGCATCAGAAAGAAAAGTTACCTGGGTGCTCGTTTCCTCGGAAGTTATCTCGGTGGCTTATTCCTGCTGCTCTTCGTCCCGCTGGGCTTAGTTCTGGGAAACCTCATGCTCTCCCCCGATTTGCAGGCACCTCTGCACTGGCAAACATTTATTTATCCTTTCATAATCATGGTCATTCCCAACCTGCTGTTCATAAGTGCCTTCCTCTTTTCTATGTCCAGTCTCACCCGCCAAACTATCTCCACCTACATCGGTTCCATTGTTCTTATTATGCTTTATGTCTTTGCTTTGGCTGGCCTTACTAATGTGAAAAATGATGCAGTCAGAATAATTCTCGATCCTTTCGGTTTGAATGCTTTAAATATCGCCTCCCAGTTCTGGACCACCTATGAAATGAACAACAATTTTATGCCGTTGACAAACCTGCTTCTGCTTAACCGCCTTATCTGGGTTCTCGTATCGATTGGATTATTGATCTGGACCTTCCGCAAATTTAAAATGACCCACGATCTGGATTCTCATGTAAAAAAAGTTAGAACCCTGAAAGTTTCAACTCCTGAAATACCAGAACTGCTTCAAAAACCCGAGATCACTCCCCTTAACTATTCTTCCGCTAACTTTAAAAAAGTTACTAATATGGTTATTCTGGAATGGAAACGCATTCTCCTGCATCCTGCGTTTATTATCATTACTGTCCTCGGTCTCTCCCAATTGATTAGTAACTTTATGGGAAATATCGACGCTTTAGGCAGTAATGTTTATCCTCTGACTTCCTGGTTCCTCAACCAATTGATCCACATGTGGATGTACATGATTCCTATTATTATCCTCTTTGGCGGTCTTATTGTCTGGCGGGAAAAAGATAATAAAACTCATGAAATCTATCATACTCTTCCCCTCACAGATTTCCAAAGATGCCTCTCCAAACTCATTGCCCTGATCGGAATTCAATTCGTATATCTCCTCCTGACCATGTTGACCGGCATCTTTATCCAGTTAGTTGTTTATCAATATACTACCTTTGAATTCGGCCTTTACTTCAAACGTCTGTTTCTGCTGGAAATGTTCAACTATATCCAGCTTGCTGTAATGGTTATTTTTATTCAAGTGCTTGTGCGTAATAAACTGTTAGGTTATTTCATCAGTGCAGCTATGCTACTTGGTGATATCATTATCTTTGATGTCCTAAAATTTGATTTCAATCTCCTCAGATGGGCTCATTTCCCAAAATACATCTACTCAAATCTGAATGGTTTCGCTGCCTACTCCAAACTTCTCACCGCCTATGGTTTCTACTGGCTGTTTTTTACCCTTATTATCCTGACTCTGGCTATTCTATTCTGGAAATCCAGCGAAAATGACTCCTTCAAACAACGCTTGAATCATGCCTTAAGAAAAATGACTCCTAAAATAAGATTTAATCTGATCACTTTGTTGTTGATCTTCCTTCTTTTAGGTGGCTATATCGCCTACAACCGTTATATTCTCAATAACTATATCAGCACAAAAGGTTTCGATCTGGCTATGGCAGATTACGAGCGACAATGTTCCAAATATCTGCATACTCCCCAACCCTCCGTCATTGACTTCAATCTAAATGTCGATCTCTATCCCTCAAAACAGGCAGCTCTGATTCAGGGTAGTCTTACTCTGAAAAACAATACTCTGCAAAACATTGACACTCTTTTCATCTCTTTATGGCCCAATAAAAGAGCAGATTTAAAGAAATTTACTCTCTCAGTTCCCAATAAGGAAATTGTTCCCATGCAGGACTATCGTCTTGGCATATTTGGACTGAACAAACCTTTACTACCAGGTGACAGCCTTGTTCTGAGCTTCAACGTGGATTACCAGACCAAAGGCTTTACAGATAACAACCCGGAAACAAGCCTGGTCCAGAATGGTACAGTTATGTACTTCGGCGGGAAAGAGACCCCTTCCTATATTCCTCAAATAGGTATTAATAAAGATCTGTTCCTAAAAACTGATTATCTCCGCAAGAAATACAATCTGCCCAACGAACCTGTCCTCCCCACTCTGGAAAAAGCTGACCGTAAGATCGGCTTCTCTAATCTTGATTTAATCAGATTCCACTGCCAGGTCAGCACAGAAAAGGGACAAATTGCTATTACCAACGGTGAACTTCTCAAACAGTGGGATGAAGGCGACCGCTCTTACTTCATCTACGAACCTGCTATTCCCATTACTAATGAAATTGCCCTTACTTCCGGGAAATATCTGGTGATAAAAGACACTTACCTCAACGCGAATGTCGAAGTTTATTACGATGCAAAACATGCTTACAATATTGATAATATCATCAAAGGCTTCAAAACCTCACTTGAACTAAACTCTCAGTTCTCTGCTTATCCTCACAAAACCCTGAGAGTTGTTGAGATCCCGGCTTATGCCTCCCAATTCGGTGCCCGGGCTTTCCCTATGCTCTACATCTGGAATGAAGAAGCCGGCTTTATCAGCCGGGCTAATGATAGTAAAAAAGTTGATATGGTATTCGGTATCTCTGCCCATGAAATGGCTCACCATTGGTGGGGTTACTATTTGCTTCCTGCCGATGCAGAAGGCTTGTATCTGCCTGTCGAATCTATGGCTCAATTCATGGAAGCAATGGCCATAGAAAAAGACTTCGGTAAGGAAAAAGTCTATACATTACTCGACACAAGCCGTAAACAATATCTCAAAGGACGATCCAGAGCAAAGGAAGGTGAAGCTCCTATGTCCAGGATCCGTCATAAGCAATCGCATCTGTACTATGAGAAAGGGATTATCCAGCTGTACACCCTGCGTGAATATATCGGTGCAGAACCTATGTATAAGGCTCTTAAAACCTTCTATGATCAATATGCTCATACAACTACAAACTATCCCCTCTCCACTGATATGATCGATGCACTCAGAGCTGAAACTCCCGACAGCCTTAAATACCTGATGGATGATATGTTTCTCAATATCACCTTGTATGATCTCAAAACAACCTCAGCAAAAACAACTAAACTTCCTGATGGTAAATATAAGACTGTATTTGAAGTTGAAACTCAGAAGATCTATGCTGATCCTAATGGCAAAGAAACTGTAAGACCTTTCCATGATTATGTCTTTGTCGGTCTTTTCGATAAGGAAGACAAAAGCCTCTACTACCAAATTCATAAGCTCAACGGCAAGAAATCAAGTCTGTCAATTATCACTGCTACCCAACCTTCCGAAGCCGGTATCGACCCGCATGGCCTACTCATCGATAAAAACATCAAAGATAATAAAATGATGGTAAAATTTGAATAATGTTTCTTATCTTCCCGGTAGAGACAGGGCATGCCCTGTCTCTACCATCTATCTGTCCGTGTCCGTGTTCCGAAAAGCATCTCCCCACTGGCACCTGACACCTATCTCTGGGGCTTATACTGTTCCGCTACCAAACGTAAAGATATGTCAAATGAGGCCATTTGACCTCCAATGGAGCCGAAATGGCCTCATTTCGGACAAAAAGACACATTAGTTAATCATTGAGTCCTAATTTCTTTTTAATTTATTTGAAAGCGATTTAGTATTAGTTGTTCTCCCCCTCACTAACAACTAACATCTAACACCTTTTATCCTTTCCCATTAATAATTAATAATTATCTACTCCTCTTTATGATCAGTCATCTCTGCTTTTGCCTCTTCAAACATCGGTATCACATACATATCATAACATTCCGGACAAACCGAATGACTGAATTGAGCATTTGTATGCTCTGCTACATACGATTCTATTTGCTGCCAATACTGACTGTCATCCCTGATTTTTTTACAATAACTGCAGATTGGAATTAATCCTTGCAGAGTTTTGACGTGATTTATCGCTTCATTGAGCTCTGCTATTTTCTTTTCTAAAGACATTTGCAGTTCAATTGTCCTTTTACCTACACCAATTCTGGCAAGAAGTTCTCCGGTATCATAAGGTTTAGTCAAATAATCATTAGCACCTGCTTTAAGTCCTTCAATAATATCTTCAGATTCATTTTGTCCGGTTAAAAGAATAATATAGAATGCATCATATTGTTTGTTTTCTCTTATTTTTTTACATAAAGTAAGACCATCCATAATCGGCATAACTTTGTCCAGCAAAATCAAATGTGGGGGATTAGCTTTCTGTAAGACTTCCCAAGCTTCCTGACCATTACACGATTTAATTACTTCGAAACCAAACTTGGTAAGAATATTCTCCAGAATCATTTGGGATGTGAAATCATCTTCAACTATCAATACTTTCATCTTAGCTCTCCCTTTAATACTTGTAGGAATTCAGTTAAATTTGTTTGCATTCTTTCAATTGTCGCTTCGTTAGGATGTAAGTCTTTACATTCCTTTTCCAACTCAACAACACTTTCAACTAACTGTTCTGCACCCAGATTTTGGGCAGCCCCTTTAAGTTTATGTAATGCACTGCCTGCTTCGACAAAATCATTTTCCTGTAAATACTGCAATATCTCTTCATTCTGTTTGGGTATATCAGTTAAACAAACTCTGATTACCTGCCCCCTGAGTTGCTCATCGTGCATTATTCTTGCCTCAAACTCCTCTTTGTTGAAGACAAGTTTTCCATTCTGGAAAGCAGTCTCTATAGGTTTTGACACGACTGATTTAACTTTTGCTGCTTTCTTTATGGTTTGACCTATCTGATCTTCCCAATTGCTTAAAATCCTCTTCAACTCTTCTATTTTTATCGGTTTAGATATATAATCATTCATGCCGATCTTTAAACATTTTTCTTTGTCTTCTTTCCTCGCATGGGCAGTCATCGCAAAAATCAGAATGTTCTTCTTATCTTCTCCGCAAATTCCCTTCCTTATCAAACGTGTCGCTTCATATCCATCCATCACAGGCATCTGACAATCCATTAAAACAAGATCAAAATGCTTTCTTTTTAATAATTCTAACGCTTCCTGTCCATTTCCCACAGAACTTGTCTTAAACCCATGACTCTTCAAAATTTTATTCATAATTATAATATTAGTCGAATTATCCTCTGCTAATAAAACCTTTATGTTTCGTACCTGTGCCAAATCCTTCGCTTCTTTCCCAAATAATTGGGTATCCCTCTCTAAATCATCTACATATTTCCTGTTAAACAGTTTTCTCAATCCCTCATAAAAATTGTTTCGTCTGATCGGTTTTATCATGTATTCCACGAAACCCATTTGCTGAAAAGTACTAATATCTTCCTGATGCAAAAATGAGGTCATCAGGATCATGGCTAATTGGGAAAATTCCGGCATTGCATGAATCATCTTGCCTAAAGAAATTCCGTCTAATAAAGGCATTTGATAATCTAACAATACCACATTGAACGGATCCTCCTTATAAAGAGCTTCCCTTAAAATCCGGATTGCCTCAATCGGTTGATTCAAAATGTAACTTCTACAACCCCAATTCTTCAATAAAGCAGACAACAATAACAGATTCGTTTCATTGTCATCCACTACAAGCACTTTCAAATGTGTTAAACTGTTAACTTTTATTGAACCGACTTTCTCACTCTCCTGCGATTTCTTTAAACTTATGGTAAACCAAAACTCAGAGCCTTCATTGATCTTACTCGTTACACCTATCTCCCCTTCCATTAAATCAATTATTTGCTTACAAATAGATAAGCCCAGCCCTGTCCCGCCAAACTTCCGGGTAATTGATCCGTCTGCCTGAATAAACGGCAAAAATAACTGCTCTATAACTGATTGCTCTATCCCAATTCCTGTATCTCGCAAAGTAAAATATAACTGAGTTTTATCCTCAGTATTGACCAGAACTTTCAAATGAATAAAAATCTCTCCAACTGCTGTAAATTTTATAGCATTATTGATTAAATTAATCAATACCTGATTTAGTCTGACCTGATCTCCCTCTACTAATGCCGGCACATCCGGTTCAATAAAACATACCAGTTCCAGCCCCTTTTGCACGGCCTTAATGCTCATCAATTCTACTGTTTCTTCAACACTTTGCCTGATATCAAAATCCACACTCTCCAATCGCATCTTACCTGCTTCAAGTTTGGAAAAATCTAAAATATCATTAACCAGATTTAGTAAGGTTACACCACTATTCATCA
Organism: uncultured Candidatus Cloacimonadota bacterium; assembly: GCA_964419225.1. Taxonomy (GTDB): domain Bacteria; phylum Cloacimonadota; class Cloacimonadia; order Cloacimonadales; family CAYQPF01; genus CAYQPF01. Next base: position 8,248 of record CAYQPF010000056.1, on the reverse strand, counting down.
ATAATCTTAAATACCTCTGCTGCGTTTTTGTGGTTTTAGTCTCCTCCAGTAGTTCAGTCATCCCGATTATCCCATTCAAAGGTGTCCTGATCTCATGGCTCATATTAGCTAGAAACTGACTCTTTATCTGTGTCGCTTCTTCGGCCTTTTCCCGTGCTTTTTCTAATATCGCAAAATGCCGGGCCTGCACTATGGCCAAACTGCAACTCTTGCTCATCGTTAATGCAATATTCAAATAATGGTCCAGATACTCTGGAAAAGATATTCCAATTATCATGATTTTGCCTAAAAGCTCATTACCATACTTAAATGCCAAGGTAAAACCCTGCGTACTTTTACTTATGGAATAATTCAAAGTCATACTGTGCAAATAGTTGATTTCCTCAGGTAAAAAACTTTTTCCTCTATTCTTTATCACCATATAACTTCCGTCTTCATATTTCAAATAAAGCACTTTCTGCGGTGCAAATAACATTTGAAACGACTCAACTATTTCACCAATAACCTGATCCTCTACATGGGTTAACGTCAATGGCTCCAGCAATTCCGACATCATGGCATAATCAGAAATTTTCTTTTTGAACTGATTGGCTTGCTTCTCATATACTTCTTCCAAATCACTTATTTTCTGAGTTATCAGGATATCTTTCAAATACAGTTTAAAATAATCCAAACCAATCGCAACCGTTTGAGCAGGCATTTGTAAAAACTCAGCAAATTTAACCAATTCCTCTCTGATTGAATTATTGTCTAAGGTGTCCAAAAGAACTATCTTTGAAGTCGTTTCATGCATAAAAGCAGGACCTGATTCTCTGTCAAATCCCCATTCCCGCATAATTTTTGACCAATTACTGATCCATCCGGGTGTGGTTATAAAACTTTTCTCCGAGACAAGCTGATTAATTAATGCTTCCGGTGCAAACATATTGAAACAAAAAGGATGTGATATGATCTCTATATTTGTACTATCCTGTTCAGACTTTTTCTGATTTAGACAGTAACCTCCCAAAATTATTATTCTCTTATACTCCTGCCTGTTTACTTTTACAAAATCATCAATTTTTAAAGTTTCAGCACTCTTTCGATAACATTCATGTTGAAATGCAAAAATCTCTACATTTTGAATTGATAGTTTTTCCAAACATGCTTTTAATTCCTTAAAGTAAAAAGCACAAATATAAATACAGGTTTTACTAAGCATTGTCTTCCAACCATTTCAAAGGATATGTACCCCACTTTTCTCTGGCTTCATAAATCGCCTGTAATACTTCATCACTTACAAATGAAGGGATCTCTCCATGATTATCAGACAATATAAATCCTCCGCACTGTCCTGCTTTCGCAATTGCTTCCCGTACTTTTATCTCTGCAGTTTCAGGTGTCCAAGTACGCATACTTATGCCGTCTAAATTCCCAATCATTGTTACTGATTTTCCAATTCTCTCTTTCCAGATACTCAAATCTTCTGCGGAACTCACTCCCACTGCCGGAAATTCTGCAGCTATTTCTCCTGCTACTCCCAAGCCTGGGCTCGATGCTAAATGTAAAACCAAAGGAGCTTTAACTTTCTTCTTCATCTCTTGCAGGACTTTGTATCCTGTCTCCAAATACAATTCCCTGGGGATCATGGAAGGTGATGTTAACGGATCAAAATATACTACAACATCCGCTCCTGCGTCAACTTGGGCATTAGCCCACTCCGAGGAAAATTCTATATTCTTCTGCATGAGTATGTCCCAAATTTCTCTTTGCTCATATATCAAATCAAGATATGAACCAAATCCCATTTGCATTACAGGTAAAGAAAAAGGTGAGATTATCACTCCTATTAACAAATATTCGTCTTTATATTCTTCTTTTAACTTCCGGGTTAAGGTAAGTACTTTATTTAAACACTCAGTATTAGCAACAATTGGTACCTTCATGTCTAATATCTGCTCAAAATTCTTGATAACCGGCCGGCCTGAATTCGGGGGACCATCATTACTATAAACAACTTCCCCACCCCAGGCTTCACAATCTATGGGGCCATAAAAGAAATTGGTCAAACAATCGCTGTGATACTTGGTCACACTCAGCTTTTGACCTTCGAAAACATATTTAGCATCTGAGAGATATTCTTTAAATGATAACCCAAGTGTTTTGGCTCCCCTTAATCCTGTAAATAAAAATAAAGGAACTTTATCCGGCTCTTTATGACTTAAACTCGTAAATACTCTTTCTTTGGCATTCATGAAAGACCTCCCTCAATTTGTTCCAGAATTGCTAAAACATCATGTGCTGAATATCCAAAATAATCTGCTCCTACATATTTCCATAATTCCGGATCCAATCGAAATGGTGCTCCTCCCACAGCTATTTTGACAGGTATTTTTAACTCCTTTATCTGTGCTGTTAAGGTCTTGATATGAATTGCCGAATTAAGCATTAAGGTGGATATCAGTAAAACATCCACAGGTTCAGCTTCCAGTCTGCTGATTATCTCACTTTGGGTAGTTCCATATCCCCAATCTATAGCAGCATATCCCGAGGATTTTAGTAAACTGTCCAATATCCTCTTACCTAACAGATGATAATCTTCATAAACCGTTGAGGCAATCCTCAGTTCTGATATCTTTTCTATACTTGTATCTATATTAAGATCGTTTAAGAGTTCTTCACAAATCCTACCGCTCATATATACTTGGGATAAAGCCAAAACTCCTTTTTCCCAATCATCGCCAATACTCGTTAACGCTGGCACAATTATTCCATCAACTCCCGCAAAACCTCCGTGCAGCTCATTGTACTCGTTAATAATACTCCGGCACTCAATCCTGTTCAACACTAATAATGCATCTTTGAATCGACTTTGAATATTAACCATTTTAATCCTCCTAACTATTCGAAAATACATTCATATCAATTTAATGTCAAACTATTTTATGCAAACATGTAACCCAGAGATGATTTTCCGAGATTATCTCTTCCCCTTCCCCACACTAACAACTAACAATTAACAACTAACAACTAAAAAAAGGGACCCATCTCTGAGTCCCTTCTCTATAATAACTACCAGCTATCACAATCAACAAAAGCTGATTAATGCTGGACGCTAGTCCTATTTCATCATCATCACTTTCTTAATCGAACTGTATTCTCCGGCGTTCATCTTAATAAAATAAATACCGCTGGTACAGCTCTTTCCATTATTATCCTGACCATTCCACTCGAGTCTGAATTGTCCTGCATTCTTATTGCCATTGAACAGAGATTTAACAATCTGTCCTTTCGCATTGTAAACAGTGATATTTACCTGAGAATCTTTAGCCAGATCAAAGCTGACAGTTGTCGATGGATTGAAAGGATTCGGATATGCTGCCTTAAGAGCAGTTCTGACAGGAATAACAGGATCTGTCGGAGTTGTGCTTGTAACAATAACTTTAACAGGTCCGTGCATCATAGAAGTTCCATCCATTTCGATGTTTTCTAACCAGTAGTAGTATTCATTTGCTTCCAAATCTTTATCAGAATATGTATAAACATGTTCCTGGGTAGTATTGGTTCCGGCGATCAAACTGAAATTAGCTCTTTCTGCAGTTGCCAGATCACTAACACTATTCTTAAATACATTATAACCTAAAAGATTATTTTCTGACTGTGTTGTCCAGCTCAGAGTAATACCATTCGATGTTGTGTAAGTACCTACAAAAGCGGAAAGTTCAACTGGAAGAGTTTGGTCTTCGTTAGCAATTGTATAATAAGTAGTAGCTTTTGGACCGTTTTTCCCTGAAGAAACGGTGAAGGCTGCAGTTCTAACACCACCAACATCGGATGTTGTTACGATTCCACCTATTCTATTCCAGGATGCTGGACCAGCAGAACTTCTTGTCCAAATTTGAACTCTGTCTCCTGATAATCCTGCTGGATAAGAAAAACTGATGGTGTAATCACTTGTCCCATAAACACGGAATGACCAAGTTCTTGCAATACTTGTTCCTCCACCATAGCTATTGCTGGTGTTATCCAAGGTACTTGTAAAACCTGTAATAATGGCATCTGAAACTGCGATGTCTTTTCCCTGAAGTCCTAATGAATGACCGTTTAAATCAAGTGCTCCGTTTAAACAATTTAAGGTAGAAACGGTTACATCATTTGGTAATGCTACATTTCCGCTTGTGTTGTTGATTGTTAAATCTGTCATAGTTGCAGGTAATGTTGCTGGAGAATCACCAAGATTGTATGATAAATGATTTCTAAGAAGAATATTGGCATTGGTTACAGTTGTAAAATCAGCACTGTTTACATTAGAGTCCACCCCATCTGATGTTCTTTTCATACCACCATCAGTAGGAATTGCTGTGGAAAAAATAGTTCCTTCGCCTAAATTGTTAGGAGATACAGACCCATAAGCAAATCCATCAATGATAGTATTAGGAGAATTTTTGAGTCGAAGTGCAATTTGTCCGTTAGCAGCAGCAAATCCTGCAGTAATAGAGCCGTCTCTACTTAAACCACTTGTTAGTCCGACAGTAATGGTTGCGTCTGGGGACAATAGCCAGTAAGCATATGGTTCAAGAGTTCCTGAAAGATTACCACCAGCTCCACCAATGCTACCAGTTGAAGATTGATATTCTAATTTAAGATTTGATAAATCAAAGGTTTTATCTGTTAAGTTCAACAACTCAACATATTCATTTGAAGCTCCACTATAATCAGGGCAGACTTGGTTAATTACAATTTCACCAGCTGCCGGCACTAAGCTGATAGTGAAACTACTGCTGGTTGCTGAAGATAATGCACCAGAAGTTGCAGATAAAGTTACTCCATTTCCTGCAGTTGTAAAGGAGATATTAGCGAAGGTCGCTAATCCTGCAACAGCTGCAACAGTTACGGGTGATGTTGTTAAGCTTGCACCAGTTGCTGTAATTGAAACATTGGCTGTATAATTAACATCATTATTACCATTAACATCTTGTGCACGAACAGTAACAGCTGGAGAAATATTTGCTCCTGTGGTTACAGTTGTAGGCTGTTGAACAAAGACTAATTTGGTAGCCTCTACACCCAATAACATTTCATTGGAGTCTATAGCTAAACCAAAAGTGGAATTAAAAGTGGATCCGGTGGCATCTGCCAGGAAACCATGTGAAGTTGCAGGGATAGTAAAGGCCATTACTGCATCATCAACAATACCTGTATTCTTCAAGTAAACATATAAAGAAACTGTGATAACATTTTCATTCTGCAAATTGAAATCACCTACAGAGATTGGGAATACAATTGATCCGGCACTGATTACAGGTGTTCCTGTTGTGATATACTCACTCAGATCATCAATGTATAATTTAGCTCCTTCAATTGTAGTTGTCCAGTCACATGCATTTGTACTTCCGGCAGTAATAGTAACCTGGGTTACTTTAGTAACCAAACCGTCTGTACCATTGTCACCCATATTAAATTTGAAAACATTAACTGCTTCAGGGTTGGTATCTGCTAAAGAAGACACAATAATTGGGTCTGCTTGTGCTGCAGGACTTGCCACGAAAGAATCAGTATCGTTAGGTGCCTGAGTTGTACCGTTTGTTGTAGGTATAGATCCATCTGTTTTATAATTATAAGTTATATTATTAGTTCCATCATAATTGAATGGAATAATTGCAAAATAATAAGCGGTTCCGGCTGTTAAACCCGATATACTTGAACTTGTAGCTGAACTGCTTGTTATTATTGCGGCTACTGTTCCATCACCAATAGTATTACCTACAGAATATGAAGTAGCATCTGAAGGAGTACCAGTTGGAGCTGAGCCAACTTTTCTGAGTATTATGTAACCATCAGCATTAGTAATCGTGCTTGCTGCTGAAAAAGTTAAGTCAATTTGTCCTTGTGATACAACAGAGTTTGTAAACGATCCAGCATGAGCAGCAGGCTCTGTTGATAAAGTCCTGAAAGTACCATCTGCTGAATATCCAGTTCCACTGCTATTTGTTGCATATCCCCGGTAATAGTAATAAGTCTCAGGACTTAATGAACTTACAGGAACAGTAAAAGCAGTCGCTGTTGTTACAAGAGGACTTGTCAATGCTGGATTTGCTGTGGGACTTGCTGATGTACCATATACGACACCACTGGCTGTTATTGTTGAACCTCCGGTTCCACTGATTGTAGCACCTAAAGTAGCAGAAGTGCTTGTTATGGAGGCACTCGTTGGAGTAGTTAAGGTCGGGGGTGCAGAAAGGGTTCCGGTAAAACTGATATTATCCACTCTTACACCTTTTGATCCGCCAGCAGGTAATGTCCATCTTAGTTTGAATTGGGTTGAAGAAATAGTTCCTATATTAAAAGTACCTGCTGATATATATGTTGAGGAAGTTGGGGTTGCAGAAGTAAAAGTCGTCGCAGACCAACTTGAACCATTATCAGTTGAGTATTCAACTAAACAACTGTGATTTGTTCCTGAACCATAAGTAGCTACTTGAAATGTTAAACTCAAACCGGTATAAGAACTTACATCAAAGGCTTGAGAAATAATAGCCTCAGTACCAGCAAAATCTAATAACCAGTAACCACTTTGTTGCATTGCAACTCCTCCGGAATTTGTAAAGGTCCAGCCGGCTGTTGCAGCAGAACAATCATTAGTATGGATTGTATCTCCCCACATTGTTGTGCTCAGTCCCAGCATCAGGACGAGCAAAATAAATAATACTTTCGTTTTTTTCATAGAATCTCCTTTCTATATTTTGATTTTATCATCACTAAAATTGCCTAAGCAAACAAGCAATTATATACTGAATATCCTGTTTTTTTGTCAAATAAATTTTTGCTAACATTTATTCAGTAGGCAGTAGGCAGTGGGCAGTAGGCAGTTGATAAGGGACAGAGATACTTTTCTATTTAGATATACACCGCAAATTGTCACAAGAGTAAAGCACAAAAATCATGAGTCCAGAGTTGAGAAGGGAAGAGACGCTTTTCGGATTATCTCACACTGAGAAGACGTTGTTCTAAAAACGGACTGGTGCTCTTTCCGAAAATATTATTCACATAACATTGAAATTGCAGAAACCCGCAGGCAAGTATTAAGGTACCAGTAGGCAGGTACATGGGTTTACTCTACTCATTACTAACTTGAAACCCTTATCTCCCTTGGTGTTCATCTTGTAAAAAGTATTTTATTTAATTTTTTTTCAAAACTCTGAAATGTGTTCTTTTTGATTAATCGCCCACATGAGATAAAGCATGAACAACCAAGACCATATACACACAACCGGCAATGAAAGGTACTGATGCTGAAGCGATAAATCCAGTTGATAAGCATGCCTCTTTATTCATTTTTTTGCTCATTTCCCAATAACCATCCTTGTATCCAGTTACATCAAGATTATTCGGTATAACTTTTGGTTTACTGCCTGAAACAAGATTATAGGTTAAAAACGTCCCAGGTAAATTCAAGATCATTCCACCTGTCCAACCCATCAATAAGCCTGTATTTTTTTTATTCAGCCGTAAAGCATCCACGGTTCCTTTATTTAAAGCATCTATGTACTTTAGCTTGATTTCTGTTTCAGCTGCAGATAAATAGATTGGCTCTTCAACTTTATTCTGTAATGTATCAGGGGCAGTATTTAATACTTGAGCATCAACCTCAGATTGAGCAGCTAAAAATATGGGAAAAACAAAAAATATCAATATAAGTATTATTCTCAGCATGGTGACCTCTTAATTATTCCAGGAATTGTTTATAATACAATAATGATATTGCACACCCAATAAATCCACCTACAGCAAAGCGATTTCTCTTAATTTTACAGGATTGCTCCTTAAACCCTTTTTTGTATGCAAGAGGTTCATACTTAGGTTCAAGAAAGGTGGGACTATCTCCTTCAATTGCACACAAAACAGGTAGAACACCAATAACATTGAATGCTAATCCTGTAAAAAGTCCGGTCATAGTCATTCCTTTTCTAGTATAAGCAACCGCTGCTTTAACTCCAAAATCATAGGACAATTTACTGTTATACATAAGAGGTGGTTGAAGTATTGAAGAGGTTTTTACATTGACTGTGTTTGTAGAATCCAAAGATATCTCTGATTGTTTAAGATTATTTTCTGCAAATAAAGCATAGCATGAGGTCATAATCAAAAATAACAACAATAGTCTCAAATTCCCTTCCTTTACTATTATTTATCGAATTTAACCCGGATTGTGCTGTAGAGGTTTACAAGCTGGGTCGAAGATCATGAAAAGTGAAGGCTTGCAATCGAA
>CAYQPF010000055.1:0-28135 GCA_964419225.1 uncultured Candidatus Cloacimonadota bacterium | reverse complement strand
TTTAATTTGGGAATATGCCACACAATACAGACAGGCAATCCCGGTATCTCCGGCTGATGCTGCAACCGGATTATCTACAAACGGTTTCAACCTCACCTGGATACCAAATCCTGTCGGGCAGACTCCCTCTTATTACAATATTTATCTGATTCGGTCTGAATCTGCTCATATATTTGAAACAGGTTATTCCGAACAATATACTTTTACCAATATTACAAGCACTTCCTTCAATCCTGTAACCCAGGGCGGTTTGAGTTTCAATTACTGTGATGTCTGGTACTGGGCAGTAGTTGCCTGTAATTCATCAGGAGAAGTGACTCCTTATCCGATTCCCCGCAGTTTTTATATTGATAATGGCAACCATGTCTTTGATGGTTTTGAAATCGGTAATACAGATTACTCGACTACGCTTGCCGGCTGGACACAGGATTCAGGTTATCAAGGTGTCACCTTATGGGCTGCTAACTCTACCGGTACTGCTGTCAACAGCCAGCCCCGAAGCGGTTCCTTTAATGCAGTTCTTTTCGCTCCAGCAAATACCTGGATGATGCATGAGGTTAGTTTAGTAGCCGGTGAGTCTTATGATGTCCAAATTTATGCCCGTTTCGGACCATACGCGAGTGATGAAAACATCGGCATTTCTTATGGAACTAATCCTTATGTACAATTCATGACAAATACCGTTGTACCTCAAACTGGTGGTTTAACCAGCGGGGAATATCAGCGTATTGTTGGTACATTTACTCCTGTCACTTCCGGAACTTTCTATGTTGGAATACATGGTTTTGTTCCTGACAGTTTTATCAGTCTCGATGATGTTACTATCCGGCATACACCTACGATTCCTCTTGTAAGCTGTATGCCTGCCATCCTCAACTTTCCAACTATTAATGCCGGACTTCCTACCGGTTATCAGAATGTCACTGTTACTAACACAGGTAATTTTACTCTGAACCTGGCAGCCAGTGCTGTCAGTTTGGTTGGAACAGATCCAGCAGAGTTTAGCTTTTCTACTTTAGCAGGTTTTCCCACAGCCCTTACAGCCGGTCAATCCGTCAATATTCCGGTAAGATTTTATCCTACTTCAGCCGGGGTAAAGACCGCTGTTCTGAGGATCTTCTATAATGGTTCTAACCATGATGTGGTTCTCACTGGAACAGCTCTCGTTGCTGATGAATTAACCGAAAGCTTTGAAGAAAATAATACTGACGGCTCACATGAGATTTATGGCTGGACTCAGACTCTGAGTGGTTCCTATCCTTCGTGGTACTGGGCTGTTAATCATGGCGATACGAGCTACAATAATGGTCCAAGAACCGGTTCTTATAACATAACACTCGTAGGTGGAAATGCTGATCTATGGCTCTTCCGTCCCTTCTACTTAACGGGTGGTGAGATCTATGATGTGGAACTCTATGCACGACAAGCTTCTTCTTATAATCCTCCCTATAATTCAGCAAGTGTCGGTATTTACTATGGGTCAACCGGTACTATTGAAGGTATGACCCACACTATACAATACCAGACCGCATTGACAAACGGTAATTATCAGCGGGTAGCAGGAATGTTTGTTCCTGCAGTTTCTGGTATATATTATCTTGGTATTCATAATTTCGCTGACAATTGTCTCAGTGCCTGCATGGATGATATCAAGCTATCTCATAGAGCACCGACTACAATCTTCACCTTAAACACTACGACTCTCAATTTTGGACTAACTAACACCAATGTTGCTACTGCTTATCAAAATGTTACGATCACAAATACCGGGAATCTTTCTTTAAATTTGACAGCTGCCAATATCAGCCTTATCGGAACAAATGCGAACCAGTTCGGCTTTACTACCGCAGGTATTCCTGCAGCTCTTACCTCAGGACAGTCAGTTACTATTCCTGTGAGGTTTTATCCAAATTCTACAGGGGCTAAAACAGCCATCCTGCGTATAGCATATAATGGAACCAATTACGATGTCGCACTGACCGGAACCTGTCTGATTCCGAATGCTCTGGCGGAAAGCTTCGAGGGTGCCACATATCCTCCTGCCGGATGGACAATAAGTTCCGCTTGGAGCAGAACAACTGATACTGCTGTTGATGGATCCCAGTCCTGTTATTTAAGCAGTCTTTCCTCAGATGTGACCATGGCAACACCAACCCTTACACTCACAGGCTCCAGTGTCTTATATTTCAGTACTTATGTATTGTACGAGATCCATAAAGTCCAACTTGCCTATTATAACACTACTAATTCCACTTGGACCAATATCGGTTCAGAAATCAGTCTAACCCCCGGTCCCTGGCAAAATCACAGTATCACTTTGAATCTCACCGGTAACTATCGCATTGGTTTCAAGATCTACAATACAGTCAGCGGGTATTATGCTAATGCCATGCTGGATTATGTTTATGGTCCGGCTTTGGCTCAAATTCGTCCCGGTATTGTCACTCAGAATACACCGGAGATGAATGCTGTCGTGCAAACTATTCGTCCTACTCTTGGCTGGACTCCAACTTATACCGGCGGAATCCCTACAGGCTTTAAAGTTTACTGTCAGGCCAGTATTACTGCAATTACACCCACTACTTTGGTCTCAACCGTTACAGGCTCTTCTTATACCTTTACAACAGCCTTGAATTACAGTACTACCTATTATTGGATGATCGTGGCTACAAATGCCAACGGGGATGCCTTAAGCAGTACTGTCAGCTCTTTTACAACCAGAGCTAATCCCATTGTACTAGCTATCAATGAATCTTTCGGCACTACCGGGACAACCTTCCCTTCTACAGACTGGAACCGTTATTCAGGCGAACTGCTGAGTCCGTCTGTCCTTACTACTAATACTGATCTCTGGGTGCAGGATGACTGGAGAAATGTTACCAACAATCCTCAGGATAAAGCAGCCTCCATGAATGTTTATGGAGCTAATCGCTACGGCTGGCTTATTACTCCACCTATTCAAATGGCTGGAGCAGGATTTCAACTTGATTTTGATCTGGCTCTTACAGATAATGGAAACAGCAATTCTATCACCACAGATGCCACCGGTACTTCTGGTTCTGATGACCGATTCGTGATCCTGATCGGAGACGGCAGTGTCTGGACACCTGCGAATATAGTAAGGGAATGGAATAATTCCGGTTCAGCCTATGTTTATAATAATATTCATTCTACAGGCATACATGTCTCAATACCTTTAAGTGCTTATACCGGTGAGAAATTTCTCGCTTTTTATAGCAGTTCTGCCTCTGCTAACGCCAATAATGACCTTTTTATTAATAATGTCCATGTTTATACACCTGTTGCAAACGACTTGGCTGCTACTGCTCTAACCGGCTACAGTTATGGTGCTGTGGGTACCCCGGCTACGCATACGGTCAGTGTTACGAATTATGGAACCACTGCACAAACAGGCTACACAGTGTCTCTTAAAAATCTGACAACTGCTTCTACCATTGCCTCGTATGTGATGCCTTCTTTGGCTCCTGGTGCTACTGCCACCCATGATTTCGTCTGGAATCCCGTTATAGAAAACATTGGTGTCATGAATATTTGTGGAGAAGTGGTTCTTGCCTCAGACACTGTTACCGGAAACAATACTACTACAACTATGCCACTAACGATTGTCCCTCAACATATTAATATAACAATCCAGGACTTTCCCAATGATATTTTTCCACCTGCGGGCTGGACTTGCTACCCAGGTTTTCCGTCTTGGATAGCAAGTTCTGCAAATGCCTGGGGTAATGCTGGTACAGGTAGTGTAATGGCATATTTCTATACTCTTCCGGCAGGGACTAATATTGATTTGATCACACCTGCAATAAACCTCACTGGCAGACACGGCCGCGTGTCTTTTGATCATGCCTATGCTTCACGATCAGGGGAAAATGATCAACTTGAGATCATGTATTCAACCAATAACGGAGCAAGCTATAACAGTTTAATTACCTACTCTGGTGGAACTAATGGTAATCTGGTCACGGCACTACCCCGAACGGGACTCTTTGTCCCCAACCCGAACCAATGGGCTACAAAAACAGTTACTTTACCCACTGGAACAAATAGGATTAAATTCCGGGGAAAAAGTGCTTACGGTAATGTTCTGTATATTGATAATATTATTATTGAAATATCTGATTTTACTCAAGGTACCGGTTTTGAGGCAGATCCCTTCCAAGTCACCTCTGCTGCAGAATTAAACTGCTTACGGAACTATCTCGGGAGCGCAGAAGCCTATGCCCATTTCAAACTGATGAATGATATCGATCTAACCCCATATCTGGCAAGTGGGGGTGAAGGTTACTCAGCATGGGGTAACTCTGGATGGTTGCCGATAGGAGAAAATGCATCCCGTTTTTATGGACATTTGGATGGTAACAATAAGACAATTTCCGGTTTGAAAATAGCTCGTTCCTCCTCTGGCGATATGGGATTATTTGGTTGTACTGAAACAACTGCGATTATACAAAATTTGAAGATTGTAGGGACATCTACAGATGGTATCTACGGATCTGACTATGTGGGAGCTTATGTCGGTTTTAATAAAGGAAGTGTTATTAATTGTTATGCAAATATCACTATTTCCGGAAATAACTATGTTGGAGGTCTTATCGGTTATAATTCTGGAACAATAAATAATTCCAGCTTTGAAAGCAGTGTGCATGGTTATCAGAAAATTGGAGGCTTGACCGGCAGGAATTCTGGGGCTATAACAGCTTGTTATTCCAAAGGCTCAATTATTGGTACTTATGGAGCCAGTATGGAAGTCGGTGGACTTGTAGGACGTAATCTTGGTACGATAACTAACTCTTATTCCAGATCTTCCGTTTCCGGATCAGAAACAATAGGTGGACTATCAGGATATCAAGGTGGAACTGCGACAAATTGTTATGCTACCGGCAGTGTTGTCTCTGAAAATCCTGGTAATTCTAATGATGGAGGACTCAGCGGTGGCGGCGGATGGCTGGTGGATATCAATTCCTACTGGGATAAACAGACCACAGGTTTAAGCTACTCTTATGGCAGCTATCCAACAAGCGGTAAAACAACTCTGCAAATGAAAACCCAGTCCACCTATAATGGATGGGATTTCAATAATATCTGGAGTATCAGTCCTGCTATAAACGACGGCTATCCGCAATTGCTCTGGGCTGTAACAAGTGTTGATCTTACTGCTCCTACTAATGTCTCAATAAACAAAGGTACTGCTCCCGGTACTGTAACAATTGCATGGGACGATATGCAGGTATCCTGGTATGGTATTTATGGCGGTTCTGCTCCGGCTAACCTTAACTATCTGGGATGGTGCACCGGTAATACAATTACTTTCACTGCAGGTGATCTGGGATTCTTTAAGATCACCGCCGGTAACGGAACACCCTCTGGTACTCAAATGCAATCCCTTAATACCTTACCCGCAAGCTCTGTTTTAACTTCTCCTGACAACGTCAGGAAAAGCAAACCTTTGAATAGGCATTTAAAAAATAACAAGAAAAGACTGAAACACTAATCTCATGTGATTTAAACCCGCCGGCAAATACCGGCGGGTTTTTCAACTGTAGAACTACAATAATAGTAAGTAAACAATGTTGTTCGGGTTAAAACCCGCAGGCAAATACTAAGGTGCAGGTAGGCAGGTGTCAGGAATCAGGTTTTCAGTGACTCATGACTGATAACTCACGACTAATATGTTACCCTCTTCTCCCTTGGTGTTCATCAATGAAATCTGTTAAATTCAGGACTGTTTAAAACTATTATAAAATGATAGGTTTAAAGAAGATACTTCAAACTTGCACCTAAAAATGATTTGGCGGAAACACCAATTTCAACACTGATATTCAAATTTTTAGTTAATACTTTATCTGCTGAAAACTCTATGCCCGGAGAATCTTTAATATATTTTGTTCGATATATGTACACAACACCTTCAAGATTATAATCAGTATATTCTGAATATCTGGACACGAATGTCTGGGAATAGATTATTCCCCAATTGAAACAGTGGTTTTTTTCTTTAGTTGGTCTGTTACAGGTACTGAGTGTTATGTATGGTGTTTTATAATGAAAACTGGACTGAGTCCTGTCAGATTCAGAAAGTCGCAAATATTCTTTCTGATTACAATATCCAATGTGTAGTGCCAAGGGTTTGATCCGGATGATCTCCAAATTGATAAAGTTTGTAAAAGTACTGCTATAATAATGACTCTCAGTATTCATCGAATTGTTAACCCAGGAGAAAGGAGATACTCCAAACTGAATTTCCCGATTCAGTCTCGAAAACAAATTTGTTGTGATCATAACCAGAAATACCAGAAACATTATTCTCATTTTCCCTCCTTTTCTTTTCTTAGGTGAATATTGCCAAAATAAGTACATCTCTCATAGTTAGTCAATAGAAAACTCTGTATTCAAAAACTATCTGTTGAAGTAAATAATATTATTCATATGGTGGAAATTAATCTGCAAATGGTATAACTAAAGTATTTTTTCTTCGTAACATTTAGTTTGACAATTAGTTATTATTACAGAAAAAGAGGTCAGGTTAATAGTGTGAAAAATGAAGACAATTACCGGGTAGAACATAGTTATGATCTACACACCTCCCCAGCTACGCAGGGACTCCTCTCAAGAGACTAATGGGCAAGCTTTTCATTTACACATTATGTAGTATCTCATTCAAGAGTTAATTAACATAGAGTATCCGACCATTTTGTTGAGGTCAACAAAATGATCGGATTAGGCATAAAAAGGCAGTTTCAACTATAATATTATTCTTTAATATGTTTAATAATTGAGTTTTTTTAAGGAAACCGAAGGAGAGTAAAATGAAACAAGAATTGGTTATTGAACTACTACATACTTTTGAAGAAGCATGCTATCTTCATAATGGAATTGAGTGCTGGAGTGCACGAGATTTGCAAGTTATTTTAGGATATTCTGAATGGAGAAATTTTCTTAAGGTAATTGAAAAAGCTAAAATTGGGTGTGAAAAATCTCTGATAGATATAGCTGATCATTTTGTTGAGGCCAACAAAATGATCGATATAGGAAAAGGTGGACAACGGCAGGTAGAAGACATTGCCCTGACACGCTATGCCTGTTATTTAATTGCTCAAAATGGTGATTCCAGTAAGAGTGAAATTGCCTTTGCCCAAACATATTTTGCGGTACAGACACGTAAACAGGAAATTATAGAACAACGATTACTTGATATTGACCGTGTTACAGCCCGTGGCAAATTATCAGAATCAGAGAAGAAACTGTCCGGACTTATTTATGAAAGAGGTGTCGATGATAAAGGTTTTGGAATTATACGCTCAAAGGGTGATCAAGCTTTGTTTGGTGGGTTCAATACCAATGAAATGAAAAAGAAATTAGCAGTTCCTGAAAGAAGACCTTTAGCTGATTTTCTTCCCACTCTGACAATTAAAGCAAAAGACTTCGCAACTGAACTTACGAGTCATAATGTAGTTGAGAAAGAACTTTTAGGTGAAAACTCAATTTCCCAAGAACATATAGAAAATAACAGAGCAGTACGAAAAATGTTGATAGAACGGGGTGTAAAGCCTGAAACACTTCCACCTTCAGAAGATATCAAGAAAATTCAGAAGAAGCTGGACGGAGATGAGAAGAAACTACTCAAAGAATCTAAAAAGAAAAAAGATTAATTACGCATTTCAATGAGTCTGGGAGAAGAAGAGAACCCAGACATCAGAATATACTCAAACTACTGGAGATCAGAAATAAAATTATTGGGAAGTGAAGGCATTATGTGAATAAGTTGCAAAAATGGATTTGAAGGACAGAGTGGACTCAATGGACAATATAGCAAACAAGATAAGAAACCTCTTATTCTAAGAAATTGTTGGCGAATTAAAGGATTAACGAACCATAAGTAATTTTCTTCGTAACATTTAGTTTGACAATTAGTTATTATTACAGAAAAAGGGGTCAGGTTAATAGTGTGAAAAAAGAAGGCAATTACGGGGTTAGAGCAGAGATATGATCTACGTACTTCCCGGCTAAAGCCGTACTCCTCTCTGGAGGAGAATTAGAAGATTGCCGAATTAAAATTAAACAGGTGAAAAATGAAGAAAACTAAAATTGTAAAAATGAAAAAGAATACAATCCAGGATTGGCTGGAAGCATTGTTGTTTGCCTTTGTGGTAGCAATGATCATCAGAAATTATACCTTTCAAAACTTTAAAATTCCCTCTTCCTCAATGGAATCCACCATGCTCATCGGAGATTATCTGGTAGCTAACAAAATGAAATATTTCTTCACTGACCCCGAACGTAACGATATTGTGACTTTCAGATATCCGGCAGATCCCCTCGAACCTGAACCCAGAGAAAACTTTGCTAAAATATTGCCTCCTATCTACTGGGATAAAACAAAGTTCCTGCCGACTTATTATGCGAAAAAGAATGTCGTGAAAAGAGTCATCGGTATGCCTGGCGATACGGTCGAAGTCATCGATAAGCGGGTATATCTGAACGGAAAAGAATATACTGTCGGAACCGAGCAATATATAGACTATCGCATAATACCCCGCAGTGTCAACCATATCCAGTGGGACGGAGTTCCTATGGGCAGTCGGGACTTTTTCGGTCCTGTAGTCGTACCTCCTGGAAAATACTTTGTTCTGGGAGATAATCGTGATGTAAGTGCAGACAGCCGTTACTGGGGCTTTTTAGATCGTAAAGATATCACAGGATCACCTCTGATCATTTTCTGGTCCAGAAGTGAAGAAGGGGAATTACGGTTAGACCGGGTGTTTAATCTGATAAAATAGCTAAGGAACCTGGCTTAATAGAACGCGGATTTACACGGACTTCGCAGATTAAGCACAGATTAAGATAATATTTAAAGGCAGTCAAGTTTCTAAAAAACTGTCCGAAGGACATAAGACATTAGCCTGCAGCTTCAGCTGCAGGAAAAATGTTTCATCTCAATCCGTCCGGCAGGACGGAATATTATTATTAACAGACATAAGTATGCTCAGGGAGATGTGAACTTTGCAAAATACAATCAACCATATCTATCTCCATTATCCTTTTTGTTTAAAGAAATGTGACTATTGTTCGTTTCATTCTCTGACAAATCTGCAATTGCAGGAATCGTATATTGAATGCCTGGAGAAGGAAATAATCTTACGAAAAAAACAATTCTCTCTCCAACCCCATACTGTTTATTTTGGAGGCGGAACTCCTTCACTCATGAACAATGCTCAAATCAATAAGATTCTCTCGTATTTTGATCTGACAGCCTGTCAGGAAATCACTCTCGAAGTTAATCCTGTAACAGTTGATCTGGCTTATTTTGAAGACTTGAGAGCAACACAGGTCAACAGGATCAGTATCGGAGCACAGTCTTTTCTCGATAAAGAGTTGAAATTACTTGGACGCTTACACAATGCAGAAAACACCAGAGAGACTTTTAAATATCTGAGAGATCTCGGTTATACCAACATCTCACTGGACTATATGTATGGTTTGCCGAAGCAGAAGAAAAAAGATATCCTTATATCTCTGGAAGAATATCTTAAACTTGATCCTGAACATATTTCTATCTATTGCCTAAGTTTGGAAGAAGGAACTCCTCTTTTTGAGAAGAATCCTCAATTACCTAAAGACGAGGTAATCTCTGATTTTTATCATTTGATCCGGGAAACTTTGACTAAAGCAGGATATTTGCAGTATGAGATTTCCAACTTTGCCAAACCGGGCTTTGAATCCCAACATAACCTGTCATATTGGTCAGATAAGTATTATCTGGGCTTGGGAGCGTCTGCTTCAGGCTATTATTACAATACAAGATACAATAATTATGAATTGGAAACCTATCTGAATGCCCTTTCTCTGAATGAATATCCCTGTGAAATTGAAGTAATGGAAGAAGAAGAACACGAAAAAGAGTACATCTTTCTATCTCTGCGCAAGAGTGAAGGATTAAATTTTGCAGATTTTGAGACAAAATTTGGATACAGTTTCAGGCAGAAGTATGCTCAGATCATCAGCAAATTTCTCTCGGAAGGGATGCTCGAAGTTAATGACAATTTTGTATTTTTAACTCCGCAGGCATATTTTGTTTCTAATTCAGTATTCTGTGAATTTGTCTAACCACTAGCGTGGAGCATATTTTACAGATATCATACTAGAGGTCTTGAAATTCCTGCATCCTCCTAGTCAAATGATACAAACTTAAAAAAGAGACTTGCCTGGGCAAGTCTCTTAAAATTTTGACTGATTGTAGTTGTTTAGAAAATTAAAACTTTAATGAGTATCTGGATCTTTACTATGGAGGAGCCAATCCATTGCTAATTCCATAGCTTTTGGATTCTCTGCTGCCAGATACTTTTCTGTACTCTTTATACCACTCTGTTCTGCTAATCTTTTAAATTGCATTGCCGTAATTAGTTTTGCCACTAAAACAGCACTTCTGATCATACCCTTTTTCTTAAACATTGCCTGCCCTTTTACCATTAGTTGTTGAGAATCATCAGGTAGTGGAGATAGATTAACCATATCAATAAGAACGACAAATTCTGATGGAGCACCAATAAGGGCCTTCTCACATTCCTGATACCACTTTTGCATCTCGTCAATTTTGATCAAGCCACTAAAATTTAGGGCATATCCATAGTCTTTTTTTTCAATTTTGTACATTTTCCCTCCTCAAGTTGTGTTTAAGACAAAGTTAATCAAAGATGAATCACACTATATTCATACATAGCATAATTTAATTCTATTTTACAGTTAAGCAAGAGAATTTCTGATTTTATTGAATAACATTCAGTACACTAAGTTAATGTTTTACTGTTAGTTATCTTACATAATTACATCAGATTTACAGATTCGAAGCTGAATTCATAAAAGTCTTTCACTTCTATATTTTTTGAGATCGTGATCGGTCAGGTGTTAACTGTCGGAAGGGATTTTAATCAACAAGGACATAACACACCTCCCCGCTTCGCGGTACTCCTCTTGATAGAGGAGAATTGAGTCGCAGGTCATTTACATATTTGGGGTATGCATTTCAAAAGTCATATGAAGCTTGACATGACACTAGTCCAACAGTTGTTTAACACAAAAAATACCTATTTTAAGGGCAGGATGAAGCGAAAATATCTGGTAATGCAGGCAATTGGCTTTTTTTTAAACCTGACAAAAGGAAACTTTGACAATTAACGCAATCTGAGAATTATAGTTTTGAGGAAAATATGAAGAGATTCTTGCTTGTTATGTTAGGGATTATCCTGCTCAGCGTGAGTATTCAGGCAGAGATCCTGATCCCTATGGATGCTGTTCAGACCAATCATCTGAAAGCATATGGTGTTGCTTTTCAGGCTTTGACCGAACAAATGTCGGTGAAATGGCTTTTGAATTACCGGGGTGGCTCATATTTAATCCAGGATGCTCAGGATATTGAGAACATCTGCCGGATTAGAGGAGTGTTGTACGAAAATGTGGGAGCCGCCGAAATTGCTGCAATACTGGATGAAATAGATAAAAATAATATGGACGTAGTGGTTCTGGAAAAAGAGCCTAAAATAGCTGTCTATGTTCCACCCAACAAACTACCTTGGGATGATGCAGTGACACTTGTCCTCAATTATGCTGAAATCAAGTATGATAAGATTTGGGATGAAGAAGTTCTTTCCGGTAAATTACAGGATTATGACTGGGTACATCTCCATCATGAAGACTTTACCGGCCAATATGGTAAATTTTTGGGTAGCTTTTTAAATACGGAATGGTATAAAAATGACGTTAAACTGAGCGAAGACACTGCTCGAAAATTGGGTTATAAAAAAGTATGGCAGCTCAAGCATGTGGTAGTGGAAACACTTCGAAATTTTGTTGAAGGCGGAGGTTTTCTTTTTGCTATGTGTGCAGCGACAGATACTTATGATATTGCTCTGGCTACTAAAGATGTAGATATTTGCAATGAAGCTTTTGATGGAGACCCAATTGATCCAAGTTACTCGCGAAAACTAAATTTCAGCAGAACTTTTGCGTTCGAAAACTTTACTCTGGTAACAAATCCTTTTGAATATGAGTTTTCCAGTATAGATGCCAGTAATTATGCAGCACTAAGAGGAGCTGAAGCTGATTATTTTCAGCTCTTTAATTTCTCGGCTAAATATGATCCTGTACCTACTATGCTAACCCAAAATCATGCCAATATAATTGATGGCTTTATTGGCCAAACGACATCTTTTCACAAGCAATTTGTGAAAAAGAGTGTTATCTTATTGGCAGAAGTCCCTGGCACAGATGAGGTAAAATATCTGCATGGTAACTTGGGAAAAGGAACTTTTACCTTCTATGGCGGACATGATCCGGAAGACTACGAGCATAAAGTGGGTGATCCGGAAACCTTTCTGGACTTGCACCGGAATTCACCCGGGTATAGATTGATCCTGAATAATGTGCTGTTTCCTGCCGCGGAGAAGAAGAAACTAAAAACTTAGAGAAAGGTGTCAGGTATCAGGTGCCAGTGGGAAAAAGGACTAACAAGGACTTACACTGACGAACACGGACAGGGAAAAAGAGTTGAAGCCTAAATTGGGCAGTAGAATGAGATAAGGAGAAAGATATTTGAAGTGGTATAATGCAGATTTACATATACATTCGGTATTGTCACCCTGTGGGGACCTGGAGATGTCGCCCAACAGTGTGATGCAGATGTGTTTACAGAAGAATCTGGATATTATTGCTATTACAGATCATAATTCGATGGCCAATTGTCTTGCCTACAAGAAAGTTGCTTTCCGATATGGGATCACACTTTTGTATGGAATTGAAGTACAGACATCTGAGGAAGCTCATCTGATCGTGCTGTTTGATGAGTGGGAACAGGCAGATGGTTTCAATCAGGAATTGTATGCTTCCTTATTACCTTTGATGAATGATCCGGATTATTTTGGTGATCAGGTGGTGGTCAACAATGAAGAAGAGATTGTCAGATTTGAAGAGAAAGCCTTGATCAATTCTTCAGTATGGTCACTCGATGAGATGATTGATAAAATAAATTCTTATGGGGGATTTTACTTTCCGGCTCATGAAGATGCTGCCACATACAGCATTATTGCACAGTTGGGGTTTTTACCGGAATATATAGATTTTCCGGCTGTAGGGATAACAGCTAAATGTAATTTAGAAAAATTATTTACAAATTATCCTTATTTAAAAAAATATACTTTATTGAGGAATTCTGATGCACATTATCTGAAAGATATTGCTTCAGGCTATTCCAGGTTCTTTATAAGCGAGCCGACTGTGAAAGAAATAGCTCTTGCCTGTCAAAATATGGGTGAGAGAAAAATACTCATTGACAATTAGAAATATATTATAAAAGAATAGATTAGGAGGAAAAGAATGTGTAAAAAAGAAAGCGTGTTGTATCAAAAACTCAGGGAAGTAATTGAAGAGAAGAAAAATTTAACCAACCCTTTGATTGAGATTCTTCACAAAGCCCAGGAAATCTTTGGCTATCTTCCCATGGAAGTACAGGAATTTGTGGCCAAAGGAATCAATGTGCCGGTAAGCCAGGTTTATGGAGTTGTCACTTTTTATAATCTTTTCACTATGACCCCCAGGGGTAAACATGTGATCAATCTTTGCCTTGGAACCGCCTGTTTCGTGAAAGGTGCTCCCAGAATTCAGCAGATGATCAAAGAAGAATTAGGTATTGATTTAGGTCAAACCACTGAAGACAGACAATTCACTTTAACAGCAGTACGTTGTGTGGGTGCCTGCTCCTTAGCTCCAGTATTTGTGATTGGCGAAGATACTTTCGGCAGAATCGAAACAAGAGAAAAATTGAAAGAAATACTTGCAAAATATGCTCTTAACGCTTAAATAAAATGCAGGATATTTCTTTACATATTCTTGATATTATCGAAAATTCAGCCCGTGCTGAAGCCAGGAATATTTATATAACCGTAAGTGTGAATGAAAGTGAGAATACTTTGACTATTATCGTCTTGGATGACGGGACCGGCATGGACAGTGAAACTGCTCAAAATGCCCAAAATCCTTTTTATACCTCCAAGGCACAAAGAGTAAAAAAAGTAGGATTAGGAATCCCTCTTTTCAAGCAGAATGCCGAACTTTGTGAAGGCAATTTTGTTTTGAACAGTGAACTCGGTGTCGGTACCGAGATCAAGGCAGTATTCAAATACGATCATATCGACCGTATGCCTTTGGGAAACCTGAAAGATACTTTATTAGGATGTTTGATCGGTCATAGTGAAGTAGATTTTCATGTAAATTTAGAGAGAATCAATTCCGGAACAGATGATTTGATTTTCACTTTAAATACAAATGAGATCAGAGATGAACTGGGGGATATCCCCTTAACTTATCCTGATGTGATCATGTATTTAGATAGTATATTAGATGAAGGAATAAAAAATACACAATTGGAGGAACTCTGATGAAGACCTTAGAAGAACTCAAGAAGATTAGAGAAAAAGCACAGCAGGATATGAAACTGCGCAGTGCAGGATCACGCGTAAAAGTAATCGTTGGAATGGGAACATCCGGTATTGCCATGGGTGCCAGAGAAGTGATGAAAGCTTTCTTGGACGAAGTGGGAACCAGAAGTTTAGTTGATGTTTTAGTTACTCAGACCGGTGAAAAAGGTTTATCTTCTGCTGAGCCGGTAGTTGATATCGTCGAAGACGGCAAAGCCAAAGTTACTTATGGCAACATGACTCCCGACAAGGCTCGCAGAGTTGTGGTTGAACACCTGGTTAACGGAAATCCTGTTAATGAGTTTGTTATTTCCACAGGAGAATAGGGGGAATAATGCCGAACAAAAGAATGGATCTCCTGATCTGTTGTGGCTCCGGCTGTGTTTCTGCCGGCTCACTTAAGATCAAAGAGAAATTTATTGAGATCTGCAAGAATGAAAATATTCTTGAAGAAATAAATGTCATAGAAACAGGTTGTATGGGACCTTGTGATTACGGTCCTGTGATGATGGTTTATCCTGAAGGGATCTTCTACAAAAAAGTCACTGTCGATGATGTTGACGAAATTGTAAAAGAACATTTCCTCAAAGGCAGACCTGTCAAAAGACTTATGGAACAGGATAATCAGGACAAAGCTATTGCCGAAGTCGAAGATATTCCTTTCTATAAAAGCCAGATCAAAGTAGCCTTGGAAAACTGCGGTTACCTGGATCCGGAAAAGATCGAAGAATACATAGCACTGGGCGGATATGAGTCCCTTGCTAAGATACTTACCGAAGGCACACCTGCAGACGCTATCGATGTTATCAAGAAATCAGGTCTGAGAGGACGTGGCGGTGGTGGATTCCCTACAGGACTCAAATGGGAATTCGTAGCCAAAGAAACTGCTCAGCCCAAATATGTTATCTGTAATGGTGACGAGGGTGACCCGGGTGCTTTCATGGATCGTTCCGTTCTCGAGGGTGATCCGCACAGAGTACTTGAAGGTATGGCCATTGCTGCATACAGCGTTGGTGCCGATATGGGTTATTTCTATATCAGAGCTGAATATCCTCTTGCTATCAAGAGAATCAGACTGGCGATCGAACAGGCCAAAGAATACGGAATTTTAGGTAAAAATATATTTGGTACTAATTTCTGTTTTGATGCAGAAGTTAGAACCGGTGCAGGAGCATTTGTTTGTGGTGAGGAAATTGCCTTGATCAATTCCATTCAGGGAAGAAGAGGGCAACCGAACACCAAACCGCCTTATCCTGCACATAAAGGCTTATGGGGTCAACCCACACTCGTGAACAATGTGGAAACTTTTGCTAATGTTCCTACTATTTTCACTAAAGGTGCAGAATGGTTTGCCAGTATGGGCACACCTACCAGCAAGGGTACAAAAGTCTTTGCACTTACCGGCGATGTCAAAAACACCGGTTTGGTTGAAGTTCCTATGGGTATCAGTCTGGAAGGCTTGATCTTTGAAGTTGGCGGGGGAATTCCCAACGGCAAGAAGTTCAAAGCAGTACAGTTAGGCGGACCTTCCGGCGGATGTTTGACAGCAGAACACCTTGATGTGAAGATTGATTATGAATCACTCAAGGAAAAAGGTGCGATGATGGGTTCCGGCGGTGTTATTGTGATGAACGATGACAACTGTATGGTCAACATCGCCAAATTCTTCCTCGATTTCTCAGTGGATGAATCCTGTGGTAAATGTACTCCCTGCCGTATTGGTTTGAAACAGATGTATGGAATTCTGCACAGAATTACCTGTGGAGAAGGAAAAGAAGGAGACATCGAAGAATTGATCAGACTCGGTGAAGACATCAAGCAACTTTCACTCTGTGGATTAGGCCAAAATGCTCCTAATCCTGTTCTCAGCACAATTCGCTACTTCAGAGACGAGTACGAGGCTCATATCAGGGAAGCTAAGTGCCCGACCAAAGTATGTCAGGATCTTTTACACTTTACGATTAGTAAAGAAAAATGCGTTGGTTGCTCTCTTTGTGCTAAGAAATGCCCTGTTACCTGTATCAGTGGCAGCAGAACCGACAAATATACCATCGATCAGGTTGAATGCGTTAAGTGCGGTACCTGTCTTGAAGTTTGCCCTGTGAAAGCCATTACCAAGCTTTCCGGCATGCATCCGGATGTAAAGGCTCATCGCGAAGCTTCCGCAGAAGACCATGAATAGAATTAACGGAGACAGTTTTAAGCGACTGTCTCCTTTTTCTTTTTGTGAGGTTACTATTTAAGATAATTATAAATATCAAAATAAAAGGGGTTATCTATGTTTGAAGAGATATTTAAGAAATACGCTCCTGCTAAAGAAAATTTGATCTATATCCTTCACGAGATTCAGGACCAACATCCTCAGCACTATCTCTCAGAGGAAGCGGTCGAAGCAGTAAGCGGCTATTTAAAAGTTCCGGTTAATCACATTTATGGCGTACTCACATTCTACACTATGTTCAGTGTAAAGCCCAGAGGAAACAACATTATCAGACTTTGTGAATCTCCTCCCTGCTATTTAAAAGGTTCAGAGAATATCCTGAAGAAGCTCAAAGAAGTATTGGGTGTCAAAACTGGTGGCACAACAGTCGACGGTTTATTCACACTTGAACTTTGTGCCTGTTTAGGTGTGTGCGGTAATGCACCGGTCATGATGATCAATGACGATGTCTATGCAGATTTGACCGAGGAAAAAATTGAATCCATTATCTCCAAAATCAAAGGAGGCAAATAATGAAATACTTCCGCAGTCATATTCTTATCAGCATGGATGATTCTTCCCTGCAAGCCGGAGCTAAAGAAATTGAACTTGCTCTCCGCAATGAACTGAAAGCCAACAACCTGGGAGATGAAGTAAATATACTCGAAACAGGTCCTCTTGGTGTATTCGGTAAAGGTGTCTGTATGGTCACTTATCCCGATAATATCACCTATCATAATGTAACCTTAAACGATATCCCCGAATTAGTTAAAGAACACTTCCTGAAAGGAAGACCTCTGAAAAGACTTATATTTGATTCCACCTTCAAGAAAGTGGATTTCAACTACGGCAGTCGTATAGTACTCGATAATTCAGGTCTGATCGATCCTGAAAACATCGAAGAATATATTGGTGTCGGCGGTTATGAAGCCTGGGAAAAAGTTCTTACCACAATGAAACCGATGGAAGTTGTCGAAGAAGTTAAAAGCTCCGGACTCCGCGGCCGTGGCGGTGCAGGATTCCCTACAGGCTTAAAGTGGAGTTTTACTGCTCCTCTGCAAGCCGAACAAAAATACCTCGTCATCAATGCTGACGAAGGTGAACCCGGTACTTTCAAAGACAGATTGATCATGGAAGGCGACCCGCATAAACTTCTCGAAGGTATGATGATTGCCTGCTATGCTATCGGTGCTTCCAAAGCTTATATTTATGTCCGCGGTGAATACAAACTCTGTATCGAAAGACTCAGAAAAGCTATTGACCAGGCTAATGAATACGGTATCATCGGGAAGAATATCTTCGGTACAGATTTCAGTCTGGAGATGGAAATCAAGATAGGTGCCGGTGCATATGTTTGCGGTGAGGAAACAGCTTTGATCGAATCAATGGAAGGTAATCGCGGTTGCCCGCGTAACAAACCACCGTTCCCTGGTGTTAAAGGTGCCTGGCAGAAACCCACAGTGGTTAACAATGTGGAAACCATTGCCAATGTTCCTTACATCATCAAGAATGGAGCCGAGAAATACAAATCCATCGGTGTTCCACAATCTACAGGTACAAAAGTATTCACCATTATGGGTGAAGTGAATATGCCTGGTCTGTGCGAAGTCGAAATGGGTGTAACCATGCGTACGATCATCAATGAATATGCAGGCGGCATGAAACAGGGCAAGCGTTTTAAGGCTGCTCTTGTCGGTGGTGCTGCAGGTGTGTTCCTGTCTGATGACAAACTTGATGTGAAGATGGATTACTATAATCTAGCTGAATATGCAGCAGTATTAGGTTCCGGTGCAATTTTAGTGATGAATGAAGATACAGACATTGTCGATATGCTTTATTCCATCCTGCATTTCTTCCGTCACGAATCCTGCGGTAAATGTACTCCCTGCCGTATCGGTACACAACAGCTTACCATGTTAATCAAGAAGATCAGAACAGGCAAAGGTTCAGAAGCCGATCTTGATCAATTGCTTTTAATCTCCGAAGCTATGAAACAAACTTCTTTCTGTGCATTGGGTCAATCACCCTATATGCCGATCATCAGTGCTCTGCAGAACTTTAAGAGCGAATTCATGGCCCGGATCAAACAATAAAGGAAACCAATTAAACCCCTCCTTAAACGGGAGGGGTTTTATATTATGTTTTTATACCAAAGAAACTCAGAATACTTTGCTCAAATAGCCCGAGGTATGGAACTCATCGGCATTGAAGAAGCAAAAAACTTGGGAGCCACCGATATTACGGAAGCTTATCGTGGATTCTCCTTTAAAGCCGACATGGAAACACTCATCAACATGAACTACAAGTCCAGATTATGTTCCAGAATCCTGGCACCACTTGCTGAATTTCATTGTCCCGATGATATTACCTTATATAATACAGCCAAAGCTATCCAATGGTCTGCTTTTTTGACCACTAAACATACTTTTGCTATTTTTGCCAATATCACCAACAGTAATATTACAAACTCGCAATGGGCGAAACAACGCCTGAAAGATGCTATTGTAGATCATTTTAAAGATAAATTCGGAGTCAGACCTGATGTTAATGCTGACGATCCGGATGTATGGTTCAACCTTTATCTGGAAGACAATAAAGCGATTATTTACCTCGATACTTCCGGCTCACCCCTGCATCGCCGTAATTATAAGACCAAGGACTTTGAAGCTTCTGTTC
This sequence comes from uncultured Candidatus Cloacimonadota bacterium, assembly GCA_964419225.1. GTDB lineage: Bacteria > Cloacimonadota > Cloacimonadia > Cloacimonadales > CAYQPF01 > CAYQPF01. The sequence continues at coordinate 8,773 of CAYQPF010000055.1, read as the reverse complement.
AGGAAACTCTGGCTTCTGCGATGCTGGTCTTTGCAGGTTGGGACGGAAAACAAGCATTGTATGATCCATTCTGCGGTTCGGGTACAATCTTAACAGAAGCTATGATGATCTATTCCAAGATCCCGGCCGGTTTCTACCGCCGTAAATGGGGCTTTACAGAAATGCCGGAGTTTGATCCGGATCAGTGGATGAAGATCAGAAAGGCTGCCAAGGAACAGATAATTCGCCTGCCCAAAGACCTGATCTGCGGAAGTGATATTTCCAAAGATGCTGTCGATGTGGCACGTGAGAATAAAAAAAGATTCGATGACTTTATCAGCGTTGATATCAGAACCAGAGATTTCCGCAAGATAGACAGTCTTGATGATAAACTGATCATTGCCAATCCGCCTTACGGTAAGCGTTTGGGTCAGGTATCCCAACTCAAGGCTACTTATAAGGACTTTGGTGATTTCCTTAAACAAAAGTGTAAGCGTTCCACAGCCTGGATTCTCTGCGGTGAAAAAGAGCTGCAGAAAAGCATAGGCTTAAGAGCACATGGTAAACACACCGTTTATAATGGTGCAATCGAATGCTCTTTTGTGAAGTACGATTTGTATTAGGATTTAAATATATTATTAGCGGAAAAGAGGCACAGAAATGTGCCTCTTTTATTTTTAGCTGAATTAGGGAGAGCACAGACTAGCACTGACTAACACAGACTTACACAGACAGGGGAAGGGATCTGCATTTATTTTCGGCAGGTAGCATACAAAACACTCAGATCCGATCTCTGTCTGTGATAGTCTGTGGAAGTCCGTGTAAGTCCGTGTTTCAATATTATTTCATTGACATCTTTTATCTACTTCATAAAATATATTTCTTTACGGAGGATTATATGACTGAAATTAACTCATTAATACCAGTGCATGGTGGTTACAGAAAGCTGAAAAGTTTCCAGGTTTCGCAACTTGTTTATGATCTAACGCTTAGATTTTGTGATTTATACATCGATAAAAGAAGCCGTACTCATGACCAAATGGTTCAGGCAGCCAGATCAGGTGTGCAAAACATTGCAGAAGGTTCTTTGGCATCAGGTACTTCCAGGAAAACCGAACTGAAACTAACCAATGTAGCTCGTGCAAGTCTGGAAGAGTTGAGATTGGACTATGAAGATTTCCTAAGACAAAGAGGTAATCCACTGCTTCGATATGATGATCCTATTATGCTTAGATTAAAAGAAGCGAAATGCAGTACAGTAGAGGAATTTCAGAAATGGCTTGGGGATGAAAAAAACAAACAGGAGAACACTGACGAACACGGACTTACAAGGACTAACACGGACATGGGAAGGGATCCAAAGCCAACGTCGGCAGTATTGGCTGCCAATGGCATTCTTTCGCTACTGAATATGGCTTGCTATTTTCTGGATCGTCAGATCCTTCGTTTAGCCAGTGATTTTGAGAAGGAGGGAGGATTTTCGGAAAGAATGTACCGGATCCGGGCTCAGAAGAAAGATAACTAAGCATCGGAACACAGACGATAAAGCAACTGATGAATTAGAACTAAGTATTAAGTAAAGGGAAGAGATGCTTCCGGGAACACAGACTTACATTGACTTACACGGACTAACACGGACAGGGGAAGAGATCGGCATGTATTATTGGTAGTTATAGATAGCAAATAATTAGAATTGAAACAAAGAAATATATCAAAAATTAAAGAAATTATCAGTAAAAAAGTACAAAATTATTGTCAAATTTATCAGCAGTTTTGCAAGAATTTGGAATAGGGGTCTATTAAGGAGCTAAAGAGAAGCTAGTAGGATGGTTTTAAGAGTTGGTTGCATAAGGCGTATTTATATGAGAGATGAATATAATGAAGGGTAATATTGAATTATTGAAAATAATATTTTTAGCGAAAAGAGTAACAAATTATTGGTTTTTCCTAAAAAAGTACGGGAGAATTGACATGAGCAGATATTTGTAGTTTCCAATTTAGATATTTAATGATTTATGTCGGACCGAAAAGATATTAATGTCATGACAAGCACGAAATCACAGTTGAAATGATAATAAATATGTATAAATAACTGAAAGGTCAATTCTCCTCTTGAGAGGAGTACGGCTTTAGCCGGGAGGTGTGTTGTAGCAGACTCATTCTTTAGATTTTATCAGTTAAACCATCCTTGACATATCATTAGTTCATTTCGATTGCTTTAATTGGACAACGATAATTTATGGGTTAGAATAAAATATTGACAAAATTTTTCATAGTAGCATAGATTGTTTCAGAATAATAATCACTTCGGAGGAGATAATGGCTAGTAGCAAGTTTAAACTTGTTCTCACTAAGGGTGAAGAATACAGTATAAAGGTAGAAGATACGAGTAAATTTGATGAATCAATCATGAGTAATGTTTCATAAATGGAATTTAGTAACATAAATTTAAAGAAGGTTACCGAAAATGATTTGATGAGTAGCTTACTCAATGGTAGCTTCTCACCTTTAACAAACCAAGAAAAGAAAGACTTACAAAAAACAATTGAAGATTCCTTTGGAAGAGGAGATTATATAATAGCAAGGAATTCTATGATTATTGGGATATATTTCGACAGAGAAACTACTTTTTCTGCAATAAAGAGAAAAGGAATCTTTCGATACTCAAAATATGTTACTAAAAAGTGTATTTTAAAAGATATGACCACAGACTTATTAAATTATTGTAAAATTTTTAAGATTGACGACAGTACAATAAATTATTTAAAGTCAATAAACAATTTAAATAGTTTATATGACAACTATAATCTAATAGTAAAAAATATTAATTCCGAGTTGATTCGATTTAAACAAAAATATAAAGGAGCTTCCTTATATAAAACTCTATTATCATTTATTGATTATCTTTTTATGCAAAGTAGTAATTCCAATATTTATCTTGATTTTCCAATATTGCAATTAAGAAGTAAAGAGGAACTAAGTTCTGCGATATCTTATATAATTACGTTAATTTATAAGCGAGGAAATAAGTTTCTTCAGGATATTGCTAATCCAATGGTATCATATGAGTACATAAAAGAAAAGGAAATTGATAAACTATTAATTAATGTATGCCAAATGTTAGATTTGAAAGAAGTTGAAATATATGTGGATCATTTTAGTTATGTTTGTATTAAATATGAAGCATACTTGAAGCTTATTCCACCAAACATAGATTTAGATAAATCTATTAGAATGGGTTTCATTCGAAATGAAATTCAAATGATTAATGATAGGAGAAATATAATTTTTAATGCAGCAACTATAGATGATTTAATAAATTATGCCAATCAAAATGGAGATCTGCTGGTATGTAATCAAGTTGGTTTAGGAATTTTTAGGCGATATCGTCTCGAAATTGCCGAGCCTGCACTTGAAGCTTTTCTTATTCTTTTTAAAGAAGACAAACTTTTTCAGGAGGAATTAATTTACTTATCACATGTTTTTAAGGAGCAGTTGCTGGATTTTGATACACTTTCAAATTTTAAGATAAAAAATAATTTAACTCTTTTAGAATTCATGAAAATTAAAAGAGTATTCTATTTGCTAAGTCTTCTTTTTAAAAACAAACTACTTGAGCTGAAAGATCTGAATGCAATTTTAATGTCAATGACTCCAGTCATATCTAAAAATCAATTGTATGAAATTTTTGAGAAATTGACAAGTAGAGATAATTTTGACTCATATTTGGAAGTAACTTCTTGGAATCCTATCAAACATGAATTTTTTGATTTACAGTACCAGCCAATTCTTTTTGATCATGACTTTTTTATGATTCCTTTGTTTGTTCTAAATGAATCTAACTCAATTAGGAATTTATTTGCATCTGAATATAAACATAACAATAAGAATTTTTTTTCTGATGGAACAAAAGACAAACTTGTTGAAAAACTTGGATTTGCATTTAAGAATGCAGGTTTTACGAATTATCAACAAACTGTTATTTCAAATGCAGAAATTGATTTATTTCTTGTTAAAGGAAATTCATTATTTCTTTTTGAATGTAAACAATCTTTAAATCCTACAAGTGTTTATGACCTTAGAACAACTTATGATTATATAAAAAAAGCTGAGAAACAATTGGATCTTTTAAACCAAGAGTTCTTGAATGGTAACTTGAAAAGAATACTTGAATCTAAATATGAAATTAGTTTAGAAGAAATTAGTAATGTGGTTTCTGTAATAGTTTTAAGTACAAGATTATTCAATGGCAATAGCTTTAAATACCCAATACGTAATATACACGAAATTGAAAATGTTTTGCAAACTGGCATTATTGAGACAGTAGATGGAGAATTTTCTATTTGGATTGATACAAAATTAGCTGATGAAGATATTTTGAATTACTTTAGTAAGCAAAATGAATTATTCCAAGTACTTTTTAATTCTCTGTCAGAAGAAAAGAAGAAATACGAATTGGGTAAAACTTATATGGAATTTAATCATTATTACATGAATACTGATGAAGCAAATGAACAATTAAAGAAATATACTGCAACACTTAGAAAAATTGTCAAAGAATGATTTTGATAGAAACATAGAATTTGCCAGTAATGTTACCATTTCTAAATTGAAGGAAGGGAAACAATCATACAATTAGTTGTGGTGTTTCAAATAGTCCCTATCTAATTAGTTTGAAAACGACTATACTAACAAATGTAAAAATTGAAGTATAGGTAGGCAGACAATGAAAACAAATATTAACAGCAAGAGTCAAAATGCAACCATTAAACAAGAATACAAGTATGTTAGTGTAGCTCGACAAGTTCAGTTATCATGAAACATAGTTGTCCACAGTTGTTTGTCTCGATTAACACAGACGATAAGGGAGTATTCAACACTTCTTTGGAGAATGAATATGCTCTATTAGCCAGTGCCTTGGAATTTGCAGAAGATGAGAATGGAGATAAGTTGTACAATCCGGCAGCGATATATAAGTGGCTGGATAGCATCCGGGAAATGGGGATACAGCAGAGCTTTAGGAAAGTAGGATTGAGGAAATAGGACTAAGTAAAGGGACGCTTAATAGAACGCGGATGACGCTGATCTGGCAGATAGGCACGGATAGTGAGGGAGCTCTTAATGGAAATGGACAATATGGACTATATGGACTATATGGACTTTATGGACGAGAGGGACAGGGAAAGATTAGTTACCAGTCAGCAGACATAAGGGGTCAGTGAGAGATTTAACTCATCCTCTTCTCCTTCCCTTGAGAAGGGAAGGACGTGCTGAATCCAAATGCTTTTCCGGGAGATTGGGCAGCTTGCCCAATTAAAGTACCAAGGACGTGTAATAGAACGCGGATGACGCAGATTAGGCTGATGATCGCAGATCGGAAGAGAAAGGGGTCAGGGGAAAAGGATTAAGGAACGTTTAATAGAACGCAGATGACGCTGATTGGGCGGATGGGCACAGATTGGAGAGATATGTAAAAGGCAGATGTGTCAGGTAAAACTATCAAAAACTGAGTCCACTATTTTAGGACCGGACAGCTTGCTCTTTATATTGCCTTTCTCAAATATTCAATATTGTTTTGAGCTGAAAGATAATCATTTTCTTGCATTGTGACCATCATTGTATCAGATGACACATCTGATATTTTCAGATTGTATTGTAACATTAACAATACTATCTGCGATAGGAATAATATGTAAATTTACTCCAGCCCCATATCCAGCACTTTGCCAACGAGTTAGCACGTTTGTGCTGTCAATTTTGGACAGAATACCCTCGTTTATACAGTTCAATGCATTTGATATTGTAAAGATTAAACAAATTACTAAATACTTTTTCACTACATTCTCCTATTTTATTCCTACGTAAATTATTTTATGGCCATCAGAAGTATAGTTAGCATTCGTACCTGAAACTACTACTGTCCTAGTATTTGTTTCTAAGTCTATTAATCTAACTTTATTATAAATTTCTGCATCATCATTATACAAAAGGTATTTACCATCGAGAGATATGATAGGTTTATAACCTGGTCCGTAGTTTATTGATTTATTTTCGATAATACTATACACAACCATATTTGGTGAAGTATATACTACAAATTTAGTTACCAAAGAATCAACTGTGCAATCATGTTTAGTAGGCACTAAATTATAAGTTCTGAAAACAGATGAATAATAGTAAAGCTTGGAATCATTAAGCGAAAATGTATATGTAAAAACATAGTTATTCAAATTACTATTAGCTTCGTACAATGCAGTTTTATTACTTCCGTCAGTATTCATGATCATTAGTTTATGAGGCATAGAATCAGGCTGGATACCACGATAGCCATAGGCAATACGAGTACAATCATTGGAAAACAGTGGATAATACTCATTTGCACGAGGAGTATTGGTTAAATTCGTTTTAATTTTAGTTTCGAGATCATAGACATAAATATCCAAAGTATTCGATTCGGATGACAAGGCATTGAAAGTAAGTTTTTTCCCATTTTTGGACAAAGTTGGGGAGGAAAGCTCTCCTTCAGATTCATGTACAGTCTCTAATGTACTTGTTGTAATATCGTAAACATAAATTCTGGAACTACCATTAGAGAGAATTAGTTTGGTTTCATCAGGAGTCATCATTAAGTGATCCCATTTTCCATCCAGAAGTTTAACTCTGTTAGTTCCATCCACATTTTGGATATAAACTGCAGGTTCGTATTTATCCCAAGGATTGGTACTGGACTCTTCTTTACATCCGGAAAGTAATATAACTATAAGAATTTGTAACAACAGAAAAATTGTGATCCTTGTTTTCATTATTTCCTCCCGAAATCCCTTAATTCCAGATTTGAGTATTTGACTAATCCCATTTGACCTTTGACAGATCCTGTTTGAGATTGCAAAAGTGCCATGCTTTTAAAGGGATAAAGCATAGGTATTTGTGTGCTTTTATAGACTGTGAGTTTCTTTTTTATTTTTTCAGCAATTTCTCTTTTGGAAGCATCAGCATTCACAAAAGGGTAATCCGGTTCATAAACGGAACAGTTGATTTGTCTTAACCCTAAATAGAAAGCAGTAGATGTGCGTTGAGCATCGTAATCGACTTCCTCAGGTTCATCTCTGTCATACTCTCTGGCCTGAGAGTAGAGATTTAGTCATGTTAATGACAGAAGAAGGATAAGTAGTAAATAAATTGTTTTAAATTTAAAATTCATGAGACCTCCTATTGATATATTATTTTCATCTTTATTTATATTCTTGTGCATTTCTGCATATTCTAAAGCCAAGAAAAGAGAATGCACTGGTAGGAGAAGTAAAATCTCTTAATGTTACTGTACAATATTCTGCAGGACAAATCCAGCCTCCACCTCTCCATGCACGCTCAGCTCCACTATTATTACCATGTGGGTTTGTCTGATCACCTGAAGCATAAGCTCCATTCATATCCCAACACCACTCATAGACATTACCAGTCATGTCAAACAAACCTAATTCATTGGCTTGTTTCAGACCTACTCTATGAGTACCACCACTACCATTTTCATCCCACCAACCAACAACGGATATGGAATTTGATCCGCTGTATAGGTATCCATGAGTTTGTATTCCTCCCAGAGCAACAAATTGCCATTCAGCTTCAGTAGGTAAACGGTACCCGTTTGCAGACCAGTTACAAGACACATTAATGTGGTTTGAGTCAGCAGAATCCCATCCTGAAGGCCAGTTTGTCGGGTTTGTTCCGTAGTTGTAATATGTATAGCATGGAGTCAAATTCTCTTTGATACTTTTTTTGTTGCAGTAATCAATGGCATTAAACCACGAAGAATTTTCTACGGGTCTGTAAATCTGACCTGTAAAATTAGAGGGATTTTCCTCCATGATTTGTTGATAGATCAGTTGAGTAATTTCGTATTTTCCCATATAGAAAGAAGACAAGGTTACATTGGAAGTACCATTGTTAAAAGTACCTCCCTGGACTAAGACCATTTCATCATATTGGACAGGGGCTATTGTATATGTTTGGGAAACCATAGAACTGGGATTCATACCTGTTTTAAAGGCCTTTGCTTTTATAGTCATGGATACAGAAATAGTAATGGATTCTGAATAAATGGTAGATGTATCAGTAGGTTCACTTCCGTTTGTTGAATAACGGATAGTTGCACCTTCTGTTGAACATGTGATAGTAGTACTTTGAGTTTCATAATATGTACCTGCTGCTAAGGTTATCATGGGAACTGCAACATTAGATAAAGCTACAACGGGTTCCGTTGTCTTTTTTGTACAACTGGAAATACACATCAAAATAAGAGCCAATAACATTGTGTTGAAAAAATTAGTTTTATTCATCATATTCTCCTTTTAATAATAAGTATCGGATACAAGAAATGAGAACAATGATAAATATTGTCAAATAATATTTGGGATAAAGGGACATTTTTAGAGAAATGGACTCTATGGACTTGATGGACTAAATGGACGTTGGAAAAAGGTGTCAGGTGCCAGGTGTCGGGGGTCAGTAGAAAAGGATTGAGATTTAAGGATTGAGGACTGGACACTGGACAAGGGGAGCACGGACTAACACAGACTATCACTGACGAACACGGACAATGGGAAGTATGCAGTGTGCAGTAGGCAGGGGGCAGTGGGGAAACGGACGAGGTCGGACTGGTTGGACAAGTCAAAAGAGAGGAAAAATTGAAGATTTTTGTAACTATTTTCAAGTTTTTAAAAATATTTTCGCTTCAGTGACGTCAAAAGTCATTTTTGTCGGCTTATCTATATGAAGGGGTTAGAAAGTGGGCAGT
>CAYQPF010000054.1:0-28252 GCA_964419225.1 uncultured Candidatus Cloacimonadota bacterium | reverse complement strand
CACTGATATAGCTTCAGCCAGATTGTGAAGATTCTACTGCACAGTTCGGGTTTAAGGAGGTAAATCATGAGATATGTTATTGATTTTGTTCTGTTTCCTAATGCATTGGGTTTGGATATTACCGGCCCCTTAGAGGTCTTTTATACTGCTTCTGCTGTCTTGAAGCACCAGCAGAAAACAAATTTTGGATACATAACCCGCTTTGTTGCAAAAGAAAAAGGTCCAATTAGGCTAAGTTCAGGATTAGAAATTGTTGCTAATATTGATTTCACTGACAATTCCAATACGGATATACTTCTTGTTCCCGGAGGAAAAAACATCAGGAACTTAATAAATGATCCTGACCTTATGAACTATCTCTCCGAAAAAGCATCCCAGGTAAAACGTATCATTTCTGTCTGTGAAGGTGCTTTCTTGTTAGCTGCTGCAGAACTGCTGAAAGGAAAACTAGTCACAACTCATTGGTTGGCTGCTGATGATTTAGCGAAACAATACCCATCTGTACAGGTAAAATCAGATGCCATTTTTATTAAGGATGGCAATATCTACACAAGTGCAGGTGTGACTGCCGGAATTGATCTTGCCCTCAGTATTGTTGAAGAAGACTTCGGTGTTGAAATTGCCATGGAGGTTGCCAGACTGCTTGTTTTATACTATCGCCGTCCTGGTACTCAATCACAGTACAGTTCTCCTTTAAAAGCACAGGAAACTGCTGGTAGCCGTTTCTCCTCACTACACAAATGGTTGATCGACAACTTGCACAAAGCTGTCACTATTTATCAAATGGCCGAATTCATGGCCATGAGTGAACGCAACTTTTCCCGTGTATTCAAATCCGTTACAAACATGACCCCAAATAGTTATTTAGAACTTTTACGACTAGACAGAGCCCGAGAATTAATGACTGCTGGTAATGTTCCTTTAGACAAACTTGCTGAAATGTGCGGCTTTGGCCGTGAAGAAACTTTACGACGTGCTTTTCTGCGTAGATTCGGAGTTACTCCTTCACAATATCGCATGCACTTTATGAAAGATAATGTTATTAAATAAAATAAAAATATGAGGTTAATATGAAAATCAAACTTATCCGTAATGCCACTATGAAAATCTCTTATGCTGGTAAAACAATTCTCACTGATCCTATGCTGTCTGCAAAAGGTGAAATCAGATCCTTTGCTAATATTGCTCCTAATCCTACAGTTGAGTTAAACATGACTCACGCAGAAATTCTTAATGAAACTGATGCAATTCTAATTTCTCATACTCACCCCGATCATTATGATAGTCCTGCTGTCAGTGTCATTCCCAAAGATATTCCCATATTCTGTCAACCGTGTGATGAAAAGCAACTCCAGGAAGACGGGTTTCTCAATGTTACCACAATTGAGTCCTCTCAAACCTGGAATGATCTAACTTTGATACGCACGGGAGGGAAACATGGTGAAGGCCCTATCCTGCAACACATGGGTAATGTTTCCGGTTTTATACTCCAAGCTGCAGGTGAACCTACTGTCTATTGGGTTGGTGACAGTATTTGGTGTGAAGAAGTAGAAACTGTATTAAACAAATATTCTCCCGACATCATCATCACTCATTCCGGTGGAGCTACAATTCCAGGCTTTCAACCAATCATTATGGATAAAGAGCAAACCTTGAAGGTTCTCAACACTTGTCCAAAGGCTAAAGTTGTTGCTGTCCATATGGAATCTCTGGATCATTGTACTGTCAGTCGTCAAGATCTCCGCCGAAAGGCAAATGAAGCCGGCATCTCCCCTACCCGATTACTAATCCCTACAGACGGTGAAATCATTACCCTGTAGTATCTGGTTAAGAATATTTACTTTTGAAGGGTGAATCTTTATGTTTACCCTTCAAAAATCATTTCTCTCCAATATATCCCGTGGGATTAATCTCCTTTGACAAATTAACTTATTCTATGTTTAGTGTTTCCATAATTTATCTTCAGGAGTAATTATGAGAATTGCCATTTTATATTATAATGACTTTGTCGAATTTGAAATAGCTTTAGTTTGTCTTATGTTCGCTGATACAGAAATTGTATCTGTTGCTTTGGAAGATCGCGAGTATAGAAGTGAAGGAAAACAGCGTTTCCTGGTTGACAAAATTATCAACGATATCGACTCCAATGAAATTGATCTGCTGGTCATTCCGGGTGGAGATCCTTCTGCATTGGCCAATGAACCTGCTATTCAGGATTTTATTACGGACTTACTCAGAAGAGGTAAAAAGGTCGCAGCTATTTGCGGAGGTGCTGTTCTTCTGGCCAGATGCGGTTTCCTGAAAGGTATCCGCTGTACAGGCAACTCTTCCGGAATAACTGAAAATGATCCTGATTTTCAATATTTCCAAGACTCTTTTCTACAATCTGATTCTGTCGTGGTCGATGGCCAAATCATTACCTCCACAGCTCAAGGTTTTATCGAATTTGCCATGACCCTCTCCCAAGAAATGGGCATCCTGAAAAACGACACCGATGTCATTGAAAATATCAATTGGTTCAAAAATCAAAAGAGCTGACTCACCCGTCAGCTCTAAAATGTCAAATCCCTGCCTACTGACCATTTACCACTGACCACTTACCAATGTCATTAACTTAAGAATGAAATATGGAATTTTGATGAATTTGACCCTCATCCTAACCTTCTCCCTAGCGGCAGGGAGAAGGAACTAAATGGTTGGCAGATATTACATGGTCTTCAAAGCAGTACCATAAGTTAATGGGATTTGACAACTGCCCACTGACTACTGGCCACTGGCTATTGACCACTGACGACTGACGACTGACGCCTATTCATCTATCTCCATTCTATTTCTAACGGATTTCTTCTGGGAATAGCTTTAGGTTTAAGGGTGGGATAACCAAAGAACAAGGGATACACGGCTCTGCGGCCTTCAGGCAATGCTAAAGCGACTTGCAACGGCTTATATGATTCCATTGCCATCTTAATAAACCCGGCCCAACAAGCACCCAAACCAAACGCTGGAGCAGCTATATCAAAATGCGTCAAAGCGATAATAGCATCTGTCGGATCATAAAAATGCTTACTTACCGGAATATGAGCAAATATCAAATGCGGGGCATTACGAGTAATAGGATCCTCTCCCTTGTCCCATTCCTCGATTATGCCAGGTACATAACCGGCCAAAGGATGGGGTGTTCCCTTTATTGACCGCATCCAATCAACCGTCAGGGATGCTATATGCTTAACCTCCAGCGGATTGCTGAACACAAGCCACTGCACAGTCTGCGAATTTCCTCCCGTTGGTGCGTACCGGGCCACTTCCAATACTTCTTGAATCAATTCTCTGCTGACTGGTTTATTGGAAAAAGCACGGATCGAACGACGGTTCTTAAGATAAAGAGCCAGGTTCTTTGCTTCTATCTGACACTCTTTAGTCTCTGCAGTAATTTTTTCTTCGATGTTAAAATCCAAAGCCAAAGCCAGCTGAGGACAAAAAGATTCACAATGCCCGCATTTAAAACACATTGGTTGATTAGCTTCTTTTATCGTCGGATATTCAGTATCTGTTGCTTTCTCGATAATACCCATAACGCATACGGATCCACAGATATTACACTTGGTACACAATTTTTCGTTCACTATTATATTCGGCATTTTAGTCCTCTCCTTTTATTTACTTCTTAATGAAACAAAAAACAAACTGATTTTACTGGCAAGGAAAATTATCCCAACCTGGACAGAGTAAATCCACTAAGTATGGATTACTACTTGTTTTTTTACAAAAGTTTACTATTATATCAGAATGTTAGCATAACATTTGAAAATGACTGTTGAATTAGGCCCGCGACCTAACTCTTTTAACTTTGCCATTAATGAACTCACAAAAAGGAAAAAATAATGAAAAAGTATCTATTTATAATTACTCTATTGGTCTTTGCTGGTGCTATGTTTGCACAAGGTCCCGTTGCCAAAGGTCAAACCCAGTTCAATGCAGGCGTAGGCTTTTCTTCCTGGGGTGTTCCCATATATGCCGGATTAGATTTTGGTGCTTCCAAAGATTTCACTCTGGGTGCCGAACTGTCCTACCGCTCATATGATGAAGAATATCACGATGCCCACCATTACGACCATAAATACCATCATTCCATTACTGGTATTTCCGGTAATGGTAACTACCATTTTAACCACATAATGAATATTCCCAGAGATTGGGATTTCTATGCAGGTCTTAATTTAGGCTTCTATATTTGGAATTCTCCGGATGAGTATGATGGTTCTCACTCTACCGGGGTAGGTCTGGGTGCTCAAATCGGTGGCCGTTACTACTTCACTCAAAAAGTCGGTGTAAATCTGGAATTCGGAGGCCATAGTGCTTTCTCCGGAGGAAAATTCGGCTTATCTGTTAAATTGTAATCACACAATTCTTGGATTATCTCATGTTTACATGAGCAAAAAAATATCCGGGAGGATATAATGAAAAAACTACTTTTACTCGCTACTGTACTAATTTTTGCAGTTAACTTTATTTATGGCTTTGGTCCTGCCTCAGTTAATCTTGGCTCAGCCAACAACTATGTAATTCTGGCCTGTACTGCAGTTACAACTACTGGAGTTACCTCTGTCACTGGTAATATCGGTCTAAGCCCTGCTGCGGCAAGTTATATAACCGGTTTTGGATTGATTATGGATCCCTCAGGAACATATTCAACTTCATCTTTAGTTACAGGTAATATCTATGCTGCTAACTATACTGATCCTACTCCTTCAAACTTAACCACTGCCATTAGTTGTGTAGAAACAGCTTATACCGATGCAGCAGGAAGACAAAATCCTGATTATGCAGAAATATACGCCGGTGACCTTACAGGACAAACTCTCATTCCAGGCCTCTATAACTGGAGTACTCCGGTTTTGATAAGTGCCGGCGGTCTCACTTTTGCCGGTGGTCCGAACGATGTCTGGATCCTTCAAATCGCCCAAGACCTAACTGTTGCTAACGGAGCCATAATTACTCTCACTGGTGGAGCTCAACCTCAAAATATCTTCTGGCAGGTAGCTGGTCAAACAGTACTTGGAACAACTGTGCAATTCAAAGGTGTTGTTTTATGCCAAACTTTAATTTCACTCAACACCAGTGCAACTGTGAATGGAAGACTTTATGCCCTGACAGCTGTTACTTTGAACAGTAATAGTGTAGTACAATCTTCTCTGATCAATTCCATTCATCATGAAGAAATTCCCCTGACTTCCGGAAAATCTTCGTTGGATACAAATTACCCTAATCCGTTCAACCCAAGCACTACAATCAGTTTTAATATTGCTCAGGGTGAGAAAGGCAATCTGACAATTTATAATTTCAAAGGACAATCTGTCCTACAGAAAATTTATAATCAGGGAAACCATAACTTCGTTTGGAATGCCCAAGGTTTAGCTTCAGGAGTTTATTTGGCTCGTTTGAAGACCAATACTCAGAACTTATCCATCAAAATGATCCTTATTAAGTAGGACTAGCATCCAACAACTTATAAAGTCAGTTTCTTATTAACATAAGAAGGTACGATTGTTCAAATCGTACCTTTATTTTTGGCAGCACTTACCTACTACCTACTCTCACCTTACTACTTGCTTGCGGGTTTCAATACTTTCCCCTCTCCCCCCTTAATAATTAATAATTGATAATTAATAATTGTATAACGCCTGCGGGTTTCAACATTTTCTCATCTCCCCCACTAACAACTGACAACTAGCTTATTCCTTCCTTGGTGTTCATGAAACATTCTTGCCCGTCTGATTTGTCCGACATGTCTGACCAGTCCTACCCGTCAGACTTAAAACTCAAAGCTTCAAGACTCGAGACTTCCTCACTCTCTTCGTCACTGCAGCAACTTTTCTACTTTGATTCCTTCCTGTATAAACACTTCGTAGTACTCTATCAGCATTTTATTCAATAATGAAAAATCAGGCACTCTGTCTGCAGGCACTTCAGCAACAAACTCTGTCTTAAATGCCGTAACTCCAAATTTATCCCAATCTTCCTGTAATGTTTTGCAGGGATGAGATTTGAATTTCAACTCTCCGGCATGACGGTTAAAAGCCTTCTCCATATTCATCGACGCTCCGATATAACTCCGCTCACTGACCTCACAGATAATTCTGAAAATTCCTGGAGTTATTTTTTCCTGCATTGCCTGCATCACCATTGCTTTTCTATTTTCTTTGCTCATTCATTCCTCCTGGGAATTGCAGACGTCTCGTCTGCACAAATTGCACCAAATTCACACTTGCCGTTACGAATCTGGGAACTGCAGACGTCTCGTCTGCACAAATAGCACCAAATCTTCATTCCTAAGTTCATTTCTCTACTGACCACTGATCAATGCCGTTGACTTAATCTTTCACTTCCCCTAATTCCCCTCCATTTTCGGAGGGGTGGCAGCAATATATTGCTGGATGCTAATCCCTGACGGGGTGGTTAAATACAATTTTTCATTTAATTCTTCTTAATTCAACGGCATTGGATACCTGACACCTAAACAAGAGCCGTTACCAATCGACGGGACGACGATTATTCCTGGTTCACCCAATATGCACTTCCATCCTGTTCTCTTTGCATAAACTTATAGTCAATTAACTCTCGCCTGAGCATAAAATAATCACCATAGACAGGTTTCAAAATCTCATTCACTTCTTTTTCCGTATATTCCTTTTTTCTGGCAAACCTTTTCATGACATGCCTCAATATCGCTAACTTCTTTTTCTCTTTATTGGGTATTAACTTCAAACTGCCATCAGTATTCAAGTAATTTTTCACTATCCTTTCTTCTTCATTGACTTCAATTATTATTTTTTCCTGTTCCATATAAAACTCCTTATGTTTAATAATAACAAGCTTGTATTATAGACAGAATTCCTTATCGTCTATATCTGTCAAGATAAATTTCTTTTTTGTCTAGATTATAACAAACTTTTCCCAATTGTGTCCAGTCCTAATATAGTGGACTCAGTTTTTGATAATTTTAACTGACACCTCTGTCTTACACAGATCTTCCGATCTGTGACCATCCGCCTAATCAGCGTCATCTGCGTTCTATTAAGCGGTTTCTTCTCTTCACTCTTCACAAATTATTTTTCTTGCCAAATTTAAAAAAAATCCCAACACTTTCACTTTGCTGTGCGTTAGTTAGGCAGAATTAGGAGGTAAGATGGAATGCCTGGAAGAGATTGTCGAAAATCATGAGCAAGCTTTAAGAAACTTCGCCTGGAGTTTAACCGGGTCAGAAACTCTGATTGATGATCTGTTGCAGGATGTTTGGATCAAATGCCTGAATAATCTGCTCATCCTGTCTGCCATGAACCAAAGTAAACAGCGCAGTTGGTTATTCACAGTTTTAAAGAATCATTATTTTGATATTTGCCGGCATCAAAAGATGGAAAGTGTAAAACTGAAGCTCATTGATTACCATACACCTCAGGAAATTCAGGATGTTTATAACTGGGAACCCTATCTTAACCTACTCAGTGATAAGGAAAAAGAAATAATTCTGCTGAGATTTTGGGAAGGGCTAAACAGTAAAGAAATCGGAGAAAAATTAAAGATGTCTGACAACACAGTTAGGTGGCATCTGAGTAATGGCTTGAAATCACTTCGCAATATCTGCGAAAAGAAATGGAGGTAAACATGACTACTCTAATCATGAACATCGGCTCTCTGGATGCCAGAAATGCCAGTATAGAAGCAATTGACCAGATCA
Source organism: uncultured Candidatus Cloacimonadota bacterium (assembly GCA_964419225.1). Taxonomy (GTDB): domain Bacteria; phylum Cloacimonadota; class Cloacimonadia; order Cloacimonadales; family CAYQPF01; genus CAYQPF01. The sequence goes on along the minus strand of CAYQPF010000054.1, from coordinate 20,517 downwards.
CTAAAATTAAAAATGTTGGTTCGGTGATCGTAAGCAAAGAAAACAGGATCCATTTTGCTAAAATTAGTATGGAAAACATAGGTTCAACTTTAGAATTGGACAAAGAAACTAAACTGCATACCGGACCTTTGACAATCACCAAAGAAATGCTGGAATCAGCTATAGAACCTCTCAACATTTCCCTCCTCGGTCCTCTTAACTTCACTCCCGACATCACTCCAGAATTGTTGGATCAAAAATTAGCTAAGCTCTATGTTGTAGGTCCGATCCAGGTTTATGAACACATCTCCGGAGTGTTAATGAATAAACTGACCGAATGTGTCGGCCCCATCAATACCGTCAATCCCAATGAAAACCGGATCAAAGGTGATTTTATGATTACCAATGATTGGTTGAATGAAATGGACGATGCCAGCGATCTGGTCTGCTCGGGTCAACTTGAACTCAGTTCCGATCTTGATCTGGAGTTATATGATGCAAAAATAAGTTCTATCACTATTAAGGGTTCATTGAAGATTTGGGATGATCAGAAAGATCTGATTTTGAAAAAGACTGATAATGACTTTGGTGTAACAAAATCCACCACCAAAATTGGAATCAAGCTTCCCAAAAATTTAGGGAAATATATCTTCAAAGAAAACAAACAGGCTAAATTAGTGATCTTGAAGCGAAACTACCAGTATCTCGCTGCTGGAACAAAACTGGATGCCTTTACTCTTAAAAGCATCAAAAAGGAAGTTATCAGTTCTGAAGGTCATATCATCCTTAATAATGATATCACTAAGGATCTCTTAGAACATAAGCATGCAATTTTCGACACTCCTTTCCATGTCTATTTTCCTGAGAGTTTAAGTGAAGCAATGCTTAATCATCTTACAGAAGAAACTAAAGGTGTACCCTATAATCCGGAAGCTTTCACTGTTATCAGTGGAGAAAATACTATGACTCCGGCCAGATTAAAGATGCTGAAAAAGGACACTCTTCTGCTTGTTCTGGGTGAACTGCAAATACCTCAGGAAGTATCTTTTGAAGAAATCTGTGAAAAAATCGGAATAGTGGACAATTTTGGTTCAATTGAAGCCGGTGCAGATGTCTGCAGTATCCTGCAGGATAAGGTCCGCTTTAATGAAGGATCCATCGAAGCTGTTGCCACCAATGACGATGATGATGATGACGATGAAGATCTGTCTCAATATGACACTGTCATCAAAAATATGGGAAACTATCAGCTATAACAGAAATGTGTAGAGACAGGGCATGCCCTGTCTCTACCAAAAATCCACAAATAATTTGACAAATTTTTTCTAACATAGTACAGCATAGAATATCAAAGGGCTCGGTGAGCCTTTTAGGGCATATAAGGAGAAAAAATATGAAAAAGACAGGGATTTTCTTAACAATGGTCTGCCTGCTGCTGACCGGTTTAATACTCACCAACAATTGTCATGCCTGCTCTACCTTCGTACTGCAGGATAAGTCTGGGCATGTTGTCTTCGGAAGAAACTTTGACTTCCCTACCGGTGACTGTTATATTACAGAAAACAAACGCAATATGACTAAAACTTCTTTTGCTTCCACTGCAGAAAAATCCTTACAGTGGACTTCCAAATACGGCAGCATCTCTTTCAATCAATTCGGAGCTGAATTACCCTACGGAGGAATGAATGAAGCAGGTTTGGTTATTGAACAAATGTGGATGAACGGCTCAAAATATTCTGAAATTGACGACAGGCATGGGTTATCTGTATTGCAATGGATTCAGTATCAGTTGGATATGTCTGCAACTGTTAATGATGTCCTGCTGAGTGATACAACAGTCCGTATCTCCAAAACATCTCCCACACCTCTCCATTTTCTGGTTTGTGATAAAAAAGGCACTGTAGCAACTCTGGAATATCTGGAAGGAAAACTTGTCGTTCATCAGGGCAAAACTCTCCCCTATGCCGCTTCAACCAACTACACTTATGATAATTGCCTCAAAGATTTAGAACAATATCAGGACTTTGGCGGTAAAGAAAAAATGGTTAATACAAATGAAAACGATGCCCGCTTTGCCATTATCGCCAAACAATTGAAGCAATACAACAAAAAATCTGATGTTATTAACAAGGCAAAAGAAATTCTCCAATCTGTTACGATGGACAATACCCAATGGTCCATTATATACGATCTGACCCAAAACAAAGTCTATTACAAAACAAAAACCAATCCGGAATTTAAGTCCTTCAAACTTACTTTCTTTAATTTTAATAATAAAAAACCCCGTCTAAACGTGAATATAGACAGCAATTTGTCCAAATCCAACAAAGAGTTTGTACCTTATTCCTATGAAGTCAATCTCAAGCATCTGAAAAAAGTGTATGGAAGTTTGGAACTATTCAAGAATGTACCCCAATCAGCTATTGAAAATACTGCTAAATATCCTGAAACTTTGATCGCCAACTGAGATCATTCAAGAATGAGATGACTGTCGAGAAACATAGCATTAAATGTATATATGACCTGCGACTCAATTCTCCTCTTGAGAGGAGTACCCGCGAAGCGGGGGAGGTGTGTTGTATCCTTGTTGCTCAATAGTCTTTACAGCAGTTCATATCTGACTCAGCACTAACAATTTAGCATATATAAGGAGAATAGTATATGCAAAAAATAATCAATGACCTGATCGAAAAATATGAGTTAAGTCCTCATCCTGAAGGCGGTTATTTTAAGAGAATCTGGACTTCCGGCTTTATTGCTCCTGCAGAAATTCTCCCGGATAATATGACAGCAGATCATAGTTTTGCTTCTGCTATCATGTATCTTTTGACATTCGATAGTGTTTCAAAGCTGCATGTTTTGAAGTCTGATGAACTCTGGCATTTCTATCTGGGAAGTCCGATTCTACTGCATTGCTTTCATCCCAATAAAGGATACTACACCCAAACTCTGGGTAGCAATTTCTTAACAGAGCAATTATTCCAAGTCATTATTGAAGCTGGAACTGTCTTTGGTGCAGAACTTATCGACAAGGGTGCTTTTGCTTTAGTGGGCTGCACAGTCTGCCCTGGTTTTGCCTGGGAAGATTTTGCATTTGCCAATAGAGATGAACTTATTTCCCGTTACCCGGAGCAACGAGAGATAATTGAGAGAACGAGTTAAGTTTTGCTCAGATAATTAACTCTCATAGAGTTCACTGCTTTGGGGATAGAGAAAACTGAATGATTGGGCACCATTCCGTTAATAAACTAAAAATAGATGTTCATACTCAAATATAAGCATAAATCGGTAAAGACAAAATAAAACAAAATACTGAGAGTATAACAAATAACAATATGTTCAAGAACTTAGTAATCAAGATAATATCCTTTTGGATAAAAGTAAAAACAACAAAAAACAATAATGCCACACCTGTATTTTGGACAAAAACACTGAGTATAAAAAATCCACTTTGGAATCCTTCACCATGAAAGCCAAACGACAACAAAAGATTTTGTATGGTAAGGACAATTACCAAAAGAACAATTCTCCATTCCTGACTTACTTTTTCAAAAGTAATTAATTTTAATACAATCAGAAAATTTACAATACCACTAGCTAGAAGTATTAGTATCCACCCATTTTCGGTCTCTTTAAGAAAATAATTCAAAATTGAATTCAAGAACACTAAACATATTGAATAAACTAGATTCATATACTCTTTAAAAAGCACAACTTTATTCAATAACAATCTGCTCATTGATGAATTTTTCAAATTGTTTAGATGATTGAGGATAAGCATTTCCGCATGTATCCAACAAAAAGACATAATACAGATCTTCTTTAAAGCGGTCTTGGAAGCTATTGGGATGGTAGAAAGCCACCCCGGAATCTCCGCTCCGATTAACCTGAACAGGATATTCTAACTTAAATCCGGGCATCTTAGGACATTCTCTTTTAAAGGCTATGATATTCAAATGTCCACCACCAGCCGCAGGATATCTGTCCGGATTTGTGGCATCATACTTTATCATATCTCCATAAATTGGTGAATTCACAATACTTTTGGTAGCTGACGTCAGCAATTTTGCATAGGGTTTCAAACAATCATCCATAGTAATTCCATCATGAGCTACAGTTATCATCAAAGCGAAGGTGCTTGTTATATCTTTTCCCATTATGGACAATGGAGTAGGTGTTGTGATTATCGCTGAACTATAACCTTGATATTCATAGGGTTGAAAGCTCCAGGTTGAGTCAATAACAAAGCTAATTCCTAAAGCTCTGCAGGTAAAATGAAGGGAGTCATTTTGATCAACAGCCCACAAATCCTGTAAAGTATAGGTTGAATCTTTACAGGACGGCAAGAAGCGTTTAACTATTGTCTCTTTGAATGCAGTTTCAAAGTAACAAGCTTCCCCCAATTGTGCTTTTGCTTTGTCAAGAGCATCCAAACAGTGAGAAGGCATACTGGCCATATTCATGGCAAAAGCATAATCCTGCCAAAAGTATCCTGAAGGTACTATGGGAAGAACTTTCTCTGCCATATAATAGTATTTAACTGAATTAGTATTATCAGCTTTAGAAGCGTAGAATAATCCCAAAAACCAGGGAGCACGGTAGTCCTTTGGATCAAGTTGAATTGCTTTTTTGAAGTGCTTTTCTACTTTTTTCAGAGCATTATCAGCATCCAGGTTATACAGGTAATAAGAAATATCTCCCAACACTAAATTGCACTCATAGTTTTCCTGATCCAGTTTGGATAAGTTCTTATATATTTTGTTCAGTTTTTTAATGTAATAATCTTTGGAGTTTTCAGCTTCCCATTGTGGAATGAAGGATTCATAGAATTCCAGATTATCTTTTAAATAGGCAAAATCTTCTGAGTATTTTTCGGAACCTGGAATTTGAGCAAAATTTATCAGTTCCAAAACAGCATAAGCTGAAAGAGAAGTAAAAAGAAAAGCAAGAAAAAGTAATAATGTCTTAGCATTCATATAAACTCCCCGAATAAACAGGATATTGACAGCCTGTATTCTGAAAACAATTATTGATACTTCGATTTAAATAAATTCAAGCTGATTATATTTGTCAATAACTTTGTCGATTACATTCTAACAGTAAAAAAAGGGCGAACTCACAGGTTCGCCCCTACATATCAATTTAAAACCTACTGGATGATATGTTAATCTATTTCTGAAACTATACGATAGTACATGCTCTGGGTTGTAACAGGAGCAGTCCAGGAGGCTCCGCTGAAAGTTCCTGAAGTATTTACAATAAAGGTACCGTTGGGAGCAGTTGAACTATATACCTTGTAACGTGCGGCTCCCGGAACTGCCGTCCACTGTATCTGAATATTACTTCCATTGCAGTTGATTGTAACATTTTGCGGAGAGTTGGGTGCAGTTACGACACTCCATTCGATGCGGGTTTGTTTGATCGAGCAATCCACACCTGTGAAAGTAATTGTATTGGCTTCAACGTTGGCACTTGCTGCCCGTTTGATTCTGGACCAAATCCCACTGGTATCCGGTGTACGCCCCAGCAGACTGTAGTTATAGGCAGGAAGATTTGAGCTCTGCACATCCTCAGTAACTGCATAGGTCATATCTGCAGTTCTAGTAATATTATCATAACATCTGATCAGCCAGGTATGATTGTTCAAACCATTTTCATAGACTGTTGTATTGTTCAGACGGGTGATCGTGACCGGACCTGCAGCATCGATGCGGGAGAAGGTCATTTGGGTACCGGTTCCGGTAAAATTATATGGAGTACCGGTTACTGAGGGAGTTAGCGTAAATCCGGCACCCCATCCTAAAGGCATAGTACTTTGAGTACGGTCACCTGCTTCCATATTTATCAAGTAACCATTTAGACCATTAATTTGATCGTATATATTATTACCTGACATTTCATCAAGTCTCCATTCTGCGACCAGTCCAGGAGTAGCAGGAGCTTGCAGTAAATGGATATTAGAACGGATATCATCCGCAGAACGGGCTATGTTCCAGATCCGGACTTCATCCATACTTCCGGCTAATGGATATGTCCCACCCTGACGGATGCCCAGTCTGAAAGAAGATGTATTGCTCTGCATGGGAGTTGTCAGAGGATTGGGTCCATTATTCTGCCAGGTGGCATCTATTCCATCAATGTAAATTTTGCCAATTGAAGCAGAAGGATCATAGACACAGGCAATATGCTGCCACTGTCCGGCAATCAATCTGCCACCATGACTGTCAATATAAACACCATTGGTGGGAATAAATCGCAGATTGGCTAAAGCCCCGTTGGTATGTATTTCTAATTCTTCAATATTTTTGGATGTCATAAATTGAATACCTGTACTGCCATCCCACTTAAACCAGGTTTCGAGGGTAACTTTTGTTAACGATTGCAGTGGAGCTGCAGAACCAATATTAACATATTCACCTGAGCCGTCAAAAGTTAAAGCACCATTCAGTTGAGTTCCAATAGCAGTTCCGGTTAGTGTATAATTATGATCTGTACGGGAAAGATTATCTCTGACAAGCAACGCTGCTGTAAAAGTTCCTGCTGATTGAGGAGCAAATCTGATATCAACAGTGGCTACATTTGTCGTAAGATGGATAGGATATGTATTGCCTTCTGTCAATGTGAATGCACCGGCACCTGTACCGGTAATTCCGGTTAAAGTAATATCAAGATTTTGCCCGCCGATATTATCAAATGTAAATCTAACAGGATCTGAAGAAAAGCCGACCACTGTCTCAGGAAAACTGGCCGATGTTGGAGAAACTGCGAGAATAGGACTGTCCGCCGTTAAAAGAAGATAATCCTCTGTTTCACCATATTGGAAAACACCAGCAGGAGCAAGAACATCAGAACCATTTGTATGGATGGCTTGGACTCTCATTCTGGTAGCAGAGGCAGTGAGGTGACTTGGCAGGTGAATATTACCCTGAAAACCACCACTACCCCAAAAGATATCCCAATATTCACCATCTGCAGGATTGTTACTGAAAACGGCATCCCGGTTCACATCAACCCAGACCCGCACAGCTTCAGGCCCATAACTGCCTGCAAGAAGGACAGAAATAGGCAAATCGACTCCACATTGAGCTGATGTGGTAAGTGTAGAATAATTAGTATAACCATTCCAGACAGAAGTATTGTTGATACTTCCAAAAACAACCTGACTGATTCTCAGATTACTGTTTTGATGCCAGGGTGTTACGTACTGCTGAGTAGTGAAAGTCCATAAGGGTGACCAATCTGAATAACCCAGGGAATTATGGGAACGTACTTTCCAATAATATGTAGTGTAGGGTGTCAGATTTAGAGCATCCCAATAAGCAGTAGTAATAGTATATGTTGCCAAAGCAGCTGGATTTGTCCCGAAAGCAATGTCATATCCGGTAGCATTTGAGGCGTTCCAGGTTAACCTGAGATTTGTATTACTGTTTGTAGATGCAGTAACAGGGTTTGGTGTAGAAGGAATTGTGGGTGGATAAACCTGGATAGAGAAGTCATCTATAATCCAGCCAACTCCAATTTCATTATTATCATACACAGCCCGGAAACGTACTCTAAAATCTGTAGAACCTGCCCAGGGAGTGAGGTCAAAAGTCTCAGTATGCCAGTTTCCAAGCATGGAACTGGTATTTGTATAATCGGCCCAGTTGGCATAAGAGCCAGCATCAAAGCAAGGACCCTCAGGGCTGTTTCCTGTAGGATTATCATAAATACCGGATCCATGATAAACAGAAGCCGTGAAGATAGCCCAGGTTGTGCCTCCATCCGTGGAGTATTCAATATATGAATGATCCTGTTCCGGCTCCATTAAAGACAATTGTCTAAAACTCAAATAAGCCGGGGAATTAGCTGCCAGATTGTGTATTACATTTTCCATCAACGGTGAGGTTGTATTAGGACTTTTTACGGTGGCTATAGCCTGAGGATTACCTGTTTCAACAGGCACCAAAATCCAGGGATTAGTCGAATTCAAGCTTGTAAATAAACAGGTAGCTGCATCGAAATTTTCCGAAAAAGGTATCGGCATAGTTATCTGTGCAGTAGTAAAGTTATAAGTCGGAGTCATATACTGGACGCCACCTAACATAAGAGTGATTTTGTAATAATAAGTAAATCCTCCGGCAATTGGTATAGGCAAATTGTATCCATCCTCTCTGGTGAAAATATTGCCAGGAGCCGTATTGAGCATAACTAAATTATCAGGGTTAGTTCCAAAATAGAAAAACCAGATGGCACTGAAACATCCATCTCCCCAAACCCAGGTTAAGGCCGGAGTATTGGGATCAACACCTGTCGCACCATTCGGAATGTTAAAATATTGCGGTAATAAAGGGTTGGCATTTAAAGAAATGAATTCTCCTCCAATGGTAAACATATAACCGCCGGTATAACCATAATACTCACTAATGGACAAGTAATACATTGCATCATCAGGCACAACAAATGTTAACATGGACTGAGATGTACCGTTATAATCATCATTAAAAGCAACTTCTACACCCGAATTATTAAAGATCCTCAAAACAGTATCCAAATTCGTCTGTCCCACTGTTGATACTGTAATGGTATCTCCGGGGAATCCATAGAAAGACCAATAATCAATATCATTCGGGTAGTTGAAAGTACCAGAATGCTGACCATTCTGGCTCCACAAGACTCCCGACTCTGCCATAGTATTGTTTGGCTCTGATTCTGATGTTGCCCAAATTGATGAAGTAAGTAAAACAAAAATTAATAACCATAAGACCCTACGCATATAACCTCCTGCAAATAACTAATTTTATTTTTAAACTCTAATCAATTTATATGCATTCCTGATGCCAAAAACTTAAATGCTTATTTTGCAATATGTTTGATTGTATTTAAATTTTGAACTATCTCTTCTCAATGCACAAAATGACGAAATCGTCAGTATTTTCCGATTTGATCAAACAAACTGACGAAATCGTCAGTTATCTGTGAACTTTGCTCTATCCCGGTATATTTTTGACGAAATCGTCAGAGTCACCGCAGTACATTTTGGAGAATGTACTTGACATCGGGTTTAAATTCCAAAAAAATACAATAAGTCGCAAGACAGTATATAGACTGTAATAATTGAAGATTTAAAATGTCTTCAAGTAGCATGAGAAACAATGAGATGGGACTTGCACCAATATTTGTGACTCAACTAAATATACAAAAGGAAGGTTTTAATAGTATGAAAATTAATATTCTTTTAACATTGTCACTATTCTTATTGTTTACCATTAGCTCTTTAAATGCTGCTTTTCTGAAAAATGTTCCTCTCCAATTGAAACAAGCCGATGGCAAAATGATAAAACTATATGCCACCGGAGACGAGTATTACAATTGGCTTCACGATGAAAAGGGGTTTACTGTTAAGCAGGATAGTGACGGTTGGTACAAGTATATGCAAATCGTGGGTGATCAACTTGTCTTTACAAAGCTGATAGCTTTACAGGATGATCCTGCTGCTGCAGGTATTGCACCACAGCAAAACCTTTCAGCATCGGCAATCAAAGCTATACGGCAAGAAAAAAGGCACTTGTTAACAGCTCCTGATCACAACAGAACACAAATTACCGGAACTATAAATAACATTGTCATCTTTATCCGTTTTGCGGATCAGAGCGAATTCGGTGAAAGCATTTCCACCTACAACAATATCTTTAATGGTACTAGTGGAAACAACATGCAAACCTATTTTCAGGAAGTGTCTTATGGTACACTCAATGTATCTTCAACTTTTTATCCTACCCCCACTTCTATGGTAGTAGCTTGGACGGATTGGGAACATCCCAGAGCTTACTACAGTCCTTATAATGCCACATCCAATACCATAGGATACGAAAGCGATTACCAACGTATGATCAGGGAAGATAATCTTTTGAGAAATGCCATTAATGGGGTTAGTAGCCAAATCCCCACTTCTTTGAATGTGGATGGCAATAACGATGGGAAGGTAGATAACGTTGTTTTTATTATCAAAGGAAGCTTCGACGACTGGGCTGAACTTTTGTGGCCACACATGTCTATACTTGGTGGAGCATATATTAATAACAAGCAAGTTTGGACATATAACTTTCAATTATCGGAGTTTTTACAATATTCAGGTAACGGGGTATTGTGTCATGAAATGTATCACTCTTTGGGTGCTCCGGATCTGTATCACTATAATTTTGATGGATACTGTCCGGCAGGATCCTGGGATATCATGGAAATGACAGAAAATCCACCTCAGCATATGGGAGCCTACATGAAATCCAAATATGGTGGTTGGATATCCAATATTCCAATTATCAGCAGTCCCGGAACCTATACTCTGGATGCATTGGGTATCTCCGGTTCTAGCGCTTATAGAATAAACTCTCCTTATAGCTCCAACCAATACTATGTGGTGGAATACCGTAAAAAAAGCGGTACCTTTGAAAACAGCATTCCTGGAAGCGGACTTTTGGTTTACAGAATCAATACAGCAGTAGGAAATGGCAATGCAGATGGCCCTCCGGACGAAGTTTACATTTACCGTCCTGGAGGTACACCAACTGCTAATGGTTTATACGATTCAGCGAATTTTAGTCTTGAAACAGAAAGAACATCCATCAACCAATACACCAATCCGGTTCCATTTTTAGTAAATGGAGATAATGGAGGCCTCTTTCTACATTCTATTGGCAGTACCTCCGGAAATACTATCAGTTTTACATACAGCAATGTTGAGCCATCTACAAATTTTGATGGTTTTGAAGTCGGCTTTCAAACTTATCCCTGGACTCTTTCCGGTAATGCAAACTGGATTTTGGACAATAGCGTGTCCTATTCCGGCAATACCTCTGCCAAATCCGGAGCCATTGCACACAATCAAAGCAGTTCTATGCAATTGACCCGCGACATCGCCTCTGGCGGGCAGATCAGCTTCTTTTACAAAGTTTCTTCGGAAGCTAACTATGATTTTCTTAAATTTTATATTAACGGTACTTTACAGGGACAGTGGTCCGGCACAACATCCTGGACTTTGGCAAGCTACAATATAAGCACAGGTACAAATACCTTCACATGGGAATATGTAAAAAACGGATCTGTAGTATCCGGAAGTGATTGTGCCTGGATAGATCATATATCTTGGCCTGTATTGGCTGGTAATCCACCCCAAGTCCCTCAAAACCTATCTGCAGTGGCAGCGATTAATCAGATTGTGCTCAATTGGGATTCACAACCTGATAATCAATTTCTTACCTATCGGGTTTTCAGAGGTACTTCCAGTGGTGAATCAACTCTACTCGCTACAGTACCTGGATCACAAAATCAATATATTGATATCAGTGCAAGCCCTAATACAGATTATTATTATCGACTCAAAGCTGTGTCAGTGAATTCTCTGGAAAGTTCATATTCCAATGAAGTAATGTCTCACCTTATGCCGGATATATCGGTCAACCTTGCACAAACTACCGTGAAGTTAAACGCATCAAGTTCTCAAAGTACGATTACCTTCCAGCTTACAAATACTGGCAACTATCCCTTGAATTATTCGCTTAGCGGGACAGACAATTTGATCCCCCAAGGGTATCAGATCCCTATCCCAAATTTCACGCCAATTGGCATCTTTCAAGGGCATAGCTACTACCAAAGTAATCAACTGGGTTATTTTCCAGAATTATATTACTTGGCGACACAACAAGGAGGTTATCTATGCACTATATCGAGTCTGGCTGAGAATAACTTCATTGCTCAAAGCATGAGTGCTCAGAAAGCGTGGATTGGTTTGACAGACGAAATATGGGAAGGTCAATTTCGCTGGACAAATGGAGAACCTTATTTGTTTAGCCGATGGAATCCGGGTGAACCCAACAATGCTTACGATGAAGATTATACAGAAATTAACAAATCAGGTGTGTTAATTGGAGGATGGAATGACCTTCCCAATTCTGTTGTTAGAAATGCAATCATGGAAACCAATACTACACTGGGAAATAGCATTTTAAAGTTTTCACCCTCCAGTGGGAATCTTACCAGTGGATCCAGCATCAATGTTTCAATGTCTGTTTATGGTACTCATTTGAGTGATGGGATTTTCAATACCGGGATAAATATTCAAGCCAATATAGTAGGTTCCAGTCAACTGATACCTATTCAGGTGCAGGTGGATTATACTCCACCTTTGGCTGTATCTGGTCTTTCCACCAATCCTTCTACTACTACTGCAAACCAGGTCGGGATTGTGTGGAATGCCAATAATCCAAGCGAACAGGTAATTTCGTACAAAGTATATCGTAAGGGAAGGGATGAGCAAAATTGGACACTAATGGCAGACTTGCCATCATCCCAGCTTTTTTATGTAGATACTCAGTTTTCAGGTTTAGATAGTACCTATGTTTTTTATCGGGTGGTAGCAGAAGATTGGGTGGGAAACCTCAGCCCCAATGGGATATCTTTGCAGACAGGACTACTAAAGTTTTCAGCACCTCAAAATATTGCTATCCAAAATATTGACAATCGTGATGTACAACTTACCTGGAGTCCGGTAACCCAGACTATTGGAGGTCAACCCGCTACTCCGGATTGTTATATTGTATATACTTCAAACCGGGCTACACCTGCCTCCGATTTTGTTTTTCTCGGAATTACACTTACCAATCAATATATTCATCCCTATGTTTTCTATTTCGTTCCTCAAAATAAGGTATTTTATATAGTAACTGCTTATGGTGGTTCCATGCGTGGTTTACATGAACTCGTTAATAGGCGAAAGAATTGGAAATTTGGAGAGCTTGAAAACGCTGTTAAAGCAGTTTCAATTGAGGATAAATAAGCCCAGGACAAACTAGTGAAGAGTCAAGTGTAAACTGTCTGAAGGAATATTGATCAACGGGGCATAACACACCTCCCCCGCTTCGCGGGTACTCCTCTCTAGAGGAGAATTGAGTCGCAGGTTATTTACACATTTATGCTATACTTCTCTACAGTCATTTCATGTTTGACATGACACTAGTTAGAAAATGGAGAAGAACCGGTTCTCATGAATCGCTTCTGATATATCGTTTTCTTTGGTAATGACGAAATCCTCAGAAGTTGAACTGGGATGTTATTCCAAGTTACACAGACTAGCACTGACTAACACCGACTTACACAGACAGGAAACATGAGATACTAAAAAAGTGTTCGAGAAAACGATTGACACGAACTATTCGCAAATTGATATTCCTTTTAGGAGGAAAACTATGCCTCATGAATATAAATTAGAGATTTGCCTTGATTCAGTTGAGTCCGCTATCATTGCTCAGGAAGCAGGAGCTGACAGGATTGAGCTTTGTGACAATCTTCTGGAAGGCGGGACAACGCCCTCTTTGGGAATGGTGCAACTTGCCAGAAAGCACTTGCATATAGGGTTACAAGTGATCATCAGGCCGCGGGGCGGTGATTTCTGCTATTCAGATCTTGAGTTTGCAGTTATGCAGCAGGATGTTATGAATGCTAAAGAAGCAGGAGCTGACGGGGTTGTTTTAGGGATCCTTCATCCGGATGGAACTGTTGATATCAAACGGACGAAAGAACTGGTCGATCTGGCCAGACCAATGGTTGTGACCTTTCACAGAGCTTTTGATATGACCAAAGATCCATTCCAGGCATTGGAAGATATCATAGTAACCGGTGCCGACAGAATACTTACCTCCGGTCAGAAAAACAGTGCTCTCGAAGGAATGTCATTGATAAAAGAGTTGGTCAGAATTGCAAATGACAGAATCAGCATCATGCCAGGGGCAGGAATAAATGAAAATAATATTGAGTTTATTCTGCAAAATACCCATGCTAAAGAGTTTCATATGTCAGCTAATATGAGAATTGACAGTCAGATGGATTTCCGATCGAAGCACATTTCCATGGGTGGAAAGACGCAAACGGCAGAATTCGAGATAAGAAGATCAGATTTCGCTAAGGTGAAGAAGATAAAGACGCTTTTAGAGAATATTAAACAGGGATAGACAGGACGTACAGGATGAGGAAAATATTTTCCCACGAGAGATGCTTTTCCGAGATTATCTCACGCGGAGCCGCGAAGCTCACGGAGAGCGAAAGAGGAAAGGTGTCTGTTGGAGAGAATAACTCACCCCCGGCCCCTCTCTTACAAAGCGAGGGGAGCGAAATGAGACCAAGAAAAACGCTGAGACATCAGGCAAATACTAAGAAAAGAGTAGGATGACCCTAACACGGACGAACACGGACTGGCACTGACTTACACGGACAGGGGGAAGAGAGCTGAAGCCAAGATACGAGTAGTGCTGTCAAAAAGGGAAAAGGAGGACACGATGAATATAGCAATAGGTGGATTTTTCCACGAATCGAATACATTTAATCCGATCATCACAGGACCGGAAGATTTTCTGGTGTTTGAAAAAGAGGAGATCTTTGCGAACCGGAATGCTTTTTTATTAGCAAAAGGGATCATAGAGTTCTTTGAAAGCAAGCCGGAATATACTATGTTTCCTCTGATGTTTGCCAAAGCAGTGCCTAACGGTGAAATAGATGAGCATTTTTATAATCAACTGAAAGTAAAATTCTTTGCTTATTTGCAGGAAGCTCCAAAAATTGATGCCTTTGTTTTGGCATTGCACGGTTCTATGCGGGTGAAAAACATCGGTTCAGCCGAGTCAGATCTCTTAAAGGAGATCAAAGCCTTGTACCCTGATATTCCCGTCTTTTGCGGGTTGGATATGCATGCAACCGTAACGGAAATCATGCTGACCTGTGCTGATGCTTACACAGGATTTAAGACAGCTCCCCACCTGGATGCCTATGAAACAGGCTACAAAGCAGCAGAGATGGCGGATTATTCTCTGCAAACCAAAACCAAATTGACCATGGGTCACAAAACCATAGATTGCCTGATTGCCGGAGAAAAGTCGGAGACAGACTGTGAACCGATGAAGTCACTTATATGTGAATTATACAAGATCGAAGAAGATCCGGAAGTCTGTTCTGCTTCTTATTTACTGGGTTTTCCCTGGGCTGACGCTATGGAAAACGGAGTTACAGCGTTAGTAGTAACAAAGAATAATCAGGAGAAAGCACAGAAATATGCTGAGTATCTGACAGACAAATTCGTTGAACAGCAGAATAAGTTCAGCTTTTCCTCACCTTCCTATCCCCCACTTCAAGCCTTGACTTTGGCATTGCAGGATAATTGTAAGCCTGTGTTTGTTTCTGATTCCGGAGATAATCCAACTGCAGGATCCACTGCAGATAATACCACAGTTATTGGATTATTGAGTAATGAGTTGAAGGATCATTGTCAGGGGAAGCAGATCCTGGTCGCCGGGATTTATGATCCTCGGGCTGTGCAAATCTGTCAGACAAAACTCAATCAGCTGATCACCCTCACTGTAGGCGGACACTACGATACGATGTATTGTCAGCCTGTGGAATTGACAGGTACACCGATTAAAATCGTCGCAGGTTTTGGTTTGTTTAAAGCTGTGCTGATTCTGTTCAAGACAGAGCAATTTGATTTGATCCTTTCTTCTAAGCATATTGGTTTTACCAGTGTAGATATGTTTCAGGCGTTGGAAATCGATTATCTCCAGAAGGATGTGATTGTCGTAAAACTGGGATATCTGACAGAAGATTTCAAGGAGATTGCTGCCAAAGCATATATGGCTCTGTCGCAGGGCTGTACAGATGAGGTGCTGAGCAGATTGAGTTACAGCAAGAAGTATGAGCTGATATAGGGAATAGATTTCCGAGAAATGGACTATATGGACTCAATGGACAGTATGGACGATATGGACAGGAAGGGAGTTGAGAGTTGAGAGTTGACAATTAGGGGAAGGGAGCAAGGATTCGGAATATTTAGCATCGATAAACAGGATAGGTAGGATAAGATAATATTTATTCTGGTAAAGGTCAGTTCTTTTCTCTTCCAAATTGTCCGAGGGACAAAACTTTATTCTGATAGTTTTGAGGCTGGGCAAAAAATGAAATGTAATAGAAGAAAAGATCCCATTCTCCAACTCACCCCTGACCCCTCTCTTGCAAAGAGAGGGGGAATAAGTGTTTGACATATTGCAGGTTAGCAAACGTTATTGGTCTTATGATCGGAGAAAATTGAAGGACAATACCTGCAAAATCCCAAATTATTCCTACATTATATGTTTGTTTGCATAATTTCTAAAGCTGCAGGTTTGAATGCTGATCAATTCCTGTCGGGTAGGATGGAAGATTATTATTAAGCACATTTGAATTCAGGACAGTGAAACTGTCTGAATTTGAAATCACACAGGCTCAAGCTGAAGAGATGATTCACATTACGTCTTCTCTTCTTCCTGTGTCATTCTATTCTTAAACTCCAATAGTTTATCTGGATTTTTGTGTCCAAGCTTGATTGCTTTCTCATAAACAGTATCCAGATTCCATCCGACAGATCTAATCCCTTTTTTCAAAAGACTCGAAATCTCCTTTTCAGCTTCTTCATACCATTTATCATAAATCGCATACCTGTAATACCATACTTCAATAAGTAAATCAGTTTCTTCATTCTGATTTAATTCGAAAGCTTTATCTACTAGTTTCTCAGCTTCTTCGTATTTCTCTGCTTCTATCAATAGCTTTGCATAATTGCCTGTGGTATTTGCATGTTTTGGATCCAAATCCAAAGCTTTCTTATAATAAACCTCGGCTTTAGCATAGTCTTTTTTTTGAGTTTCCAGAAAATTGGCATAATTCCCGGTATTTCTTGCATCCTTCGGATCCAACTCCAAAGCTTTCTTATAGAAAACCTCGGCTTCTGCATAGTCTTTTTTTTGGTTAGTTAGAAAAATGGCATAATTCCCGGAAATTCTTGCATTCTTGGGATCTAACTTTAAAGCTCTCTTATAGAAAACCTCGGCTTCTGCATAATCGTTTATTTGATTTTCCAGGAAAACAGCATAATTCCCGGTATTTGTTGCCTCATTGGGATCCAATTCCAAAGCTCTCTTATAGAAAACCTCAGCATTTGTATAGTCCTTCTTATGGTTAGTCAGAAAAACAGCATAATTCTCGGTATTTCTTGCATTCTTTGGATCCAATTCCAAAGCTTTCTTATAGAAAACCTCGGCTTCCGAGTAGTCCTTTTTTTGTTCACTTAGGAAAATGGCATAAGTCTCGATATTTATTGCATTATTAGGTTCTAGTTCAAGAACTCTCTTGTAGTACTTATCTGCTTCTGTGTAGTCCATTTTTATTTTTAAGAGAAACGAGATATAAGACAAAACAAATTCAACATTATTTTTAAACTCTTCAATTCCTGATCTGAACATCTCATTTTTCTTTTCAATATCTTTTTCGTTTTCAATTTCAATAATTAATAACCAAGGGGACTTCTTTTGCTTCTTTGCTGCATCCAGGATCATATCTTTTACTTCAGCACTTGTTTTCTCATTGGAGTTAATGCTTTCTAATTGCTTTCGATAGGATTCCATTCTCTTCTGGGCAATATTTTTCAACTCATCATCAAACAGTTTATAATTCAGCACTTGATTAAATTTTAGCATAAGTTCATCAAAGCCCTTTATCGGGACAAGATAACCATCATATTTTAACAGTAAATCCAGAATTTTCTTGCTTGGCAAGCCACCTTCTTCCCAATAGAACCAAAACATCCCACTGCTTGGACAGTTTTGTTTACTTAAGAAATTCATTAAACTGCCATCATTACCACCATATCCTATCACAAGCGGAGTATAATATTGTAATACTACTGACAGATTTTCCTCCCAACTCTTTTCCATTGTCCCTGTTTCTTCATGGCTGTTCTTCGGATTGAGTAATAAATCTCTATGGATTTTTACAATGATAGGTCTCTTTGAAAATATTTTAATGTAACCGGCTAGTGATTCATGACCCAAAATTAACGGCCTCTTTTGTGTGTAAATAAACATGGCACTTTCCAACAAATTATCAAAGTTTGTTGTTATAATGAGATTATCCTGTGTTTTTTCAAGTATCTGAGCTAATACTGAATACCCAAAACTTGGTTCAGCACTTTCCATTATTTTTTCTAAATAAAAATATCCTTCCTGCTTATTTATTTCAAATCTTTTTTCATAAATATCCGAGTACTTTTCAGAAGTATTTTCATGATTTAATCCGATGTTTGCCATCCAGTCTGTTACAGTTTTTTTATCATATTTGTCGTTAATTTCTTCCAGCCATTTCTGAGCTAACTCAGCACCTGTGGGTATATTGGATTGCTTGGAAGCTCCCGCACCTAAAATAAAACAAAATTTACGTGTATCTTTATCTTTATCTGAAGCATATTGTTTCATGAACTCGTTTAAAGATATTTCTTTTGGTACATTCTCCATTAACTGCTCCTTTTATTAACCTTAAATAAACATATAATACATAATTCTTTTTATTCTTATAATGTCAAATTAAAATTTTATTAAGGAATATATTGCTAACTCTTACTTGATTAAGTTGCTAAAACATTCAATCAGTTTCGGTGTAGCGGTAATAAGTCCCTGAGTTGCTGTAAATAATACTGAAATGTCTTTTAGACCATTTATTAAGGAGCTGATCATAACTTTTGGTTTTTTCTCTTTTATACTTTTATCAATTTCAGTGACAATAGTAACCGCATCATCTTTAATTTCTTGTGGGACATCAGATTTCTGTAATTCTTCCAGAAAAAGCCGGATGATGTCTGTAGATTCATTATGGGAAATAGAAAAGTTTATTTCACCTGAATTTTCTTCAACCAATTGCATATTGCCTGAATTATTTACATTCAAAACTTTGTTTACCACGATAACCCCTCCTCTTTTGTCAAAATTACTAATATATTCACCTAAAATATCACTGATTCTAAAATCCATTTCAAATTTAGGAATGAAAATTTCTTCTTTTCCTTTTTTAAGATAAGTCATCAAATCATTAAAATCGTAATAGAAATCATCTTTGATACATATTTCTGTTTTAACACTAACCCTATCGAAGTGACTGTTAATTTCCCTAAAATGATCCAAAATGACAGGAATGGCATCCCGACGTAAAAGACCGGAAATATAAATATAGATGCTGTCTTCAAGATTTTTCTCTTTAACCAATGCTCTCCATTTGAGATCATCCTCAAAAAGAACCCCGCTTCTCCAGAGTTTTTCATCAACTATTTGGCTATTAATTCTGACAATGAAGTTCGGCATGACAGAATCAGGAAGATAATGATATTTCAATCTAAGTTTCAGAGATTCGGTTTCTATGGATTTATTAAAGTCAGGCTCAGATTTATTTAACAAAGAAGGAACCATGATTTTTTCTTTGGCAGACTGATAATCATAAGCTAAATGGAATTCTTTCATTAAATCGATAATAAACTGTTGTTCTTCATGTGTATAACAAATTTCTTCAATCTTTGCTAAGTCTTTGCATTCTTCTTTGCTATGTAAAATACTATTAACATCATGTTTACTTATTATTCCATGGTTAGCTTCGAGCTTAATGGAATTTATTATTCTATATATAGCATTCGTTACCCATCTTGGTTTAAGGATATTTGTGTTTTTCAGTTCATATTTCTTGAATCTGGTTATAATTCCAAGATTATTTAAATATTCCAGAAGAACAATCTGCTCTTCAATTTTATAAACCTTGAGCTGGTTGCAGATATCCTGATAACTTGTGTAAGCAATATGGTTT
Source organism: uncultured Candidatus Cloacimonadota bacterium (assembly GCA_964419225.1). Classification (GTDB taxonomy): domain Bacteria; phylum Cloacimonadota; class Cloacimonadia; order Cloacimonadales; family CAYQPF01; genus CAYQPF01. Next base: position 861 of record CAYQPF010000054.1, on the reverse strand, counting down.
TCTGTCATATTTTCCAAGGCTTTTTTTACTTCCAGCCAGTTTTCTGTCCACCTTCTAGTAAGTGAAGGAAGTTTTCCAATTTCATTTGTCAAACTTTGCTCAAATTCATAAATCCCTTTGTTATCTTTGGCTGATATTCTGTGAAAATCGACTATATTCTTGTATTCCAATTTTAAGTCAGTTCGATTTAAATCAAAAGCTGCCTTATCTTCATCAATTTTGGAAATAACAACCATAATCCGAGAATCACCCCCGAAGGTTTCGATTTGCCTCATAAATTTATTGATCATAAGATTGGAGATTCTGCTGTCATTTTCCCGTGGACTGACTACTAATATGTACAATGTATCCTTGGAAAGGAAAAATTGATGAGCGGCATGCATTATTAACTGTCCACCAAAATCCCAGAAATTCGCTTTAACTTTCTTGCCATTTATGTCTAACTCTTTTGATTTAATGATGATTCCGTGAGTTTGTGATTCGTTAGGATCGAAGTCTTCCTCAAACAACCTCTTTACTAAAGAAGTTTTACCTGAACCACCTTCTCCGATTAAGACAATTTTTATCTCATTTTGTTCTTTATCTCCGGTTGAGTATTGTTGCAGGAAAATTTCAATTTCTTTTCGAGATTTATTGATGATATCCCCGAGTTCTTTTTCAATGGGGTTGTTTGCTATGTTTATCCCTTTAGAATTAATACTGATACTGCGTTTAAATGAAGTATAATACAGAAAAAAAATTTCGCGAGAATGAAGCCTTAGATTTAATCTACATAGCTCTTTAGGGAGAATTGATAATTGATTATCACTCAAATCTAAGCTTTGAAGACTTGTTAATGAACTGATCTCTGAAGGAAGACTC
>CAYQPF010000053.1:0-28939 GCA_964419225.1 uncultured Candidatus Cloacimonadota bacterium | reverse complement strand
CTCCGAAAAAATATCCGAAAACATTACTGCTTCCTTTTTTCTCTTCTTTTTTAGCTACCTCTGCTTTATCCTTTGTATCTGTTTTGTCTTCGGGTTTTTTTTCTTTGTCTTCTGATATATTTTCCTTCTGAGCATTTTTCTTTTCTTCCATTTCCATTTTCTTTTTCAACTCTTCCATCTCTTTATCACCAGGTGATGTTGAATTAGGGCGGTCGTTTGTAGTTGTTTTACCTATGCCTGTGGTATCCTTTCCGACTCCTGAAGTTACATCATCAAAGTTGAAATCAGTTTGGGTTTTATTAGTAGTTCTTGTTTCTGAAGGATCAAGAAAATTAGCCAATGCAATAAGAAGATCACTGTTCTTTACAATACCATTTACTGTAATATTTCTGGTTTCATTAATATCTCTGGTAAATGAATTCTTGTCTAAATCAACGCCGGTTATCCCGTTGTTTACATTTTTTGCTCTCTTATCTTCCCGATATTCTGTCCGGTAAGTAATTTGAGTTGTTAATAAGGAATTGGTATATTGCGGACTGTACTTAGCTTCAGCTGATTGTTTAAAAGATTTTTCAACCCCAATATTATAGTCTTTGAAATAATCACGTACGATCAAATTTCTAATTGTGTTTAAACTATAGGTAAGATTTAAATCGGAAAACATATCATACACTACAGTATTAGAAGTTTCAACATCTCTGATATTAACAACATTGGGTACTTTAGTCCAGGAAATTGAATCTGTCTGAAGAGCTGTCTGGGCATTGGCCTGCCATCTGACTGGTTTTGACCAATGGTATTTGAGAGTGTTATTAATGGATTTTGGGAAAAAGTACATAGAATAATTATATTTAGGGATTATTTTAAAGCCCAGAGAATTTTGGGGAAGATCAAGCTTATAACTGCCATTAAGGGTATAATCGTAAGTTGAGTCAGCACTATTAGCGTTTTTCGTGTATCTTTTAAACCCACTACCGCTAAGACCAATGTTTTTTACTGTGTAGGCCAGAATTTTATTCTCTGGTGTTTTAGACATTCTGTAACTTAGACTGGTTGTGTATTCCAGAGATTTGGTTTGTTCCCTTTTTTGTGCTGCAGGAGAGAGATTGCTTCTGACTACATCTGAGTTAATTTTATATGTGGGAATGCCATTTGCCTCATTTCTCCTAAGGTTGAGAGGTAATTCCAGACCCCAATTAGCAGGGAAGAATTTTTGCAGGAAATAATCATTGCTGATACTCAGGGTTTTTGTTTCATCCTTAGGGATGAGATTATTCGAAGCTCTGTTGACAGAGGTGTTAAAATTGTTTGATTTCCACTCATATGTGACATTAAGATTTGAGAAGTCAGCAAATTTGGTGGAGAAAGTAAACTTAGTCCCATATCCTGGTTCCTGATTGGGATCTGTAACTCTGATATCATCAAAGTAAACCTGGCCGGTAAAGGGGAGGTTGCCTTTGGGAACTTCTATTCCGGCTTCGATATTTTTGATTCCCGTCAGGGACGGATTACCTTTTTTTGTATAAATAATCCCATCTTTGGTGTATGTGGTATCACCGATTTCTTTGAGAGTTTTAAGATAAGTTAAATCGTCAAAGTTGAATTCCAATTCTTTCCATTCTGAGTAAGACAGCTTGGTACTATATGGAATAACCTGAACTTTCTTTTTTATTTCATAATAGATTGTCGAATCAGTCCCCAAACGATATATAACAAAAAGAGAATCATTACTGTTCGAACCCGAGGATTCCGGGTAATACCAGAACTTCATTTTCTTATAAGCCAACAAATTATAAGTATCTCTATAAAACTTTTGACGCACCAAACCTATATGAGTTTGCTGTAAATTGGCACAGGTGACTTTAAGTGATTGCTCCAAAGAAGCATCATCAACATTATCTGTATCAATTGTATTTGGAGGCGGAGTATAGTGCATGTCTTTTTTGTTATCTGAAATTTCAACGAGTATCTGTTCCTGATTTAAAATCAGATCTTCAATAGGAACAGAAGGAGTGGTTAATTCCTCACGTCTTGTAATAGCTGCTTCCTGCCATTTATTACCCACAATGTCCATAGAAGCAATCAGAATTTTCGCTGTCTCAGTTGTCTCAAACCAGAGTCGGACATAGCTGATTTTTTCCAATGAAGGATTAGTTGTTTCTTCTGAAACAATACGCTTTAAATCTGAATTATTCAGGGGAATCCGATATACATACCATCCCTTGTAAACACTGGTAAATGCTACATTTGTTGTATCAGGAATAATAACAGTATATTCAAAATATTTATTAACCCGGTTGAGCTGTCCATCATTATTGAGATCTTCAGTATCCAAAATGCCATTACCTTCAGTTCCATTAATATGCGGATAATTGTTTTGTCCGTCCATTTCATTATTATAATCATCAGTAGGATCATCGCCATATGTATTTGTGATAATACCATCTAGACCAATATCCTCTTTTTGTTGAAGGACAGCATCTTTCAATTGCTCGCCTTTACCATCCTCCGTGTTCAGTACACCTTCATTTCCAAAGACGGTATAAAAGTCTTCTGAAATATCACCCATATCCAGATGAAGAACTACCGGTTGAGGAATAGAATTTAAGGAATCCACTTTCACCAAGATCTCAAAATATTTCTTTTCAGATAAGTCAATCTGATTGCCTATATACTTCATAATACCACCCCAGTATTTGTTGCCAACACCAGGCATACCAATTCCCGGAGGAGTTATTTTGCAGGCTAAAACAGAGATCTTATCGTCCTTTTCCTTCTTACCTAAAGTATTTTCGGGATAAACATCCCGTGCATAGATATTATTGGGATTAAACCAATTTGTGGTTCCTTTGCCATAAAACTGAAAACTAGGTTTACTGGCTTGCTGCCAGGTTGACCTGCTTATCCCTAAGGGATACGAATCATAAATAGACTCCATATCATCAAAATATATTTCATTTTTATTGTTCTTCGAACCATAAACAAAAGGCATATCAATAGCAAATTCACCGTTTAAACTCATTTCAGACTCTTCATCTGTTTTAATCAACGGGAACAAATCTACCATTTTGGTTAAGAATTTAGGGCGGATTTTAAGGTTACCGTCTAACCCGGTTAGAATTATACTTCTGTTTTCATTACCTATTTTGGGTCTTGCATCTGCTACTTTTTCAGATTGGTAGATAAATGTACCGCCCAATTTGGACTCATCTCCAAATTTCCATTCTGCTCTGGCTCCAATTAAAGTTTTGGATTCTGCCACAAACATTTGTTTGGACTCATATTCCACTACCACTTTGGCATCAGGTCGTTTTCCCTCTGCATTAAGCATGGTTACTGTACCCATATCATAATCAACTATGTAATCAACATTCTCCTGGCATACCCTGTCGTTCAGGGTAACCTGCACACTGCCTTTGATTAGGCCCACCCCGACATCATACGATTCATGCCCTATAGATCCCTTAATAATGAATTTGAGATTTGAATCATTCTGATTGTTATTCGTAACATATAGTGCACTGTCACCCACACTGGCAAAGGGCTTGAGCAAAGGAATGTAAATGTATCCTTCTGCAAGATCCACCGAATAATCATCGCCGTTGATTCCACCTAGTCCATCAACATTGAGACGGCTATAGGCGGAATATGACATCGTTGTGGAACCAGGAATAAACGTACTATCTGCACTGGAACCTTCAGCTACACACTTTTTAATTTCTATGCTAAATCCAACCTTGTCAATGTCTTTATTCCCCAAATCATAAATGTTTCTTGCTTCGTAATTCCAGGTTGGCATTGTGGCATCCTGATTACTTCTCTTGATTGGTTGAAGCCGGTAGGGTTGCGTGCCTGCATCACCTACAGTCCCGTATGGATTAGTATAAACTATACCAATATCATAATTGCTGTATATTGGTTTTAGGAATCTGATCAAACCTCTTTTAGAATCGAAATAATAATCATCTCCCAGTGTTTGTTCATCATAATTTCCAGTTTGTGTAAGTGAATCACCAATCATTGAGGCCGTAACAACAGAAATATCATTGCTTGCTGAATTATCATTAATAAACACGCGTAAGGCATTAGCCGAAGGCACGATAGTTGGGTCTTTGAATTTCCAATCAGAGTTTCCATCCAGATTAATTGCATTGTCAGTCCAAGATTCGGGCAAATCATGCTCTTGGCAATATGCTGAGTCCATAAGATCAAACAATTCATATGGATCCATGAAGAAGAAATTTGTCAGTTTATCGTAATCAGCCGTACGTATTGTATTGGCTAAGTTTTCTTTTGGACCAAAATATGTCTGCTTATTTTTTTGAGATTCTTCTTTACTGATAATAGTAGTTAAATCGATATCACCAAATTTCATCTTGCTTTTCAATCCAAACAGACCTTTGGAAGATGCAGATGCACTGATATAACTGGCTCCGCTGATAGATAAAGATGTATTACCTGCTTCAATGGATTGAATTATTTCATCTTCATTGCCCTGATAGTTTAGATTGATATTGTTCTCACTGAACATACCGCCCTGAGTATTGGAATTATAATTAACGTTTACAGTAATCTTTTCTCCAATAGTACCCTTAAGCTTGAGATCTAAATCCTGCCGCATGTTAAAATTGAAACTCTTACTATTCCCTGTTTCACCCACAACAACATTTTGGTTATCCGTACTCTTTCCGGTAAACTCAATTTTTTGACTACCATCCAAACTCAGCCTTCCTGCTTTGTTTCCCATAAAACTGCGGATTGCCTTCGGGATAGCGATAGCCGGCAGGTTAATCACTATATCGGGTATCAGACCCTGGGATTCTGTTCTGTTAGTTTGACTCAAAAGGTCTTTTGTTTCAACTGACAGAATACTGTAGAACTTATTTCTGAAAGAACTATCCAAATATTGATCATAGGTCATGATCCGGGGGTATAAAATAGGAATGTTAAATACAGTAGGTTGTAAAAAGATTCTTTGACTGGGTAAATCAACTTTAAGGGTGGGAGGAGTTTCATAACCTGTAAAAAAATATGTGTTTGTTTTTGTAAAAGAAAATCCTTTCCCCTTTTTGAAAATATCTATAGTATTGTTATTGAGGGGATTATATCCTTTTAAATAATAGACAGGTTCATTTACTAAGGAATATCCTATTGTAAAACTCATTAAAATGATTAGAAATATTATTGTCTTTCTAAGCATAAAGATATCTTTTGCAAATATAATATAACCCGTCAAGGGTTAAGTTTTTATCAATGTATTGAACTTCTTGGGAATCTTTGCAGATCAAACTCGAAATTCCGCCGGTAGCTATAATTATAAATTCTCCCAAATGCTGGTACTCTGTTTTTACTCTGTTGATCAAGGCATCTATCATCAGACTGTTTCCAAGAACAATTCCTGATAACAAGGCTTCTTTTGTACTCGTTCCTAATAAACTGTTGGGTCTCTCTATTTGGATATTAGTAAGTAAGGAAGCTTTTTCAAATAAACTGTTTGCAGCCGTATTAACCCCCGGGATGATAATTGTGCCATGGAAAAACCCGTCTTTGCCTATCAATTGTAATGTTGTGGCAGTGCCAAAGTCACAGACGATACAGTTTCCCTGGTATTTTTTTAAAGCTGAATAGGCATTAACAATCAAATCTGCTCCGATAAAACTTGGATCAGGCATAGGAAATGAGAGATCAAGTTCTGTTAAAGCCGTAACATTTATAACTGGGCATTGAAAATACCGTTCGACAAGATGGTGAAAGGTTCTGGTTAACACCGGGACCACTGAAGAAATTGCACATACTGCAAAATCGCTGAATGTTATTTCGGTGTTCGCACTCAAAGTATATAAGAGCGAGAAATACTCGTCAGATGTCTTCTTTTTGTCAGAACTGAATCTCCAGGAAAAGGTTAATTTCCCTGAGCGGTAAACACCTGTAACTATGTGTGTGTTTCCTATGTCAATTACAAATATATCTTTATTTTCCATATTCTTCTTACTTTTACACTGATAAATAGTTTGGAGATTATATCTTCTCAGTGATTAATTTTTGTGTTTTAGTAAGGGGCAGATAAACTGCCCCGATAATTATATGTAATCAATTATTAACTGTTTGGATTCTGCTGACTGCTTTTCGGAGAGCAATTTCGACCCTGCGAAAATCAATATCAGTTGATGACAGACTGGCAAGTCTTTTTTCCGCACGTATTCTCGCGTTTTCGGCTCTGGTCATATCAATCTCATTATCCCGTTCAATCAACTCTGTAATGATGGTAATTGTGTTATTTTCTACAGTTACAAAACCATCGTGAATAGCAAATACATCTGCTTTGTCCTCATTAATAGCTTTAAGAACGCCAGGAGCGATCTTGGTTAAAAAAGGTGTGTGTCCGTAAAGTACTTCGAAATAACCCTCAACCCCTGGGATAATGACACTGTCAAAATCCTTATCTATCTTAATACAGGAGGGTTGAATTATTTTTAATCTTACTTTACTCATTTCATCATTTTCCTTGCTTTCGCTTCAGCTGATTCAATGTTTCCGACAAAAAGGAAAGCCTGTTCCGGCCAGGAATCACAATCCCCGGCTATGATTGCTTTGAACCCTTCTACAGTATCTTTCAGAGGAACGTACTGGCCTGGTACATTCGTGAACTCTTCAGCTACGAAGAAAGGTTGTGAGAAGAATCTTTCGATTTTTCTGGCTCTGCTGACGACAAGTTTGTCCTGTTCAGAAAGCTCATCCATACCCAGAATCGCAATAATATCCTGCAAATCTTTGTATTTCTGGATGATTCTCTGTGCTTCACGGGCGACAAAATAATGCTCATCACCTACAATCTTCGGATCCAGAATTCGGCTGGTGGACATTAACGGATCAACTGCCGGGTATATACCCAATTCCACAATTCTTCTGGAAAGGAATGTTGATGCATCCAAATGTGAGAAGGTTGTGGCTGGTGCAGGATCAGTAAAGTCATCCGCCGGTACGTAAATAGCCTGTACGGATGTGATGGATCCGTTTCTGGTGGAGGTGATTCTTTCCTGTAAAGCTCCCATTTCTGTGGCAAGCGTTGGCTGATAACCCACTGCTGAAGGCATACGGCCTAACAGAGCGGATACTTCAGATCCTGCCTGAGTGAAACGGAAGATATTATCTATAAAGAGAAGTACGTCTTTTTTGGAGACATCACGGAAATATTCCGCAATGGTCAAACCGGTCAAACCTACTCTGAGTCTGGCTCCCGGGGGTTCATTCATTTGTCCGAACACCATTGCTGTATTCTCAATTACGCCTGATTGTTTCATTTCCAGCCAAAGGTCATTACCTTCTCTGGTTCTTTCACCCACACCGGTGAAAACTGAAAATCCGCCGTGCTCTGTGGCAACGTTTCTGATCAATTCCTGGATAAGTACGGTTTTACCCACACCTGCTCCACCGAATAATCCTGTTTTACCACCTTTAAGATATGGTTCAATTAAATCTATTACTTTAATACCTGTTTCCAGAATTTTTTCTTCTGTTTCCATGTCTTCAAAAGCCGGAGCTTGTCTGTGGATGGGATATTTTTCCGTCTCCGGGATTGGTCCCATCTCATCGATAGGCTCTCCAACAACATTGATAATTCTGCCGAGAACAGCTTCTCCTACAGGTACCATGATTGTATTACCTGTGTCAAAAACCTTGACATCACGACCCAGACCATCAGTGGAATCCATGGATACAGCTCTGATAATGTTCTCGCCCAAATGCATCTGGACTTCCAGAATCAGGGCCGGCTGGCCTGCTCTTTCTATTCTTAAAGCGTTGTAAATAGCTGGAAGCTTTCCTTCAGGAAACTCTACATCTACGACAGGTCCGATTATCTGAACAACTTTTCCTTCGGTCATATATTTACCTCTTTATCTTAACTATTATTTACCAATAGCTTCTGCACCGGAAGCAACTTCGATGATCTCGGTGGTAATGGTTTGCTGTCTCTCTCGGTTATATTGCAAAGTGAGTGCATCAATGATTACCCCGGCATTGGTGGTTGCGTTGTCCATTGCAGTCATTCTGGCACCCTGCTCTGCAGCTGCTGATTCCAGAAGGTTACGCATAATTTCGATATTAATATATTTTTTACCAAGTTCCTCGATCAAAGTCTCCGCATCAGGTTCATACACAAAGTCTGTCCTGGATACGATTTCTGATTCCAAAGGTACAATCGGTAATATTTGCTTGCATACTAAATTCTGTTGTATGGCTGATTTAAACTCATTATAAATAACTTTTACAGTTGAATACTTGTTACTCAGATATTCAGTCAGTAAGAATTCAGTGATCTCGTGCACATCTTCCATTTGCACATAATTGGGCAAACCCAGATATGTCTTTACAACATTATATTTAGGATTCTTTCTGAAAAAATCATAACCTTTGCGGCCTACCAGATATAGATCAGTTTGCTCAAGGTCAACTGTTAACAAATATTTTAAGGAAAACCTCATGATACTCGAATTGAATGATCCGCAAAGCCCTTTGTCTGCTGTTATGATCACAATCAATTCTTTTGCTTTCGTACTTTTTCCTTTGAGAAGAGGATGCTCGGTATCCTGATTCTTAAGCTGCAAGGTTCGCAACATTAGATCCAAATAATTGGCATAGGGTCGAATATTTACTACTCTTTCCTGGGCTTTTCTCAGCTTGGATGCCGCTACCATTTTCATGGCATTGGTGATCTGCTTAGTGTTGGTTACACTATTAATTCTGACTTTGATATCCCTAATATTTCCCATAAAGCCTCATTTTTACTAACATTAAAATTTACTTACAACTTCCTTACAAATTTCGTGCATCTTCTGTCTTAACTCATCCGTAAGTTTATCTTTGATCAATACTGCCATAAAGTCTTTGTATTTGGCATCAAGAATCGTGAATAATTCTGTTTCCACTTCCTTGATCTTGCATAATTCTATTGTGTCTAAATAACCTTCATTGGCCATAAAAATAATAAATATTTGTTTTTCCACAGGCAGAGGAACATATTGATCCTGTTTAAGGATTTCTATTAATCTTTCACCTCTTTTTAATTGGGCCTGAGTTGTTTTATCAAGATCAGAACCAAATTTGGAGAATGCTTCCAATTCGTTATACTGGGCTAAGTCTAAACGTAACTGACCTACAACATTCTTCATCGCTTTGATCTGAGCACTACCACCCACACGGGATACTGACAAACCGGGATTAATAGCCGGTCTGATACCTGAGTAGAATAAACGGCTACTCAAATAGATCTGCCCGTCTGTGATCGAAATCACATTGGTGGGAATGTATGCTGAAATGTCTTCCGCCTTTGTTTCAATGATCGGCAAGGCAGTAAGAGATCCTCCGCCTAAAGAATCATTAAGTTTGGAGGCTCTTTCCAATAATCTGGAATGTAAATAGAAAACATCTCCGGGATATGCTTCACGACCTGGTGGTCTTCTCAATAACAGGGATATCTCACGATATGAAACTGCATGTTTGGATAAATCATCATAAATGATCAAAGCATGCATCCCATTATCACGGAAGTATTCACCCATCGAACATCCGGCATAAGGTGCCAGGAATTGTAAAGAAGGTGGATCTGATGCTGCTGCTGAAACTATGATCGAATAGGATAAAGCATCATGTTTCTCCAAAGTCTTTACCATTTTTGCGACCGAGGACTGTTTTTGCCCAATCGCTACATATATACAAAAAACATTTTTGCCTTTCTGATTAATAATTGTATCTAAAGCAATCGCTGTTTTACCTGTCTGACGGTCGCCAATGATCAATTCTCTCTGACCTCTTCCGATCGGAATCATCGAGTCAATTGATTTGAGTCCTGTCTGTAAGGGCTCCTTTACGGGTTGTCTCTGGACAACTCCCAGAGCTTTTCGTTCCAATGGAAGGAACTTATCTGTCTTTATCTCACCCTTACCATCCAAGGGTTGACCTAATGCATTTACTACTCTTCCTAAAAGAGCTTCCCCAACAGGTACTTCCAGAATACGATTGGTCCTGCGAACCGCATCTCCTTCCTTGATAGCTCTGCTGTCTCCAAATACAATACATCCGACATTCTCCTGCTCCAGGTTGAGTGCCATGCCATATACATTACTCGAAAAGAGAATCATTTCCCCGGAAAGTACATTTTCCAATCCGTATATACGGGCAATACCATCTCCAATTTGAATAACTTTGCCTGTCTCAGCTATGTCTATATCAAATTTGAAATTATCAATTTTACTTTTGATAATGGAACTAATTTCATCTGGCTGAATATTCATAATTACTCCACTTCTTACATTCCGGTTGATAGGTTTCTACTGAATTTCTTCAAATTTGTGCTGACTGATGCATCTACTGTAAATGAATGGGTCTCTGCGATAAATCCACCGATGATCTCCGGCGTTAATCTGATCTCAAAAACTATTTCTTTCTTCAGCATGCTTCCCAGCTTCTCCCTGATCCCTTGTAAAACCATATCTTCCAACTCTCTCGCTACTTTTAAAACAACTTTCACTTTATCACTCTTATATAAAATCATTGTCTCTATTTCTTCCACAATTGTTTCCAAATGAATTACTCTGCCTTTCTTTTCCAACAGTAATAACAGACTTTTCCACAATTCCTTATGGTTCAGATGATTTGTCACTTCAAAGATCAACTGTCCCTTCACTAAATTAGAAACTATCACCGACTCTAATTGTTTCAATAAAGTTGTGTTTTTTAAAATAGTTTTTATACATTCCACATCGGAATAGAGAGAATTTAATTCTTCGTCTTTGACATTTTCTAATACCGCTTTAGCATATCTTTTGGCTAAAAGTGTATTTTTCACTTTTCACCTCTGTCTGCCAAAACTCTTTGAATTAAAGCTGAATCCATCTCTTTGTCCATCTTTTCCGCTAAAACTTTGGATGATAATTCAGTAACCAAAGCAGTGATATTCTCTTCTATATCCTGAGTTGCCTTGATCTTCTTTAATTCTAACTGTGCTTCTGTTTCTATCAGGATCTTCTTCTCCTGAACTTTAGCAGAATTCAAAATATCATTGGCCTGATTTTCAGCTTCCTTGCGGATCTGGTCTTTCATCTTCCTGGAATCCTGCATGGCTTGCCTTAAATCACTCTCTTTTTCCTTCACTAATTCATCTGCTTTTTCTATAGACTTTTTGGCCTCATCCATATCATTGCTGATCTGATTCGCTCTGTCCGTTAAAAACTGCTTTAACGGCTTATACAAAAGCTTGTTCAAAACCAACAATAAAAGCAGGAAATTTAAAATTACCAGAAATAGGGTATAATCAACACTAATCATAAAATCTCCTTTGGTGTTGGGAGATTATTAACTGTTGAATATTAGCAATAAAGCGATAACTAATGCATAAATACCGCAAGATTCTGTTACTGCCTGACCTACCAACATAGTTCTGGTTACTAAACCTGCAGTCTCAGGAGCCTTGCCAATAGCTTCGCATGCTTTACCCGCTGCATATCCTTGTCCCAACCCAGGACCTAATGAACCTATACCCATACAAAATCCTGCTCCAAATAATGCAGCAGCTTTTACCACTCCTTGTAATAATTCAGGGGATGCCATATTGCCTCCTAATTTCTATTTTTATTTAGCTAACTTCTTAATGTTAAACTAAAAAATCTTTTTGTCTGTTGTCAAGAGAATCTTTTTATAAATCCGCAATGTTTGCATAAATCGTTGCTAAGCTTTCTCTCAGAGAATCCTTTCAGCATTCTTAATACTTCCGGTTTTCTTAAAATATCCTCAATTTCATCTGCAAAAATGTTTCCCAGATCAATTAATCCTTCTCCATCCAAACAGCAAGGTACGACTGTTCCATCGGCTAAAATTCCCAAATGATCCCGTAATCCATGACAGATACCTTTTTCATTATGGATATCATTATTTAAATCCGGCCAGACAAAATATTCGTCGAAATGTAAATAAACCCTTTCCTTTATCTGCCAACTCCCATTTCGGGCTGTCAATACCCATTCTTCCTTAGGAACTCCTCCAAATTCTACCAAATAATCCAGAATCTCCGCATTGAAGTTATCCAATGTTCCAGGACTATTCAGGTTCCATAATCTCAAAGTCAAAAAGGTTCCACTGTTCTTTTGTATTTCATTTACAAATTGCATGATTTCCCGGACATATCCATCGCGTTTTTCTTTTTCAAACTGACTCAGACTATGTAAAGAAATATTGATCTGCCTAGGTTGGTAATCAGTTTCCTGCAAAAAATATGCTTGATTCAACAATGTCCCATTGGTAGTTAAATTGACCTTGAACCCTTTATTTTTGCTGAGTTGTAAAAAGTCTTTTAGTAATGGATGAAGTAAAGGCTCTCCCATTAAATGAAAATAAAGATACTCTGTAAAATTCTGAAGTTTTTCCAATATTTCTTCAAATTGCTCTATGCTTAAAAATGATTCTTCCCTCTTATGCGATGGACAGAAATCACACCTCAAATTGCAACTATTTGTAATCTCTATATATACTTTCTTAAATCTCATTATCCTTCCTGGAACGCCGGCTTTAGCCTGGTGAATAAATATACATCCTCATTCCCTCTCATCAAAGGGATTCAGTCCAACTCTCTACAAATATCCTGTTCAAAAATATAAGAATTTTATTTGTAAGGTACTAACGGAACAACAACTTTGAAACAGGTTACAGGCTCCTTCATCACAATCAATTCTCCATCCAATTGTCTGATCAGCAGGGTAATGATCTGCATGCCTAAACCTTTACTATTAGCAGGATCAAAATCCACTGCCAGGGGAAGACCATTATTGGATAATTCCAATACTAATAAACCATCTCTAACATTTATCTTAATGGAAATATACCCTGTCTGGTTTTCCGAAAATGCGTATTTAATAGAATTTAAAAGCAGTTCATTGGCGATCAAACCCAGGGAAGTGGAAAACTTCGCCGGGAATTCCAACTCTTCCAGATCAGTATAAAGCATGATTTGAGATTTTTTGTCTATAAAGGCACGAAAAACACTATTAGCCAAATTTCTAATATATTCAGCAAACGGAATACGTTCTGTCTGATTATATGCTGACAATAAATCATAAACCTGGGAAATGGAATGGATCCTATAGATCAGATTTTCCAATATGGGTTTGCAAGTAGGATTAGCATTCCGGAAAATTTCCAGTTTGATCAGACTTTCGATGAGAGTGAGACTGTTCTTCGTCCTGTGTTGCAGTTCCTGAAGTAATGCTTCTTTCTCAATGACTGATTTGGCCAAATCCTCTTCAATATTGATTTTGTCTGTAATATCTCTGATAATTGCAATTATACCCAAAGGCTGGTTATTCTCATCATAGTTGATATTAATATTAATCTCAACATGAACTTCTGTAAAATCGCTTTTCATGAGAACATGATGCTTATTGTTTGAAGAAATGTGGTTTTCAATCATATTTTTGACATTAGTTATTGCCCTGTCTCTGGTTTTTTCCGAAATAAAATGAAAACTATTCTTTCCCAGAATCTCGGACAGGGAAGAAAATCCCAAAATATCCATCATTCTTTTTGAGGCAAAAGTGATTTTGCCATTCAAATCAGCCATTACGATTCCGTCTGGTGATGTATCTATTATCGTTCTCAATTTATTCTCATTTTCTCTGAGGGAATCCTCATAGTGTTTCCGGAGCGTGATATCCCGCCAGGTTGTATAGAGAATATCCCGCCCGCCATGCTTTATCGTAGTCAGTGTGACCTCTACCCAAAAAAGCTGCTCCTGGAAATTCTTGTGCTGCCAGATAAAATTTGTGTAGCCCTGGTTCAGAGCAAACTCCATTAAAGTCTTGGCTTTATGCTTTGATGCTTGTCCATCCGGCTGAAAATCAGGTGATACCTGCCAAGGTGCTAATCCGTATAATTGCTTGGCATCTGTGCATTTGAGCATATTGAGTGCCGCTTCGTTAGCATCGATGATTATACCGGCTTCAATTAAAATATTGCCGTCATTCGATTTTTGAAACAGGGTGGAAAAGAACCTTTCGCTGTCCTTAACTTTCTGATTTGCTTCGAACAGCCTAAAAGCCATCTTTAAGGAAGCTAATAAAACAACTTCGCCGGCATGTTTAACAATATATCCATAGGATGTGATCTTCTCGGTTTTTAAAACAGTTCCCCTGTCAGTATGATTGGATAGAAATACGATTGGTAAATCCCGTATTTTAAGAATGTCTCTCGCAACTTCGGTTCCGTCTTTCTCTTCTTTAAGGTCAATGTCAAGCAGGGCCAGATCGATTTGCGGATTCTCCTCTACAGCTTTTAAAGCTTCTTTATGATTTCTCGCAGTTATGACCAAATATCCCGATTTTTCCAGGATCATTGCACCCTGTCTGGCTATTAGTAAATCATCTTCAACCAACAATAAAGTCTTTTGCATTATTTTTTCAATTCCATATCCAAAGTTTTTCCTCTATCATCCCTTCTATAAGTTTTCCCCTGCAAAATCATAAGCCCTTCTGGCGTATCTTCTGCATGATGAACATCAATCGTAATGAGTTTTCCCTCGTAATGTGTCTGCATATCCTCGACAATTGTATGTCCTACAACGATAGTCTTAATTTTAAGTTCTTCTGTTATTTTACTGACCTGCTCCAAAGTCAGTCTGGGGTTATCTTTATACTCCACAGCAAGACCTCTGTACCATTGCGGTCCATAGGATCCTATCAAGACTTTGGCCAGTGAATCAGTAACCTCTTTTCTCCCTTTACCTAAATTCTCCCGCATGATCGAATTTATATCTGAAAACGCTAATTTCAATTTTACCAGTTCCGGACTTATTCCTCCATGTACAAATAAATATGATCCGATCTGCTCAACTGTATTTTTACTCCGCATCCAACGGCCAAGCTCTGTCTCTTTTCCTAATAAATCCTGATATCGTAACTTGAGATCCTTCGCTATTCCTTTATATTTTGGCGGGACATAATCTGTAATCCCTGCTAAATTCATCTGCTCATGATTGCCCAGCAGAAAATGCACCTGCCCGCCTTTTTTCAATGCTTCAGCTTCCAGATAATAGGTTAACCACAGACATTCCCATACCTGCGGACCTCTGTCCACCAAATCTCCCACTATCACCAGATGACCTTTACCAAAGATCCAGTTATAGTTTTTATCCATTACTCCATTGTTTATCAGCAGATCTTTGTATGCCTGAAAATTGCCCTCAATATCTGATACGGCAAATAACTTGTCTGGCATTTTGTATTGACTCGTCTCGGTTGGATATTCTTTTCTCAAAGGTATGTCTAAAGGCTTGTCAGTTCCATCTAAATATACTTTTACCTTTGAAACTCGTGTATAGGTTGTTTCATATAAATGCAGACTGTCATCCGTCTGGTAAACAATCTTCAGACTGTCCGCTGTATGAAACACAAACGGCCCTTCCTTACAGTTTAAAAAACTGTAAAAGACAACAACCAAAATTATTATGGAGATTGCTATTTTTTTCATATTACTTACCTTTAGAAAAAGAATCATATTGTCAATAAAAAAAAGATAGGCCTTTCTTAAGTTCATGCACTCAATGCGTATCTATAATTGTTAACCACATAATCTGGGCTAAGATGAATCAACACTGATTTTCACTGATCCGGAGATATATTTTTTAAAGAATGCATTCTGATAGCTATTCTGCAAGATTGTCAAAATCCTTTCTTGTCCTAAATACTAATTAGTTCTCTCTTCTCTTAAATCGTGTAATTCGAGAAATTCGTGGACAAAAATTTAGCAATACAAATAATTGCTTTGTGAGTCAGAGTAGAAAATTCTGAAATATGAATATTAGGAGTTATTTAATATGAAAAATACAATTACTATAATTATATTACTAGGAAGCTTTTGCATCTTGTCAGCCTTTGATTTTACTATTAAAGACAATTACCGGGATGATCTTTTGAATCAGCCTGAGAGTATTGAGTATTATGCACCCTTGGATATCTATTTGATTTCCAACTGGGCTACCGGAGAAATCATCTATCTGGATTCAGATGGTAACCAGAATATCCTGAATCAGGAACTGACGACTGTCGCCGGTATTAAAATTCTGGGGAACAAACTATATTGCTGTGAAAGGAATGCAATCGGGATAATAGATCTGGAGCAGGGTGTACTGGACACTTTAATCACCATAGAAGGATCTGGTCTGCTGAATGACCTTGTCTTCTGCCACGACGCTATCTATGTGTCTGACTATTGGGATCCCAAGATTTATAAGATCAGTTTAACAGATTACAGTCATGAAATCCTGGTGCAGCAAACTAATTTTGTCCCCAACGGGTTATTTTATGAGGAAGAGAATGACAGGATTCTGGCAGTTACCTGCAATGCAAACGGTTCCCAGGCACGCATCACGAGCATAGATCCCATAACAGGAGAAACATCTGTTGTTGTCTATACCCCCTATGGCGGGTTAGATGGTATCGCCCGAGACAGTGCAGGCTCTTATTACCTTTCATCCTGGTATGTGTCTCAAAATGTGCATGGAATCTTCAAATACAATTCTGATTTCTCCAATACTCCGGTATTAATAACGACAGACTGCTCTGGCCCAGCTGATATCTTTGTCTATAATGATATCCTGGCTATTCCTAATTTGAACTCTAACTCAATTCAATTCCTGGAATTGGTAGGAAATAACGATACTGCTATTATTGCTCCAACCTCAACCTTAAACCAGAATTATCCCAATCCCTTTAATCCCGAAACTACTATCAGTTTTACTCTCCAAAATCCTGCCCCTGTTAAACTGACTGTCTATAATGCTAAAGGTGAATTCGTTAAGACTATTGCTGATAATGCTTATCCCTCGGGAAATCATTCAGTCATTTTTGATGGCAAGAACTTAAGCAGCGGATTGTATTATTATAGATTAACCACAGATAAGCAAACAATTACCAAAAAAATGCTGCTGATCAAATGAGTACTAGCGTCCAGCAAATGGTTCAGATATCATTTTCCGGGTTTTGATACTCTCAGACCTGTAGTCATATGATACGAACTTTAAATGATTAGCAGCAAACATTTTGATCGGATATCATCTTCGACCCAGCTTGCAAACCTCTTCTGCACAAGTCGGGTTTAATCTTTGTTTTCTAGTTCTATTTTCTCGCCGGTAACCAGGAATAATCCCAGAAAAGCAGTATATTCCCATACACCTTTTTCATTTTTAGTGAAGCTTATGCGGTAATTATTCTCAGGGATATAGATTGTTTTTTTATTGATTATGAGTGCTTTACAAACAGGTTTATTTGTTTCCTGGAACAAGAGCTGTTCCTTTTGTGCGAATAGTTTGAAAGAAGTAGAATCTCCCAAATCGTACTCTCCAGACAATTCCTGATATTCCTGGCGATAATCCTGTAAGTTCTTTATTATGTTTTCATATTTCTTGCCTGATACGATATTTGCAATTTGTTGTTCTATGCTATAGGACAAGAGATTATCTTTGTTAAAAAGAAATATGATTGTTATGTTCTTCTCAGGAATTATTCTCAAACCTGTCATATAGCCGGTAATCCCTCCATAGTGGTAAAACGAGTCCAGATTATCAATCTTTTCAATCATCCATCCACATCCATATCCATCACTAATCACTTGAGTAGCTGTTTTAAAGGACTGAGAATTTATCAGATAGTTATTTTGTATTGCCTGACTGAATTTAAGTAAATCTCCTGTGGTGGAATATACTGCTCCGTCACCCTTTCCAAAGGGATTACGATCTTCAGCAGTGATAATATTTCCATATGGTTCTTTAGAATACCCGGATGCCATTTCTACAGTACATCGTATTTTATATATGCCTGAATGATTCATTGATGCAGGTTGGAAAATGTATTTTTCCAGATAGTCCTCATACGACATTTTTGAAAGTATTTCGATGACTTTTGTCAAAAGCACATAACCGGAATTGCAATAAGCATATTTTTCCCCAGGATTTGAAACAGGTTTGAGGCTTTTGATAAGGCATACTAACGAATCCAGACTGGTTACTTCTACCAGAGAGTTGTAATTAGCTAATCCTGAAGTATGTGAAAGCAATTGCTTGATAGTGATTTCTGAACCATTGGGGATTTCCTCAATATATTTGGATATGGGATCTTCCAGAGATAATAGTTTTCTTTCTGCAAGTTGAAATATTGCTGTTGATGTGAACACTTTTGTCACTGAAGCAATTCTGAAGATAGTTTCAGATGAATTTCTGATGTTCTTGGTTTTATCAGCGTAACCAAATGATTTATCGTATATGATTTTGTGTCCTTGAGTAATGAGGATATTGCCCGAGAGAAGATTTTCCTGAACAAAAGGATTCAATAATTCATCAATCTCCTGAATATATGTGTCCATCTTTTTCTCCTTTGCGTTTAATATTGAACCAAGGAAGAACTCTTTCACAAGTAAACTAAACAGAAAAAGAATACTGAATAGACAAACGATTCTATAAATTAACTCTTGAACATTACATAATTGAAATCTTTGCTTCAACTCCATTCATCCTCCTTTATAGAAAGAACAATTCAGTATATTCTCAAAATTAACAACATCTATTTGGCAAGTATTATTTGTGAGATTCTGCAAATCCTCTATTCATTTTTACTCTCTTTCACAATTTGTGTCCATTTGTGCTCTTTCATTTGTGAACATTTGTGGTTAAGTTTTTTTAAAAACGTCTTATTTTCCCACTAAAACCTAACACCTAACAGTTAACAACTAATAAATCCCATTAATTAAAATTCTTTTTACTTGACTTTTATTGCGTATTTATTTGATTTCAATAGTTTAGATTATAAAGTAAGAAGTGTTATAGAAACAGGAGGAAATTTCAATGCTTGGAATTTTACGTAAAAAGCAAAAATTAATTATTTGGGTTACAGCCAGTGCTTTTATAGTGGGCATGGCCTTAATGGGAATCGAATCTGTCTTCAGAACAAAAGAAGCAATTGGTAAGATTGCCGGTAAAAAAATATATCCACAGGAATACCAGGATATGTTAAACAGATCTGTCGAAAACTACAGACAACAATACCCCGATCGTGAAATGGATGATCAAACTATGCAAATGTTAAACGATCAAACCTGGCAGCAATTGGTACAAAAGGAAATTCTGGATAAACAAATAAAGAAACTCCATGTCAAAGTCACTACAGATGATGTGATCAATAAATTAAAAACTGATCCCCCTGAAATGGTCAAAACTGCTCCGGTTTTCCAAACTAATGGAAAATTTGACATGAGCAAGTATATGAATGCCTTTGTAACAGGTCAGCCTGATATTACCTTCCTGGAAGATTATGTCAGACAAACTCTTCCTTATGAAAAGCTGGAAAAGAAGATCAAATCACAGGCTAAGATAACTTTGGATTCTGTCCGTATCGAATATATGGAAAATAACAACAAAGTTGACGGTAAAGTGGTTTATTTTGATTATCATAAAGTTGCTAATGTTTCAGTATCTGATGCAGAAATCAAAGCTTACTATGATACTAATAAAGAGAAAGAATTTAAAAAAGAACCCGGTGCAAAATACAAATTTGTCCGTTTTACTCTTCAACCGGGAGTTATCGATGTCAGCAACGCTAAACAGGATATTGATCTCCTCTACAAACAGGCTATTGGTGGGGAAGACTTCGCTACTTTAGCAAAAGAGAATTCTCAGGATCCAGGTTCTGCACAAAATGGTGGAGATATTGGTTTTATCTCTAAAGGTAAAATGATTCCTGAAATCGAAAATGTCGCATTTGCTTTGAATGTAAATGAAATTAGCAAACCTTTCAAAACCAACTATGGCTGGCATATAGTTAAAGTTACTGAGAAGAAACCTCTTGAAGTCAGAGCAAGCCATATTTTGATTCAGGTTGTGGCTAGTGAAAAAACTAAAGATGATTTAAAAGTAAAAGTTGACGATTTCTATGAATTAGTGAAAAAGAATGACTTAGCGAAAGCTGCTGCACAGTTCAAATACAATGTTGAAGAAACTCCTGAATTTGACGAAAAAGCTCAATTTATCCCCAGCTTAGGAAGATATCCTCACCTGGTAAAGATTGCTTTTGCTAAAAAAATTGGTCACACTGTTGAACCTCTTAAGATCTATGACGGGTCATATGTAGTTCCTTCTGTATCTTTCAAAGCAGGAAAACATTATGAAGAATTAGCTGATGCTAAAGAAAAGATTAAAGGTATCCTGGAAACTAAGAAAAAAGTTGAACTTATCACAAAACAAGCTGAAGAATTTGCTGCTAAATTCCAGCCTGCACAATATCTGACAGAAGCTACAAAAGCTGGTCTGCAGATCATTGATGTTACTGCAATGACGTCTAAAGGCGATGTCCCGGGTGTTGGTCAGGTTCCTGAAGTTGCGACTACTATGATGAAAATGGAAACAGGTCAAACTTCCGGTTTGATTAAGTCTGACAAAGGTGCTTTCATCGGTTATGTTTCCAACAGAATCAAACCTGATATGGCTGCCTTCGAAGCTCAAAAAAGCAGTCTGACTGAAAGCTACAAAACTAAAAAAGAAAATGATCACTACTCCAAGTGGTATCAGGCTCTGGTTGAAAAAGCTGAAGTCGAAGATTACAGATACAAATTCTACGGTAATTAATTACTAATTGCTTATATATAAAGGCCGGTCTAACCCACCGGCCTTTTGCTTTTTGTGGAATTTGTCTCTTTCTCATGATGCTCAAAGACACTTAATAGAACGCGGATTAACTAGCACGGACATACACGGACTTACACAGACTAACACAGACAAGAGAAGAGATCCGAAGCTATAGTATGGCGGTGTAAAAATATTAATGGGAGAGTATTTTTCCTTTGGAACGCTGGCTTTAGCCGGTAATTCCGTATGCTTTAGCTTACGGGAATAACTAACTTTTCCTCCTCATTACTCTCTGAATATAAATTCTTTTCTGTTTTTCCAGCAGTTGAAGAAATCTCTTATTCCTTAACTTAATGCCATTGAGGCATTCATGCCGGGTAACACAAAGCCATGTTCTTCATCAATAGGCCCGGCATTCATGCCGGGTATAAATAAAAACCCCTCTTTCTCACGGGCTTTAGCCCAATATAATCATAAACAATACTTGTCACAATCCGGGTTTAAGAGGAAGATGTAAGGAACTGTCCGAATATTACATACAGAAAATTAGAGACAAGAGAAGAGAATTAAGCCACCGAAGTCCACCGAATTGAACGCGAAATAGAGAAATATCAAATATTCCAACTCACCCCTAGCCCCTCTCTTGCGAAGAGAGGGGAATTAATCGGTAGTAGATTATACTTTAGTGGTAATGCCAAAAACACACTGTATGATGAACATCTGCCTTTTGAACCGACGAGACGTCGGTTATTCTTAAAACATCCCCTGCGAGATGACGCAGCTTGCGTCATTATTATTAAGAACCTGGCAGGTTATTCTCCCAAAGAAGAAATTGGTTCCAGCACATCCTGCCCTTGGTAAAGGAGTTATCCTCAATCCTTTTTTCTAAAGCTCTTAGTACTGATAACCTTAAAAGATTGGCTCAATGATTACAGCATTTCAGAATTATGGGATAAAAACCTCATTGGAGGAAGACCATGATTTGGTTGCATATCGGAGAGGTGGAAACAGATGGTTCCATGGAAACGTATCATATCTTATTTTTATGCTTTTTTAAAATTAATCGATGTTGGAATAACTATATCGAAATTGGTTTAATCAACAATTATTAGGTTATTCATATAAATAAAACATGAAGATTATTATTCAAATTTTAATTTTATTGACAATTAAACTATGTAATCTTAAATAGCTACAATAATAAATCACTTAGTGATATAATGATCTTTAACGAAAAAAATAATTACATTATAAGAGGAATTATGGTACAACGAATTTTTCATCCTGTTGGTCAAGGAGCATTCTATTCGGAAAGACATGACATAGGTGGTAACGAATTTAATATTGTTTACGATTGTGGTACAAGTAGTAGTCAAAAACAAGCAATAGCTCATGTTAAAACAAGCTTCTATCAAAAATCTGATATTGATATACTATTTATTTCACATTTTGACTTTGATCACGTTAGTTTGATTAAAACTTTGAAGGATAATTTTAAAATAAAAATGGTTGTATTACCATTATTACATGACGGGGAAGAAATATTAATTAACATTTACAGGAGTTTGGGATATCCTGATATATCTAGTCTAATAGACAATCCTGAAAAGTATTTCGGAGAATTTACCAAAATAATTAGGGTTCGTCCATATGATGGAAATCCTGAATATAAGAAAGAAAGATACAATGAAGAAACTAACTATCACGAAGAAAAATCTGTTAAGGATTTAAGAGATGGCGATTATCTTTCGAGTGGAACTATAATCTCACATTATGATTGGATATTTGTGCCATACAACATTGAATATCACGATAGAAGCCAAGAGTTAGAAAATATCTTTCTATCTGAAGGTTTAGATATTGATAGATTTAAGATAGATATTGATTATGCCATTAAGAATCGATCAATAATAAAGAAAGCATATAATATGGTAACTGGAAGAATAAATCAAAACTCGATGTTAGTATATTCTGGTCCTTTTCTCAATGAAGATTACAACGAAGAGGAAAACTTTATATTGAATTTATTGTTTAATAATCCAACCAACAAGACCAACATGGGGTGCATCTATTCTGGAGATGCTGATTTAAATTATACACACCTACCATCTATTTTTCAACAATATTGGAATAATGTTGGAACAATACAAATTCCACATCATGGTGATTTAAAATCTTTTTGCAAAAATATGTTTCATGAAATGATATGTCCAATATCTCATGGAGGTAATAATAATTATGGACATCCATCTGCTCAGGTAATATCCGATTTGAGGAATGATGGTAATAGACCTGTTTACATAACAGATAATTTAGGTAGTTACTATGTTCAAGAAATCGACAATAGATAAAGATACATGATTCCACTCTGAAAAGTCCTTTAGCAACAGCAAATAGTCATATGTCCTGCATTTGTAATCATTGAGACTATTTTTAAAACTTTACAGCTAAACAAGAAAAGATTAATTTGATCTTAAATTAATTATTCTGAAATAGTTTAGATAAAGAGGGTTCTATGGATAAAATGGAAAAGCATAAATTGAAGTCATTAATTTTGAAGAACTTTAAATCAATTGGAAAAGAAGAACAAAAAATTGAATTTGGTGATATCAATGTGCTGATAGGTGCTAATGGTGTTGGCAAAAGTAATTTAGTCTCATTTTTCCAATTGTTGAATCATCTGACAACTGATGCATTACAACTTTTCATTGGCAAATCAGGGTACGCTGATTCAATCCTTTATTATGGGACAAAGGAGTCTAAGAGTTTTGATGCAAAATTAGATTTTGCAAACACATCTTCAGAGCATTATATATATGAGTTTTCTTTAAGTCATTCGCATCAAGGGCAAATGATGTTTGCAAATGAGCAGGTTAAGAATATTAAGAAAAACCATAACAAGATTAATGCCGATGTTGTGATTGGGAAAGGCCATCAGGAAAGCAAATTACAAGAAGCCGGAGTAAATAACAAGACTGCAAAAGCCATCCATGATATACTGAAAAACTGTTTTGTTTATCAATTCAGTGATACATCTGAAAATGCCGGAATAAGAAAACCAGTCAATACAAATGAAGCGAAATATCTTAGAAACGATGCAGATAATCTGGCTACATTTCTATATGCCATGAAGTTTCAGTATCCTGATTACTATGAAAGGATCGAAAACAGAATCAGCAAAATAATGCCACAATTTCATGAATTCGCCTTGGAACCCTTGGCTAATAATCAAGAACTGATCAGACTGGACTGGATTGACAGCCGTAACAAGCATCAGTTCGGACCAAGTCAGATCTCAGATGGTTCTTTAAGATTCATGGCACTTGCAAGTCTGTTATTGCAACCAGCTGATAAACTACCCAATGTAATTGTCATAGATGAACCTGAATTAGGCTTGCATCCTGAAGCTTTACTTGATTTAATCGGAATGATCAAAATAGCTTCTCAGAATTGTCAGATTATTCTGGCTACTCAGTCACCTTACTTAGTTGATCTGATGGAAGTTGATCAAGTAATCGTAGTTGAACGGAAAAATGATGGTTCTGTATTCAGGCATCTTAGCACTGATAACTTACAGGAGTGGCTTAATGATTACAGTATTTCAGAATTATGGGATAAAAACCTCATTGGAGGAAGACCTTGATCCGGTTGCATATTATCGCTGAAGGATGAATTACTAACATTAACATATTGGCAAAAAAGAAACTAGTAAATGTAGAATATTAAAAAGGAAACAAAATGAGAATAAAAAAAATTAGACTTAAGGAATATAAGAGATTTCACGATTTAACAATTGACCTTGGTGAAAAGCCTAAGAGAATTATTGCTCTAATTGGCCCAAATGGGTGTGGCAAAAGTAGTGTTTTTGACGGAATCTTATATTATAACAACGTCCATCAACAAATCGGGAATAAAGGCTATAAAGATTCAAGTTATCACTCAATGACCCAAAGTAATGATTTTAATTGGCAAAATATTGAAATAGAATTTATTGAAGGCTCTTATGATTCTAAATCAAATGAAAGACAAAAAATTGGGAAACAAAACACACTATTTTCATTTAGAAGTCCTTACAGATATAATAATAATTTGAGAATATCAGAGTCTAGGGCAACCACTGATATAACCTTAAACAATTATGGTGCAACAACCACTTCAGATTTAGATGATAAAATGGAAGATAATTATCGGCGACTTTATATAAAGTATAATAATTATTTAAATGAAGAAGATTGTAAGCCCTCTGAAGCAAAAAAAGTAATTATTGGACACCTAAATGATTCTTTAGAGAATTGTTTAAATTTGAGATTAGATAGTATTGGAAATATTGAATCTAGTCGAGGTACTTTATATTTCAAAAAATCAGATTATTTGAACTCATTCGATTTTAATGTTTTATCTTCAGGGGAAAAAGAGGTATTTGATATATTGCTCGATTTGTATTTGAGAAAAGAAGAATATAATGACACTATTTTTCTTTTTGATGAACCAGAGTTACATATTAATACTGCAATACAAAGAAAACTTTTAATTGAAATCAATAAGCTCATTGATCCAAATTGCCAAATCTGGATAGCAACACATAGTATTGGCTTTTTGAGAGCTTTACAGGAAGAGTTGAAAGATGAATGTCAAATAATAGAGTTTAAGAGTGATATACCTTGGGCATCATCAGTTCAAATTCTTAACCCTATTCATGTATCACATTCAAAATGGAAAGACATATTTCATACTGCATTAGATGATTTGACAGGATTAATTAGTCCCAAAAGGATTATTTACTGTGAGGGTAGAGCTGAACCCAGCAATAATGGAGAAGAAAGAGGATTAGATGCAATAGTATATAATAATATTTTTTCTGAGAAATATCCCGATACGCTTTTTATTTCAAGTGGTGGTAATACTGAATTAGATCATAGGAGTCAAATTGCTATAGCTATTTTAACAAAAGTCTTTTCAAAGGTTGAAATTCTATTACTCAAAGATCGCGACAGTGCCTCAGGAAAACAAACATCTATGGCAGATAGGGATATCTATTTAGATAGTAATCCAACACACCATAGAATGTTAGAGAGATGGGAAATTGAAAATTATCTATATGATAAAGAAGTACTACAAGAATACTGTAAACTGAAAGATCTTCAATTTGACGAAAATGCGTATGATAATTTTGTTACAGACATCGAAAATCAAAATCTAAAAGATGAAACTGGACGTATCAAGACGATATGTAATATAATAGTTAGTATTAATCAAGAGAAATTTAAAATTAATCTTTCAGAAGTGATTAATAAAAATATGAAGATTTATAAGGCACTTGAATCATGTATATTTATATAATTGGAGATTTTTACTGCAATATTTCTGAATAAATTCTGTTTTGTTTTTACAGAAAGGAGGTTTTTTATGGGACAGTCTGTGTTAGTATTCGTTAGTCATTCATCGGAAGATAAGGAATCATTAGTTTTACCAATAGTAGCAGATTTAGAAGAATGCTATATTAATGTCTGGTTAGATAAACAGAAAATAGTTCCTGGCGACAATTTAAGAAAATCAATATTCCGCGATGGGCTGGATAAAGCAGATATCGTCCTAATCTTCTTTACAACAAAATCACTTCATTCAAGTTGGGTAGATCAAGAAATAAAGCATGTTTTAAGAGAGGAAAACAAAAAGACAAGCCAATTTGACTTAAGAAAAATTATCTCAATTTTTGATACTAAAGAAACATATAATGAAATAGCTGAACGATATCCAGAATTAACTGATGATTTATTACATCTCATGCCTTCAGATTATACAAAAATTCAACTCGGACAACTTATCACAGCAATTTGGAGTAAGTATTTTTCTCTTCAGGGAGGAGATATTGAAACTCAGAAGCAATTATTAGCTAAGGATAAGGAGATTTTTCAAAAGGATAAAAAGATTCTGGATTTGGAAAATCAAGTAGCCAGTTTGATAAATAATAGTGCAAATCTAAAGGTGGTGGAAGAATTTAAACAATTTGTTAGCTCAAAAAAGATAGACAAATTTTTACTTAGTAAAGACATATTTCTGCGAAATTCATCAATATCTGGTGGTAATGAGTTCGATCTGTCTGCTGCTGTCGCATTTGGTCTATTAGAACTATCATCCCGAAATTATGCATCACTAACAGATAAAGGAAAGGACTTTTTTAAATGGTATATTATCAATAATGAACAGTAAATTAATGGGATTTTATAAATTGAGTGATGATCAGTTTAGAAAGATCATTGTAGAGGCAAAGATTAATGAGGGTTATTTTATCGATTAAGCCTGAATTCGCGATGCAAATATTTCAGGGGAAAAAGCTGTTCGAATTTAGAAGGACGATATTTAAAAAAGACGTGAACATAGTGTTGGTTTATGCCAGTTCACCCATGAAGAAAGTAATCGGTGAGTTTGAAATAAATGATATTTTTTATGAGACAACGGAAGATCTCTGGGAAATAGTATAGTGGACAGTGGTCAGTAGTCAGTGAAGAAAAGAAAGGGAGAAGAAACTCTCTCATCCTGAACATCCTGTTAATCCATGCAAATATTCTCTTTCCCTTGGCATCAATGTACAAGATACACAGGAGGGGCTAAATCAGAATGTATAAAATTCGGAATAATTTTTTGAGTATTTCTTAAATAAAGACAAAGGTTATGCCATCGAGATCAAGAATGCCAACCTGTACGATAATCCTCAAGATTTGACGGTTGATTATGGAATAAAACCTCCCCAGTCGTTTGCATATGCCAGATAGTGGTCAGTAGTCAGTAACCAGTGGTCAGTGGTCTGTGAAGAGAAGAAAGGGAGAAGATACTCTCTCATCCTGAATATCCTGTATATCCATGCAAAATAGTCTCTTTCCTTAGCATCGATATACAAGATACACAGGATGAGATAAATCAGAATGTATAAAATTCGGAATAATTTTTTGAGTATTTCTTAAATAAAGACAAAGGTTATGCCATCGAGATCAAGAATGCCAACCTGTACGATAATCCTCAAGATTTGACGGTTGATTATGGAATAAAACCTCCCCAGTCGTTTGCATATGCCAGATAGTGGTCAGTAGTCAGTAACCAGTGGTCAGTGGTCTGTGAAGAGAAGAAAGGCAGAAAAAACTCTCTCATTCTGAACATCCTGTTAATCCATGCAAAATATTCTCTTCTCTTAGCATCGATATACAGGATCAACAGGACGCCCTTTTCGGGCGGAATTGTATGTGAATGAATCCGGTGGCTTCCGCCACCGGCTACCATGAAAGTATGCACCTTCGGTGCAATTGTTGGAATAGCACAGGAAATTTGATTCAATGCAAGTGTTGTTTACTTTTATTGTTTGACTTTATTGCAAATCTTATCTTTTTCGCAGCTTGAGTTATAAGCTTAATTAAAGATTTTCCAGGAGTGGTAAATAACTCAAATAGTGAGGTCAAAATGCAATTTAAGATCATAGTTCAGGATAAAGATGTAGTTTACAGAGCAGTAAGCCGGGAAGGGTTGAGTGATGAGCAATTAGCCGGCATGTTTTATACGCTTGCCGGGGATTACTATGAAAAGAGGTTACCGCTTTCAGCAATGATGTTTGAGCATGATTTTCCCAAAATTGAAGAAAGATATAATGCGTTTATCAAAGAGACTATTTCCCGGAAAGGTACCCTGGAAGACTTGGAAAAAGCTTTGCTTTGGATTATCACTGAACATGAAAAACACAATATTAAATGGTGGCTGGCTGGGAGTGCTGCTCTATTTGTTCGCGGTCTGAACGTATTGCCTCATGATATTGATATCATGACGTATAAATCTGAAATTAGTAAAATCCACAGTGTTGTAGAACCATATATTGTAGAACCTTTTCATCATGTAAGCGGTTGGGTAGTAAAAGGATTTGGAGTTATTAATCAGGGTTACAGAGTTGATTATGCCTTCGAACCTGAAGACTGGGTTGACAGTCAGGGGTATGTGGATTTCGGGCCTTATGCGGAAAAGAACCTGGAAAAAGTCGAATGGAAAGGACACTCTATTAATGTCCCACCGTTAAAACTGCATATCTTATCCAACAAATTGAGAAATAGAATGCATATTGCTAGAGAAATAGAGAAATATATTTAATTAAAAGTTTCAAATATCATGTCTTTTCAGGATAAATCCTGATTCTCCAATACAACTAAAGTTGTTGACTTCCTACCGACTAAAGAGGCATCTGCATAATGCAATTGGACGCCCTTTTCGGGCGAGTTTATTGGCTATTTATCCCGGTGGCTTCCG
>CAYQPF010000052.1:0-29259 GCA_964419225.1 uncultured Candidatus Cloacimonadota bacterium | reverse complement strand
ATTAAGAATTTTTTAAAATGATAAGTTCGCGGTTAAAATCTGTCACTTCCTGTAAAAAACTTGTAGCTAACGGTTGAATATCTGCTCTGCCGATATTCAACTTCTCCAGATCTTCATAAAAAGCATCAATGTATTTTTTTGTCACCTCAGTAAAACTGATATTCTCTCTGATAGACTGATCGATAATCTTATCGTCAATATCCGTTATATTCTGCACATAAGTAACTTCATATCCCTTGAATTTGAAATAATTGCGTACTACATCAAAAAAGAGGAATGGTCTGGTATTGCCTATGTGGAAATAATTATATACGGTCGGCCCGCATACATACATCTTCACTTTTCCTGCTTCAACAGGTACGAATTCTTCTTTAGTCCTCGTCAGTGTATTGTAGATTTTCATCCTTATTCTCCTGAAATTGTAATAGTGTCAGTACTATATCATGATATTTTTTTTCTTTGATAATAAAAGGAGCTAACTCCTCTGCGATCTTTTCCTGAGCAGAATGTTCCACGACAACTATTCCACCTTCGTTTAAACATTGTTTCTCAACTATTTGCTTAAGTGTTGGATTCACCTGATTTTTGTTATATGGAGGATCCATGATAATAAGATCAAATTTCTTTACATTGGTGTGCAGGAATACCGACACCTTCTTTTGATGCACATGACAGGTATCCTGACATTTCAGTTTTTCCATATTCTGTAATATAATATGAACTGCTTTCGCTGAGCCTTCCACCAGACTGACGTGTTCCGCTCCTCTGCTGAGAGCTTCCAAACCCAACGCTCCGCTCCCTGAATACAGATCCAAAACTGCCAGATCCTCAAAATCTCCCACTATAGAAAACATAGCTTCTTTGATAAAATCTGTCGTCGGTCTCGTCGTTACTCCCTCAAGAGTAAACAACTTGTAACCTTTATACTTTCCCGCTATTATTCTCATTTTATCCCTATTTTTTTGTTCTAATGCATCTCAAAAGGAAGTTTAGTAGTTGTTTTGGTTTCTGTCAAAGATATCTTATCTCCAACTTTCAAACCTTCAATTATCTCCACATCCTGGAAATTGTTGATGCCTGTCTTAACTTGGGTACTTACAGTAACAGTGTCTTTCACAACTTTATAAACGATATCATTCCCGTTTTCATCACTGAATAAAGCTCTGATAGGAATAGTCACAATGTTACTTCTGGTTTCACCCTGAATTGTTATATTTGCTGTCATACCTGGTTTCAGTTTGCTGTCAGTCTGATCGATCTGGATTTCAATGGGAAATACTTTAACATTATTGCTTATGGAAGCCATTGCCGCTATCTTAGTGATCTTGCCTGTATAACTGACATATGGATATGCATCTACACTAATCTGGACCAATTGGCCTATCTTTACCTTCGAAATATCCACTTCATTAATAGTGGCTTTCACAATCATTTTGCTTAGATCTGCCAATTTAAGCACAACCGTACCTTCTGAATATGCTCCGGTACTGGCAACTACCATCTCGCCTTCTTCTATCAATTTCTGGATAACTGTGCCTGAAGCTGTTGCCAATAACTTTGTTACATTACCTTCTGTGTCGATTTCTTTGATCAATTCGTATTGCTGAAGTGCCAGTTTATTATCCATTACAGCTTTATCCAATTCATCCTTGGCCTGATCATAGACATTTTTGGAAATATAATTCTCTTTAAAAAGCTTTGTTTTATTAGCCAAATCTTCTCTGGCATTTTTTAGCCTGATCTCATTTAATTTCAAACTGTTTTTCACATTGGAGATTGTACTGGCCTGATTATAATCCGGCTCGATATCTGCAATCAAATCACCTTTTTTGATGTAATCATTTTCTTTAACGTAAAATCTGATAATCTTTCCGCTAACCTTTGATTTTAAGTTAATTTGTGTTATCGGTTGTATTTCTCCGGTCTCTTCGAGTTTGATTTTTATCTCTCCGGTCTTAACCGTGTATGTCTCACTCTTGGCTTTTACAGATGTTTTCTTTCCTTTAGACTTACTGCACATCGTAATACCTATAGCTGCCGCAATGATTACTATAACAGAAATAATGATCACTTTTTTCTTCTTCATTCTTTTCTCCACCTCTAATTTGCTTTTGCCTGTTCTATCTCTTTTTGCAATAAAAAGGTCTTATAGAACTTATCTACTCTGTTTGATTTAGAATTAAGATACTGCATACGGGCTCTGTCTAATTCCAATAAATCAATTAAGCCTAATCTGAACTTCTCCTGAGCTATTTCCAAATTCTCCTGAGCCAGCTTCTCCTTCTGAATATAAAGAGTATAACTTCTATTTTCCTGATCCCAATCCGCTAACAATTGAGCAAGATTTGCTTTATGATCCCGCATCTTGCCTTCTAACTCAATTTTGCTCTTCATGTAACTATTCTTCGTCCGATAATATTCTTCCCCATGTCTCCAGAAATTCCAGAGAGAATATGAAGCCGTCAAAGCCAGAGTATTGCTCTTTTTATAATCCGAAAATGCTAAAATGTTGTCTGATACCGGAGGTCCAACATAGGTTTTGCCATAATTATAACTCAAAGTTAAAGTAGGAAGATAATCTATCTTGCTTTGTGTCAGACTCAATTCGGAAGATTTAATATTCTGCTTTAAAATAAGCAATGCATATGAATCAACCTGCTCTTCACTTGGTCTGCTTAAAGCTATGCCGACTTCTGAAAATTGCTCTGTATTATCCTTTTCATTGATCAAATTGAACAAATTTATCCTGGCTTTTTTTGTTTGATTCTCTAAATCCAATATATTCATATATGCATCAAGTGTATCAATTGTACTCTGTTTCAAATCATATACAGAATTCTGTTGATTCTGAAAATTAATCAAAACCTGAGAATGTGTTTTCTGCTGGATAGAATAGTTTTCCTTCTCTATCTCCATTCTCTTTTGCAGAGTTAAAATACTTATATAACTGCTGGTAATTTGATATGATAATTGCTTTTTAAAATCTGCCAGACTTAGCTCCTGCACTTTTTTACTGATTGCTGTCTGTCTGAAATTCCAATAAGTTGGCTCATTAAGAGAAATAGTTTTAGAGATCGTTAAACTGGAACTCTTACCGGGATTATCCAACCAGGTCTTCCCCATCGAGGCATTAACCTCTGGTAAAAAATTCAGCCAGGCACTCTTTAACTGAGACTGTGAACTCTCATAATCAATCATTTGCTTCCGAATTCCATCAGATTGGGCTATCCCTTTTTCCAAAAAATACTGTAAATCAACAGAAAATAAATTCATGCTTAGCAATACAATCAGTAGAAAAATTAACTTTTTCATACGAACTCCTAATTAATAAAATTCCATCGCAGATTTAAATAAATCGCTCCTGGTTCTAAATATTGGGAATAAAAAGATCCTTGGGAAGTCAAATTACGGTAAACTACCTTCCCTTCGAACTGTTTTGTTATAAAAAGCGACAGATATAAGTCAAGATTAAATTCTGAAACATTATCACTACTATTATCTGTGGCAATATAATCAGTGTAATTATATAGGTTCAAGGCATTACATCCCAACTCCAAAGAATTATCGTGCAGCAAGGAATAATTAATGCCAAATTGCAAATTATTTACCATTTCCGGCTGATATAGAAATCCTTCTGTGTTGGATTTGTAACAGGTGTAATCCTTTGTTTTAAACTGAAAACGATCAATAGTGAAATTATATGAAAAATCATTTTCAACTCTTAACATGTCGTCTTCTAATTCAAAATAAGTTGGCCTAAGATAAGAAACCTGATTCAGTTTGTATGTACCAATACTAAACTGATTTTCCAAACCCCAACCTGTAAAACCTATTCTGAATTTAGATGAAATTTCCTTTTTATTCAACACTTTCGGTTGAAAAAACCTGTTATTATTCTCAGCACTTTGAATTTGTATTCCTAAATTAAAAGATTCAGATAAAGTTTTATTTAAAGTTCCTTCAAATAAGGTTTCCTCCATTTGGCTGCTATATTTAATGTTAGAACTATATGTATGATACTTGATATTGCTTTCCAAAGTAAGATTATGAAAATCATTTTCACTATTCAAAGTGTCTTTCACCAGCTCAAATTTGGTAAATTGATAACTGATTTTTGATTTCAATATCCCATATTCAGGAGCAATATAAAATTGAATATCTTTTTGCCTGGACTTCAAATCATATAATGCTGGTTGTAACTTCAAATTATATTCTGAATTGGAATAACCTGCACCAAAAATCTTATAAGATGCTAAAATCTGGTTTTGCTGTGACTTTTCCACTGCCCAAAAATCCTGAGTAAATGGTATGAGTGAATTTATTTTCGTTGTCGGGATATTCCTGTTCAAATTTGTTCCAGAGTATTTAACAGAAAAGTCTTCATACTTATAATTCAGATCCCAATTGAAATCAGAAGCTTTTTCATTAGTAGTATGCCAATACCCGGCTAAAGCCAGAAAATCCAGTTTCAAACTTAAATTCTTAATTCCCAGTCCGTCTCCTTTCAGGAAAGAGATCATAGCATAATTGAGATCATCCGGTCCATTACCAAACTCGCTATGCGTTATACTTGCCGGGATATTATAAATACTGTCCTGGATCTCATACATGACCTTATTCTCCATTGTATGAAACTGATAATAATTATGATAATTAGCATAATCAAAAATAACCGGATTAGCCAAAATAAATCCATTCCTCTGTATTAGTTTTGAACTTTCAGGTAAACCGGAAATATGATAATTGGCATAATAATAACTCTTATTCGCTATATCTTTTCTTCGGGAAATATTATTCCTGATATATTCCAAAATCTGTTGCCGAATCAAAACCGAATTGATTTTATTTTTTTCAGTCGATAAGGTGTCTTTCTTTTGAAAGAAATCAACTCCAACTTCGGTATAACCATCCACCGGAGTACCATTCAAAGTCGCCGGTTTCCATGTCCATTTTTTCACTTCCTGCATTGCAAGACTGTCAAAAGCAGGTATAGACTGTATGATTAGGGTTGATGCTAAAGTGCTGTCTGATTTTATTTTCACAGACAGTATAACTGTACCTTCAATATTTGTTTTCCGCATCGCTTCCGGATATTCTGGTGTTGTTTTCAATAAAGGTTCCGGCCGTACATATACCGAATCAGAACTTGTCTGGGCATGTACCCAACTCGTCCATATTAGAATTATAATTATTATGTATTTTTTCATATCCACTTGTTTTTCTTATACCACTCATATGTTTTTTTTAAATTCAAACTTAATTTACTTTCAGGATTTTTCTCTACCAGAGAATAAAGCTTGTCGGTACTGCATATCCAATGCCTGGCTGTCAACTCTTTGGACTTTTCCCAATTCAATACAGAAAGTTTGCCTGTTAGCTTTGTGCAAAACTCATTGACCAAAGCCAAAACCTTAACAAAGAAAATCGGAATCGTAAAGGTCATAAAAAAACTCTTGTCCACTGCCTTACTCAATGCTAAAGAATAATCTGTCATAGTGTATGCAAAACCATCTCCCACAAACAATACTTCCTGCGTGATTTCTTCATCCATCAATTCAATCATTTTGGCAACTAACTCTTCCACATAGATTAAATTCAAATATGTTTCTCCATAACCAATTTTCAAGAAAAATCCCATTTTCATATTCTTAAACAACAGAAGGAAATCCTTGTCTCCTGCTCCATAAACAGAAACAGGTCTTAAGATCAGCCAATCTCCCTTTGCCCTTGTCCGCAAATGATTTTCTGCCAGATACTTACTTTTCCCATACCAAGTCAATGGTAAGCAAATACCCTCTTCTTGCTTGGTGTTCATGCCCTCTGCTGGTCCCGAAACAGCCTGACTGCTCAAGAAAATGATTTTTGCTGGTTCTGAACAAGAATTAACAGCCGTAATGATTCTCAAAGTCAAGTCAACATTTGCTCTGTACATTTCATTCCAGCTGCGAGCCTTTGTTTGGGCTGCACAATGATAAATTACATCAAAACCCTCAAACAAACTGCTCAATGCGTCTGCATCCTGAAAGTCAACCTCTTTGATTGTACATCCTTCCGGCAGTCTTTCTATTAATGCACCTTTTCGTACAAAACACACCACATCATACCCACGGGCTATTAATTCTTTGGCAAGTTGACTGCCTATAAACCCGTTAGCTCCTGTTATTCCTATTTTCTTCATATAAGACCACTCCCTAATCCTATTTAATATGTCAAACACAAATATTGAGTCAGATCAAAAAACTACAAATTAACTGGCAGAATATCATTTTAGACTTTCTAATCCTGTACGTATCCCCGTGAGTTATTTTCTTCACACTGTCCCTTGTTACCAGCCATTTCTCCTGTCCCTTTAGTCTATAAAGTCCATCAAGTCCATATAGTCCATTCATCCCATTTCTCTCTTTGCCTACTCTCTCCTTAATACTTGCCTGCGGGTTTAAGCATTTTCACAGTACCGTTGATACTAAATCTCCAGCTTTCTTCCCATGTCTGTGTAAGTCAGTGAAAGTCCTTGTTCCTCTGTGTTCTCTTCTTGTTCGCTTAATTCGTACTATTCGTGGTAACAATCCCGGAAAAGCGTATCTCCCCCAATTATTTCTCTCTCGTTCCTAGTAACCACAATTAACCACTAACCATTAACTTCCAACCACTTATCTATTCTCTCTTAATTAGCTTCCCTTCTCATCCTGTCCATCCTGTCTATCCCTGTTAAATAATTCCGAAAAAGCTATTTCTCCACTGGCACCTGACACCTGGCTCCTGACACCTAATATCCACTCCCCATCTCGATCCGTGTTGATCCGCTCAATCCGTGTCATCCGCGTTCTATTAAGCGTCTCTATCCCTATTGCCTACTGCCCCCTGCATACTGCATACTGATTTTATTCTTGACTTTTCCCTAATGCCAGATTTTATGAAAAAAAACGGAGGTTTCTATGGAAAGACCAAATTGGCAAAAGTACTTTATGGACATGGCTTTTCTCGTTTCTCAACGCTCTACTTGTCTCCGTCGTAAAGTCGGTGCAGTTCTGGTTGTGAACAATCAAATCATCGCTACAGGTTATAATGGTTCCCCCAAACATATACAACATTGTGCAAATACAGGATGCTTAAGAGAACAACTGAACATTCCCTCAGGTGAAAAACATGAATTATGCCGCGGGGTACATGCCGAACAGAATGCTCTGATCCAGGCTGCTCTGAATGGCACTTCCTTAAGAAATGCCACTCTCTATTGCACCAATCATCCCTGTAGTATCTGTGCTAAAATGATTATCAACGCCGAAATAGAAACTGTCTATATCAGCCATGACTATCCTGATCAACTCGCCAAAGATGTTTTTCAGGAAGCTGAAACTGAATTGATCCTGGTTGATCCAGATACCGGAGACATGAAAAAAATTATATGAGCTTGCTTTTAAAAAACTGCAGCATCGTGCATGCTGATTACACAGAATTCAACGATGTGTTGATAGAAAATGGTGTTATCAAAGAAATTGGCAAGATTAATTCTGCCGATGATACCCTCGATCTGGAAGGGAACTTCCTCTGTCCGGGTTTCATTGATATCCATACTCACCTGGATGATCAAATCGGTACTTATCAACTTGCCGACGACTGGTACAAAGGTTCTTCAATTGCCATCATCAATGGCATCACTTCGCTCTATAATTTCATAACCCAAAGACCAAATGAATCTCTAAAAGAAGCGATTGACAAAGGATTTATTAAAGCTGAACACAATTCCTTCACCCATTTTGCCTGGCACTTAACACCTCATGATATACCAAATACTGATATAAATACCTTAATCTCATTTATTACATCAGATTATCCAACTCTCAAATTATATACTACTTACAAACAAGCGGGTATCTATTCCGGTTATGCTGAAATTGAAGATCTGATAAATAAACTTAAACAGTACGATCCTCTTTTTTTGATCCATTGCGAAGATGATGAAATTTTGCAAAACGCCTTAGATCAAGGTTTGGATCTGACAAATTATGCCAATCATTCTGTGATCAGGTCCGAAAGTGCAGAAACAATAGCGTTAACCAAAATTATTGCTATAGCAGAAAGAACCAATGCCCGTATTCATATTGTCCACAACTCAACAGCTGCCGGAGCGATTTTGATTTCTGAGGCGAAAAAGAAAGGTCTGAGAATCTCCAATGAAACATGCCCGCAATACCTGTTCATGAATACGGACAAATTCTTATCCGAAAACGGTTATCAATACTTTTGCTCTCCCCCGCTCCGATCCGAAGAAAATAGACTGGAAATGTTGAAGCTCTTGGATAATGGTTCTTTCGATATGATCACTACTGATCACTGTCCTTTCTATAAACAGGATAAATCCTGCAATAAAGATAATATTCTCAAAATAGCAAACGGGATGCCCGGGTTAGGCGCTCTGGTACCTTTGTGTTATGATTATTTAAAAAATATGCATGAAAACTATATGAACCTTTTAGTTAAATACCTTTCTTTAAACCCTTCTCATATTATGAAGTTATATCCACATAAGGGTATTATCAAAGTTGGGGCAGATGCCGATCTGACAGTCATCAATAAGAACGGTAAACCAAGAAATATTGTTTCTTCCCTCTCTGATGTCTATGATCCTTATTCCGGACTTCAAACAGATTTAAATATAGCCTATGTTTTCCTCAAAGGAATAATGACAGTTAAAAACAACATTATTATAAACGAACAACCCCAAGGAGAATTTCTATGGAAAAAGTAATAGCATGGAGAAATGATGCTTATATAAAAGTAACAGGGAAAGCAAAATACGCCGATGATATTAAAGTTTTTAATCAAGTACACGGAGTACCTGTTTATTCCAATTATGTGCATGCCAGGATCCTGTCGATCAACACTTCTGAAGCTGAAAAGTACCCCGGTGTTTTAAAAGTTCTGACTCATGCCGATGTTACAGGAAATCAAGTGTTTGGTCAGATTACAAAGGATTATCATTTCTTCGCTTCTGATAAGATCAGATATAACGGAGATGTTATTGCCCTGGTTGTTGCCGAAACAAGAGATATTGCTGTCCAAGCCGCAAAACTTGTTACCCTTGAAGCTGAAGAATTACCCAGACTTCTTGATCCTGAAGAAGCCTTGACCAGTTCCAATCTTATTCATGAACACCTCGGAACTAACCAGATTAATGAACATAAGGTCCGCAGAGGTGACACAAACAAAGGTTTCGCTGATTCAACTCTGATCCTGGAAAAATTCTATCAGACCCAACATATTGAACACTCTTATATGGAACCTGAAAGCGGTATTGCCATACCACGTGATGATGGTGTCATGGAAATATACGGCAGTATGCAGCACCCGTTCAGTACCAGACGTTTTACAGCAGCCATTCTGGGTTGCAAACTGAGTGAAGTGGAAGTCAGAAGCATCTCCATGGGTGGTGGCTTTGGCGGTAAGGACGATACAGCAGCTCTTGTCTGTGCGAGAGCAGCTCTTGCAGCTAAAATTCTGAATCGTCCTGTCAAGATCACCTATACCCGGGAGTGGTCTGTCAAGGAAAGCTATAAACGCCATCCTTACAAAGTTTATTATAAAATGGGTTTGGACACTAATGGGATCATAAAAGCCTGCGATATTCGCATATATGCTGACGGTGGTGCTTATTGCTCCGTAACACCTTGGGTAACCTGGAGATCTACTGTCCAGTGCTGCGGTCCTTATACTGTGGAAAATGTACATTGTGATACTTTCGGTGTCTATACCAACAATGTATTCACCGGTGCCATGCGTGGTTTTGGTTCTCCTCAACTTAATTTCGTGGTGGAAACTCTCATCGAAGAAGCTGCCACTAAACTGAATATCGACAGTACAGAACTTCGCCGTAGAAATATGGTCAGACAAGGCAGTACGACAATTACCGGTCAGGTTCTTGATACTCATCCTGTAACTTTGGAAAAAGTCATGGATACTGTTTTAACAGAAATCGATTTCTCTGAAAAATATAAAAACTGTAATTTTGGTGTAAGTGATTCTAATAACTTATATGGTATCGGATATGCCATCAGTTATCGCGGAATGAGTCTGGGTGCAGAAGGCATGGATTTTAATCCTGCAATTGTCAATGTCCAGTTTGACGGTTCCATTCTCCTGGAAGCAGGAGTCCATGAAAACGGACAAGGTTCAGAATCAGCTCTGATCCTTCTATTGGCCGAAGAACTTGGTGTCAGTAAAGACAGGATCCGCTACCGGAAAGCTTCCACTTCCAATATTCCTGACGGAGGCACAACCGTTGCTTCCCGTGGTACGATCATGGGCGGAGGTGCTGTAGTTCTTGCAGCTCGTACTCTTAAAAAGAAACTGGCTGGATTACTCTGCCAAAAACTTGAATGCCAACCCGAAGAAGTACAATTTGAAGATGACAAGATCTTCAGTAAAACTCAGTCTCTCACATTTGAAGAAGCTATGCATCAGCTCTTTTTATTACAGGAATATCCATATTCTTTTGAAACTTTCAAAGCACCGAAAGTCAGTTGGGACGAAGAAACAGGACAGGGGAACGCCTATTTTACCTGGGTTTATGCCTGCCAGGCTGTTGAACTAACAGTTGATAAGACTACTAATAAAGTTAAGTTAAATAATATTATAGCAGCACATGAAGTTGGTAAAGCTGTAAACCCGCCGATGGTCTTGGGACAAATATATGGTGGACTGGCCATGTCTGCCGGATATGCTTTACACGAAAAACTACAGATAAATGAAGGGGTGATCGAATCCCTCAATTTCCATAAATACAAGATTCCCCGGGCTAACGATTTACCCGAAATGAAAGCCATCATCTTCGAGAATTACGACCCCACTTCCCCCAGCGGAGCAAAAGGTCTTGGTGAGCCTGTCAATGAACTGCTTGCTCCGGCCATCGCCAATGCTATCTATAACGCTACCGGCAAAAGATATTATTCTTTGCCGATCAAGCCAGTATAATCAATCGTAGGGGTTGACTCCCACGTCAACCCTTTCTTTATTTACCTTTTCTATTAACCCATATACCAACAGTGCCAAGAGGAGATCTAAATGAATTTTACCGATTTACTAAACTCACGCAGATCCTACAGAGCAATCGAACCTGCCTGTCTAAACGAGAATACCATCAAAGATCTTTTTGATGCAGCCCGACTTGCTCCTTCCTGTATGAATAACCAACCCTGGCGATATAAATTTATAACTTCGGATTCGCTCCTTTCCCAACAAAAGCTCCTCTTAGCCAAAGGTAATGACTGGGCTCATCCATCCGATCTGATTATCGCAGTTTATACCAATGCTAAACAGGATTGTATCATCGGAACAACAGAATATGCTGCTTTTGATACAGGCATGGCAACTGCTTTCATGATGCTGAAAGCAACAGAGCTGGGGTTTGTCATTCATCCGATCGCAGGTTTTGATCATACAAAAACACATGAGCTACTCCAACTCTCTCCCGAAGATACTATCATAACTTTGCTGATCATCGGCAAACATTCAGAAACCAAGAATTCCACTCTCCCGGAAAAACAGCAGGCAGGAGAACAAACCCGGCCTGACCGTAAATCCTTCTCAGATTGCTGTGTTATAATCTAGAGAGACGCATATTTGCGTCTCTGTTGGTCTCATCTTAATTTCCGTAGGGGCGAACCTGCGTGTTCGCCCGAATGTTTTCACTGGGAGCATGGGCATCTTTATCAGTGGACGGTGTGCAGTATGCAGTACGGATAGTTTCATCCCAAAACCTGTAGGGTCAAATAATCATTTGCCCAATGAACAGGATACCTCCAGTCCGCAGGACGGAAGAGATTAGCTGGCATTTTTAACTGCCAGAACAGGCACAGCCCAACCCCGTCCGTAGGACGGCAGATTATTAAGGAGGGTTAATGAATAAATTACAATCAGAATGGATTTCTTTTATCGCTATTCTTTTCGCTATCTTCCAAGCATTCTTTTTTACATCATTCTGGATATCCAGATATAGCGTTGACCTTGGCTTTATAGTATCTATGGCCTTTATAGGCCTGTTAATGCTATTTGGAGTATTTGTCTATCTCTCCTTAATTGTTGCTGGCGTTTTATTGATTAAATCCCAAAAATCATATATTTTGCCATTCGTAGTTATACCATTTTTAGTGCTTTGTTTTTACCCAATGGGTATCATGTACTGTTTTGTTTATTTCCAGTATATTTTCTTACTTGCTCTATTGTATATCAGCATAAACGCAAAATCAAT
Organism: uncultured Candidatus Cloacimonadota bacterium; assembly: GCA_964419225.1. Taxonomy (GTDB): domain Bacteria; phylum Cloacimonadota; class Cloacimonadia; order Cloacimonadales; family CAYQPF01; genus CAYQPF01. The sequence goes on along the minus strand of CAYQPF010000052.1, from coordinate 17,012 downwards.
ATCCCCCTTAAAAATTGTTGCTATTTTTGTTTTATTGCTTGCTTGCATCATTCAAATGGCTCCCATTCATATGTGGGAAAGTAAACACTTCTTATCTCAGAATAAAAACAAACTCTTAAACATAGTTGAATTGGTTAAAAAAGGTGAAATAAATAGTGAAGAAGATAAAATGTTAGCAGAACTCCCACCAGGACATTATGGGCTGACCGGTATTGGTAAAGATATTATGATATCTGGTGATAACAATAATTTGGAAGTTTTGTTCTATAATCCGGGTGGATTTCTTGACAATTATACAGGTATTGTGTATTCCCAAGATGATTCAGAACCTGATGGTTATGATTTTAAGGCAGGGCAATGGGAAGTCACTAAACTTGAAGATAATTGGTATTATTGCTCTTCTAGATAGCAAATTTGTCAAAACTTGCTTATAGTGTTATCCAAAAATTTCTTCCACTTTTTTAGAGTGATAGTTTTTAATGGTTTGTAGAATATTTCTTTGGTTTCATCCCTCGAATAATCTAAAAATCCTATTCGAACTTTATTGCTAAATGGATCTCCTAGTGAAGATGCTAAATATACTATTCCGTTCTTAATTGTAATCATTTTTTCATCATTTAACGCATATCCAATATCATCACAATTAGCAACATATTGGAATTTTCTGATATTTTTAACGTATGAATAGATATATAGTGTTGGTCCAGCCTCATCACCTTCAACTATAGCAAATTCCAAATTACCATCATGATTTATGTCACCACTTTGAAATTCATCAAGATAGCTGTCATAATTAAAGATATGAAACTCGGACATATAGTATTTTTCATTTTGCTTCGTACAGAAGGCAATAAATGACCCTGTGCTAACAAAACAATACAAGAAATTTGAGATGTCATTTACGATAATTATTGAATCTGACTTAATAGTATCAAAATTATTAACTTTTCCGAAGAAATCATAATCATTATTTAATTTCTCTGTTAGTTCATCATCACATACTATCGTGTATTTTGTGTCTTTACAGACAATATAAAATTCTTTCAGAAGTGCTTTACAAATCAAATCTGGAGATATTGCTAGTAACAAGATCATGATTATAAATGTTTTTATTATGCTTATTTTAAAATTGTCGTTATTCATAATTTTTCCCATTCTTCTATTGTAGTAATGGATACTGGGTTGAAATAAAATTCACTTTCTCTATCGCTTGTACAATTAATCACTCCATACTTCAGGTAATTTTTCTGATTTGAAGCCTTAGAGAATTTATATAAGAGATAGGCTTTATTATTACGGACTTTAAAAAGCGAACCGGAATAATCTGGACGGGGAACTTTCCATTTACTTAGTAAGTATTTTAAACCCATATTCTTATCAAAACTGATAACTTCATAATTATAGAATTTCTTATTACCATACAAAATAATAACTTCTTTCTTTTTATCATTGTTTATGTCGGTACAGTATAAGCTTAGCAGAGTGTCATGCAAGGACTCTACAAATTCAGTTAAGTAATAATCATTACCATTTTTCAAGCAATAGGCTATGAATTTTCCTTGCTTAATGAGGAAGATTCCAGTTGCCTCTTTGTTTTTAACTGTGTAAACTGAATCTACTTTGATTGCTTTAACAGTATCTATCAAGACATATTCTACTGAATCATAAATGGGATGCCACACTTGTATTGTATCCTGAGTACCTTGTAAAACTTTAACACTAATACTGTCTCCAATATACAAACGTGATGTTATATGCTCATAACCAAAAACATTATAAACCTCATTGCCTTTTGCATAAACCATTTTCACTTCTTGTTTATCAGAATACGCTCTAACCAGACACATAAAAAATATTACAGTGAAAATTATCCTCATTTTACCTCACATTAAACTTGGCTATATTTTTGTTAACTTATAGAGTAATTTTCCCTTTGCTTCCGGCAGATCTGCTTCATTTGTGATCATTTCATAGATCAGGAAATTTGTTCCATCATATTCAAAGATAAACCAATCATCTCTTCTACCTTTAGTAAACCTTAAGAGATCGAACTTCTGGCAATCCATCCAATCCAGGTCTATTTCGTATTTTTCATAATCAGAAAGACCCCCGATTTTACCATCCTGGTTAAGAATTACTTTATGTTTTTTGTTTTTATCTATATATTCGTACTCCCCGGAATAAACATGATTCACCAGCTTCTTAATGGGTGTTGATTTAATATACTTGTACTCTTTTTGAGATATTTTTAAGTACAAAGCACTGTCTTCATTTGCTTCAAATCTGATATAATTGCTTTCATCCAGATCTTTAAAATAAAGTATCTGAGGCATATTATTAACCAATGTTATTAGATTGCATCCACCCATAGAGTGAAACGCTTCACCAATCCATATTTCAATAGCCAAAGGGTCATTTCGTGAATTATCAAAGGATAAATGTTCAGCACCATTTCCCTTTTCCATGGCATTTTTGGGTGATTTTGTTCTGATTAATTCATCTAAATATTCTTTTTGTATCCATGTACCCAGTAATATCTGCCTTAGCGATTCCATATCATACAGTTTTGCTTTTTTCAGTTGTGGATCTTCGACATTTTGAGGAGTTTTTATTGTTTCATTTGTTTTACTATAACCATACGCACAATTTATTGAAATTAATAACATTAATACTAAATTCAGATATTTCATTATACAACCTCCTAATTCACTATAGATAAATATCTATGAGTTTTTGTCAAACAGAATACGATTATTTAAGCATCATACTGGCAGTTGAATACTGTCCAACAATAAAAAAAATCAGAGGGAATGGTTCGTAACAATTCCTTACTTCCAATCCAATAATCCTAATAATCCTTATTATACTGAAATAAGAAATTGCATATTTGTTATCTACAATACAAATCGAGATAAACTCTCCTTCGTGAACCTTTCGGTGGACTTCGGAGGCAAAATTCTTTTCTCTTGACAACTATAAAAATTCATATTATTTTGGCAGATATGAGAATATGATTTCTAGCAGAATTCTTTGGAGGATTTATGAATAATTTTAAACTTTTTCTCACACTGACTTTTCTACTTTTTACAGCACTGTTGTTTTGTGCCAAAGTGCATATTTCCGAGTTAACCCCGATTGACGGAATGCATTATATTCCGGATATGGCAGGCTATGTGAACATTAAAGACAGCTCAGCCCCGCAGGTAAATATTCTGCCCAATAGAACTTTACCTCAGGTTATGCCAGGTTTTCCTTTAAGCTATGCCAACTCCAATACTTACAACGGGGCAGTCTATACTAACATGGATACAGATCCTGAATTGGAGATTCTCTTTGGTGTAGGCAAAAAGATAGTTGCACTCAATCCTGATGGTACAACTGTACCAGGATGGCCTGTAACTATGACCTTTTACATCTGGGGTTCTCCGGCAATTGGCGATATCGATGGCGATGGTAATGCAGAAATAGTGGGAACCAGCAGAAATAATACCAATGGAAATACCGGTGCTTTGTATGCTTATCATATCGATGGCTCTGTTGTAACAGGATTTCCTGTCACCCAGGCAGGTGGCGGTACTATGAATGTTTGCCTGGCCAATGTTGCAGGAGATACCGCTTTGGAAATCCTGGTTAATGTCAGAAATTCACCAAATGGTTGGACTTATGTCTTTACCGGAAACGGTCAGGTATTGGAAGGATGGCCGCAGCAATTGAATACTTTTCCCGGAGCCGGAATTTCTGCCGGAGATATAAATAACGATGGTAATGTAGAAATCATCGCTTTATCATACACTTCTTTATTTGCTTTTAATAATGACGGCTCTATTCTGCCCGGATTTCCTGTCAGTTTTCCCGGAATTAACTACTCCTATTCATCTCCTGTGCTAGTTGATCTGGATGGAGATGCTACAAAAGAGATAGTTTATGGTGGATGTTCCTCCAGTGCCGGTGCAGTTTATGTCATCAATAATGATGGAACGACGAGAGCAGGCTGGCCAAAAACTACTTCCAGCTGGATCTTTGCAACTGTTTCCATAGGAGATCTGGATGGAAACGGTGAAATGGATATTCTGGTCGGAGATCAGGTTTCTTCGAATGATCCTGCAAACTATATTTATGCGTGGGATAAGGATGGCAATGCTATTCAGGGATTCCCTGTAGGGCCTGTTTATGCTATTTATACACAGGCAGCAATTGCAGACATTGATGGAGATGCCAGTACCGATATAATAATTTCTTCAAATCTCTTTGGAGGTGGTTACAATTGCTTCAACAGTGACGGTACTCACAAAGCGGAATGGCCGATGCCGGTCGGTACTGATGCCACAGCAGTTACGATGATGACGACACCGGTTGTAGGTGATTTCAATCTGGATGGCAATCTGGAAATAGCTGGTGCTTCCACTGGTTTTTCTTCCTGGTTGGTAGAACTTTATCTCTGGAGTACAGGAGTCGCTTATAATGCTGATCTGGCTTATATGACGCTTAACGGTTGTAATATCAGACACGATGGAGTCTATTTACATGAAACTGCTCAGGAACAATTATTACCCCCGACAAACCTGTCTTCCACTGTGACAGAAGATAATGTAACTCTTGACTGGTCTTTACCGGAACCATCAAACAGAGATTTGCTCGGTTTTAACGTTTATCGGGATACTCTGCTCTTAACAATAAGTCCTTTACCTGACACAGCAATGAATTTCACAGACAGTCACGTCCTGCCAGGTACATATACTTATAATGTCACAGCCGTATATACAGGTGGCGAATCGGTTCCCGCATCAGTAACAGCTACTATTATACCTATAGTAATTTCTGTTTTCCCCTGGGTGGAAGAATTCCAAAACTCATTTCCTCCGGCTTTCTGGATGAATGTTGATCAGGATAATGACGGTTATTCCTGGCAGCAGGCCGGAACTGATAATTACTATATTAAATCAGCAGCTTTTGCTGACAGTACTCAGTTAACTCCTGATAATTGGCTGATAACTCCCAAGATAAATATACCTACAAGTCCACTCGAGATATTTCAAGTCTTGACATATAAAGTTCGTCAGGAAACCTTTTCAGGTATCGGGCAAGATTATTCAATTATGGTCTCAACTACTGATACAAATATCTCTTCCTTCAGCACATTGGGTTCAGAAAACATTAATGAAGCTGAATGGACCTACAGATATTTAGCTCTTGGTGATTATTATAATCAAGAAATATATGTTGCCTTCCGGCATCATAATAATGCAGTAACTTCCTCAGCCCTGCTCATTGACAGTGTTTCCATAATTACCTGTGTCGGGAATTCTGAAAATAATGTCTCCACTTCGCAAACTAATTTAGGTAAAAACTATCCCAATCCCTTCAATCCTTCAACCCGGATAGACTTCAATATCAATAAGACCTCGCCTGTAACTCTGGAAATTTATAACATTAAAGGTCAGAAAGTATGCACTTTATTGAATGAAGTCAAATCTTCCGGCAGGCATTCTGTTACATGGAACGGTAAAGATGATAGTCAAAAAAATATCGGTAGCGGAGTCTATTTCTACAAAATGACGACCCCGGATTACTCTGCGATTCATAAAATGATTTTACTAAAATAAGGACTAGCATGCAGCACCATTAGCATAGAGCATATTCAACTTGTATCATATTTGAGATACTTATACTTTCAGAACTCTTGTGGGCAGACTTGGGAGTCTGCCCATGTTTCAATTTGACATTTCTTACATATCCTGGTTAAAATTTCTGATTATTTTATTGACAAAAATGAGACTTCCCCGTGAATAAAGATTAAGGGGAATATGGAAACTAATGATATAAGTTCTAAGTATGAAAATTGTTCTATAGAGGAATTAATTTTAATTTTAAATGAGATGCAGGATGAACATGAGAGATTATTGATCCTGAGCAGGTTAGGGTCATTTTGTTGGTATCAGTCCAGACTGGATGAGGGAATTAATTACCTGAATGAATCATTGAAAATTGCCCGCAAGTTAGAAATTAAAAGTATTGAAGCACAAAACCTAAATGACCTGGCTATATCATATTCTATCAAAGGTGAAAACGAATTAGCCTCTAATCTATTGATTCAGGCGATTGAAATTAATGTAATTTTGGATAATAAGAAAAAGTTGATGGGGAATTTTTCCAACTTAGGATCCATTGAATTTTTATTAGCAAATTACAATATGTCTTTAGAGTATTTTCTCAAAGCACTTTCGCTGGCAGAAGATGATATTCAGGAGATGAAAAAAAGTCAGATCTACAATAATTTGGGAATCATCTATTCCAGATTACGTAATTATCACCAATCACTTTACTACCACAAATTATCTTATCGGTTAAAAAGAAAACTAAATTTTGTAGCAGAAATTCCTTCTTCATTAATAAACATTGGCAATATCTACAGGTATCTGAAAGAGTACAATCTGGCTTTCGGATATTACAAAAAAGCTCTTGTTTTGATGTTGAACACAAACAACAAACCCAACCTTTCCATATTATACAACAATATGGCTGATATTTGTCTCCATAAGAATAAGGTTGATGAAGCTTTAGAATATTTAAATAAGTCCCTGGTCATAAATTCAGAACTTGATTTGAAACATAATTACTGTCTAACTGCCAATAACTTAGGTGCAGCATATATAAAAAAGAAAGAGTATCGTTTAGCAGATCATGTTTTAAACGAAGCTCTTCCCATATCTATTGCTATAAAGGATAATGATTTTGTCGCAAAACTATATGATTCTTTAGCTCATTTGGCCCATGCTGAAGGGAAATTCGAACAAGCATATAATTATAAATGTTTGTATTCCGAAGTTAGAACTCAGACCTTCAACAATCAGCTGTCTGATCGTTTTAAAGAAGTACAGAACAAAATAGATTTTGAAAAGAGACTCAAGGAAGCCGAAATTCACAGGTTGAGAAATATTGAATTAGTAGAAGCAAACACAAAAATCGAAACTCAGAAAAAGGAACTGGAAGGGAGCAATGCCCGTTTAACCCAGCTTTACAAAGAAAAAGAAGCCATCTTGGGAATAGTATCTCATGATATCAGAAATTATATTGGCACAATTCACACAACAGTGAATTTTTATGATTCTATCACGGTTAATTCAAAACAGAAGAAAATGTTGGAAATAATTGATAAAGCTTGTGAAAAATCCCTAAAATTAGTGAATGACCTTCTGGAAGCCAGTCATATTGAATCTCAGGATTATCAGCTGGAATTGAAGCCAGAGGCTATAGATGATTTTTTTGAGAAAGTTATACCAGGATATTATTCTTTAGCTGACGGGAAGAATATTTCTATCAGATTGCTACCTTATTTTGAAAAAATCTATGTTAATATAAATCATGATAAATTCTGCCAAATTTGTTTAAATATAATATCCAATGCTGTAAAATTCACACCGGAAAATGGCACAATATTTATATATTTCAACAAGTCAGACGACATTTGCAATATAGTTTTCGAAGACACAGGAATTGGAATTCCTGAAGACAAGATACCAATATTATTTGATAAGTTTACAAAGGCAAGCAGACGTGGAACAGCTAATGAATCTACTACCGGATTGGGATTATCGATTGTAAAAAGACTTGTGGAATTGCATCATGGAAGCATTTCGGTTGTATCGACACTCGATCATGGAACAAAATTTACAGTTTCCCTCCCATTAGCCTAAATTTTCATTGACTTCCTTTACTAACTTTTGCAAAATATACTAAATTAAAATAAATAGAAGTGGAGTAGGTATGAAGAGATTAATTTTTCTTACTTTTTTGCTTTTTGCTGTCGCTTTCCTCTGGGGGGTTACTGAGGAAACAGCGTCATTTAAAGCATTTCTTTATGGCAATACCAATCAAACTGAATATGACAACTGGATGAGTCATATTGCAGAAGGAGTTGCCTATCCCAACTACAATTTGTATGCAAATTGGGATCGTCAAACCAGAGGATTTGGTGCATTTAAAAGACCAACTAACAGAGATTTGAACAATTGGCAAGCAGTAGTAAACCAGTTTTTAAATGACGAGTATGATTTAGCACAAGCAACTCTTGATACTACAGGAATTCCCTATCAGATTGTGAAATTCAACGATACTGATACGGGCAGAATTTATTATATGCTCAGAGAATTAATCAACATGAATCACAATGATAATAATGGCACACCTGATTCTTATGACGATGAGCATGGTGCATTTACCTACGGCTGGGGAATATTTGTCATTAATACAAATGCAACTCATCCGATTATTGTGCATGTTGTTCACCCGGCAGATGATTTTATCGCACCTCCTGTCGCCTGTAAAGCATTTCTTGAATGGAATGCCAAAGCACTCATGATCAACGGTGCAGGCAGAGAAGTAGCCTGGGATTCTACTTCTACTAATCCCACATATAATAATTCCCTATCTGCCAGTGATCCCTCCCGAAATTCCAATCACCCTTTTACCAGATTTTATAATCAATTGGCCACTAAATTAAGAGTTTCCATGAATCATAGAGAATTTGGCGTCCAATTACATAGTTTTGACTGGAATCGGCACGATGGATTTAACGCTTGCCAAATTTCTCCCGGAAAAGCCGGTCTCTATGCTAACCTGCCAATCAGGGATTTGTCAAACAGTCACTTAGACATGATGAACCAAACTCCTTATATCACTTTGCCTGCAAATACAGTGGGTACTCATGATAATGTTTTGGTAACAGATTATTATTGTGTAGAATATAACACACACAGTATTCCCTATGTACAGGATGGTTTATCAGAGAATATCACCAATTATATGGATTTACCCGGATTCAACGAAAATCGTCAAATGGTAAAAAGCCGTGAATCCTGGAATGATTATGATTTATTCGAGCCTTTCTTTCATATAGAAATGGATGAATTACCCCGTTGTTATACCCAAAACATGAATAATTACCGTTGGTTTTATGCGTATAATCTCCAGACAAATCAATGGGATCTTGATCATACTTATGATAATACTTTAGCTTATTACCAGGTTTGGATAAATGCAATTACCCCTGTTTTGGATGATTTATTTGCTCCAAATGATAATCAGAGCCCTGTCGCACCAACAAATTTAAGTATAAAAAACCAATCCTACAGTGAAATAACCCTGGAATGGACCCCTGCTTCAGATCATGATTTCTACAGTTATGAAATCCTGAAATCAACAGAACCTATCGCCAATGGGAATTATACGATTTTTAATAAATTCAATGATCAGAAACTTTCGGCTCAGGCTTTTAATGAAATCATAGTTGATAGCTTACAATTGGCTCAAAACTATTATTTTGCTATTCGAGCCAGAGATTATCATAATAATGTCAGTGAAATATCAAATGAAGTAAGTGCATTTACAGGTTCGGCCAAGATTACTTCCTTCTTCACAGTCGGCAAAGATCACAATGTCTATTTGAAATGGACTGCAAACAGTCAGATACACAACCGAGGGTTTTCTGTGCTGAGAGCTAATTCTGAAAACGGAATCTATTCGAGTGTTGGTGATTATACCACACATGCAAATCTGGCAGGATCAACTCAATCAGGTCTGGCTTATATTTTCAATGATGTGTCTGCTGAAAATGGCAACACTTATTTCTATAAAATAGCTGCAGTTGACAGTAGCGGAAATCAGTATGTACAAAATTACCCTACTCAGGCATGCCCTTATCCGATTTACAGACTGGAAATCCGCAACAATACCAATACTATAGGTGATACTCTGTCATTTTCCATGAATCAATTAGCCGGTGATGGTTTTGATAATTACTATGATATTGTTAAATCAGGCACTCAAACATCCAGACCAGTTTATGCCACTTTCTTTGAAAGTGACTATTATCCTGATACAAACAAAAAATTGAGTCAAAATACAAAAGGGTTTTATGATCCGGATCAGGAAATTAAATCCTGGTTAGCTCAGGTAGCATGCTCAGTTGTTCAGGAGACATTGAGTGTAAGTTTGGCCAATTATCCAAGAAACGGCGAAAAAGTGTATCTCATTGAGTCAAGTACAAATACCTATTATGATTTGACATCAGACACTTTAACGTATGTTGTTACTTCTACCGGACTTAAGAATTTCACACTCCAGTGGGGTAACCTGGTTCCCAGAATTAATTTTAATTATACAGCAAATCAGTATCTACTGGGAGGTGATGTATTTAATATCGGCTGGTCCACTGCACATAACAGTTTGATTGACTCGTTGGCATTGTACATCAAGAACGATACAGACAGTATCTTTATTAGTAGCGGATTACCTTATAATGTCGTAAGTTTCCAATGGATGGCACCACCTGCAGATACACTCTTAAATGCTCGTTTCGGCATGAGAGTTTATCAAAAAGATGGTACAACTCTTGACTATTTCTCTGCTTATACTATAGGCATCTTCCCCACTTCCTTTACATATACTCATGAAGCAGGGAACTATTTAGTTTCCAACCCTTCTGTTGATTATATTGATGTTGTATTTAGTGTTTGGGGAGCCAACTCTGCTTTGTTTAGTTATTCTCCAAGCGGATATACAAATGATATGCTGTTTTCCCATGGAGTCGGATATTGGTTAACTCTTCCTGCATACAACAATTATTCTTCACAGGCACAGATTAGAAGAACCGCTGAAGATCATCTTTTGGTAAATGCAGGCTGGAATATCGTACCCAATCTGCATATTAATCCCTATCATATCTATGATCTTAGCTTCACCTACAATAATAATACCTACAATTACCTGGAAGCAATCCAGTATCAATTAATCAGCAGCAGAGGATATACATATGATAACGGTTATGTTATCATGGATGAGGTTAAGGCAATGGAATCATTCCTGATGTATTCTTTTGTAGATAATCTGACTGTAAAATTTTCTCCTTATAATCAGGGAGAAAACATTTCTCTTGTACCAAGTAATATGTATTCAACCATCAAATTCTTTTCACCTGTTGGAGAATCAGATCAGATAACAGTTGGTACTAATCCACAGTGCGGAGATGGTTTTGACATTCTGTTCGATTTACCTGAACCTCTAACTAAACCATTTACTCCGAATATTGAAGTCTCTTTGACCAAAAATCCGGATTTTGGGGTTTATACAGCATTGAATCAGGAAATGAGAAGTCCCATGAGCAATATTCTGGCTGATACTTTGTCCTACCTGTTCACTATCAATCAGGTTGGAAATGCAACGGTTAATGTTGTATTAGACAGTAGCTATAGTCAAATACCCGAAGGCTATAACGTAAAAGTTTTTCTCAATAATCAGACATATGATTTGACTTATGGAGAACAGTTTACTTTGCCTGCTGATTTACAGTATCCGGCAACAGGTATGATTATTGTCGAAAATGAGTATGTTCATAATTCCCCGGAACAGCCAGGATTTAAGAATTATCTCTACAGTAACTATCCCAACCCCTTCAATCCGGAAACTAATATTTCCTTTAGTCTGGCCAAGTCGGCGAAAGTTTCACTTGAGATCTATAATATTAAAGGTCAGAAAGTGTACAGCCTGGCAGATAAGCAGATATACAAAGCAGGTAATCATAATTTGTTATGGCATGGGGATAATTCTTCCCATAAGAAAGTAGCTTCAGGTATCTATTTCTATCGTCTAAGTGTGGATAACAAAGTTATCAATACGAAGAAAATGATACTTATCAAGTAGTTATTAACGGAGCCTGTTCAAAAAACAGGCTCCGTTTTTTTTGAGGGAGGAATATTTTGCGGGAAAGTAAGAGTAAAGGAGATTTCAAAGGAAGTATCTTTTTACTTGTGTTTATTAATATGATCGTGATGATAACAATTGGAATTTTTATACTCTACTACTTATCGAATTATTCCCATAATAAGACTCTTGATTTTTCCAGAATTATTATTCCTGTTACTATCGGTTGGTTTTTACTTCTGGCTCTTTCTTCACTTGTTTTAATTTATACCGGTATGTTAGTGAGAAAGCATTTTATTATTCCATTAAATCATATATTATATAATTTTAGAAATATTGAGGAAATTGAAATTACCAGAGAACTTAAGATATCCAATATCTATTATGAAGAAACCGGTGATTTGATTGATCTTTTTAATTCCTTCGTAGATATACTCTTAAAAAACAAAATGCATGAATCTGAATTGTTAGAAGCTATCAAAGAAACAAATGAGGCCTACCAGGTAAAAAGCACTTTTTTGGCTAATATGAGCCATGAATTGAGAACTCCTTTAAATGGTATTATAGGTTATACACAGTTATTAAAAATGAATTCCATACTGTCTGATTTTCAGGCAGAATCAGTAAATGTAATAGAGCACAGCAGTAATCACCTTTTATCTATGATTAATGATATTCTTGATTTATCAAAAATCGAAGCAAAAAAAATGGATATTATGATAGATGAAATCGATTTTTCATTATTAATGCGAAATATCAGTGCTATACATGCCATAAAAGCAAGAGAAAAAGGCTTAGAATTTAAATCTCACATTTCATCTGATTTACCCCAATTTGTTTTAGGTGATCAGAAAAGATTGAGCCAAATATTAGATAATTTATTAGGGAATGCTGTTAAATATACTAATGTCGGCGGAGTTGTTTTTTCAATCCGACTATTGTCTGAAAACGCTTTAGACAATTATATCAAAATCAGGTTTTTAGTTGAAGACACAGGTACCGGAATCCCCCAGGAACAAATAGACAATATTTTTACTCCATTTTTTCAGGTAAATACCTCATATCAACGCAGATATACCGAGGGCACAGGTTTGGGATTGGCTATTAGTCAGAATTTGGCAAACTTAATGGGCTCAAAAATCGAAATTAAAAGCACTCTGGGATTTGGAACCCAATTCTGGTTTGATTTAATTATGACCAAGGCTTTTACAGATTATGTTGGTAATGAATTTGAACAATCAAATAATATTAAAAGTTATCAGGGTCCCTTAAAAACAATTTTAATAGTTGATGATATTGTAGAGACTTTAGATATCCTGAAACAAGCTTTACTCCCGTTGGGATTTAAAGTTGTTACCTGCACCAGTGCAAGCTTAGCACTTGATTTAATTGATGAGACTAAACCAAATATCATTATTTGCGATATTATTATGCCTATAATGAATGGGTTTGAATTCATACGTAAAGTCAAAACTAATCCAAATTGGGAAAATATTATCATTTTTGCTATTTCTGCAGAAATTGATAAAAATAATCGAGATCTAAGCTTCGAAATTGGAGCTAATGAATTTATCGATAAGCCTTTTAGAATTACTAATATTGTCCAACTTATAACAAAATGGCTGAAACTCGAATGGAAACCAGACTCATGTGAAATTGATAAAGATCTGATCCATGCTACAGATCAAACGACAAGTCCGGAAAAATCCATATTATTAGAAATGGATAAACTCTTAAAACTGGGAGATGTCAGCCAATTAAGAAATTATATTATTTCTAATGAAGAACTACGAAAAAATAATATTCAGTTTTACGAAACTACCCTTCAATTGCTGGATGACTTTAGGATAAATGATTTAAAAAATTTAGTCAAAAAAAACTTACCGGAGACATAATGTTAAATAATACAGAAAACACCTCGATCCTAATTGTGGATGACAATCCTACTAATCTAAAGATCCTGTTTGAATATTTGAAAATGAGTGGGTTCAACGCCTTCATCGCTCAGGATGGTGAAAGTGCTTTAAGACAGTTACCCTTAGTGAAGCCTGATTTAATACTTTTAGACATCATGATGCCCGTTATGGACGGCTTTGAAACATGCCAGAAAATTAAAGCAATTAATGAATTTCAGCACATTCCTGTTATTTTCATGACTGCTCTTTCTGATATTACCAGCAAAGTAAAAGGATTTGAAGTCGGAGGTACCGATTATATTACTAAACCTATCCAATATGAAGAAGTCATTGCCAGAATCAAAACTCACTTAACAATTAGTACTTTGCAGACCCAACTCCAAAAACGAAATGAAGAATTGGATCAAATGAATAAGAATAAAGATAAGTTCTTTGCTATTATTGCCCACGATCTAAAAAACCCTTTCAGTACCATTAAACTGTTCACAGAGTATTTGAAAGGTCAGGCAGCAGCAATGAATCCGGAAGAGTTACAATCCGAGATTAATGAACTTTACAATGTTGTAGGCAGCTATAGCGAATATCTGAATGATTTACTACGTTGGTCAATGTCCCAAATAGGGGGAATGAAAATAAATGAAGTTGAAGTTGATATCAATATCCTGTTGAAAGAAGTAGTAAATTATCTCAACAATATGGCAGTTCAAAAGAAAATTGAGATTAATCTTGATCTTTTCCCTGATAAAATAGTTGCCATGATAGATATCGATATGTTTAAAATCATTATCAGTAATTTACTCTCAAATTCTATAAAATATACAAATACAGGTGGGAAAATTTCTGTTCAGACTATTTTGCACAGCTCAACTTACGAAATTATCGTAACAGATAATGGCATGGGAATGAGTGCAGAAGCTTTACAAAATATTCAAAATAACATAACATTTCACTCTTCCTATGGCACAAATAAAGAAAAAGGCACCGGAATGGGCCTGATCTTAATTAAAGAACTCGTAGGAATTCTAAAAGGTGAAATAAGTTATGAAAGCAAAATTCATGAAGGTACTAAAGTTTATTTAACATTACCGTTAACTCTTTAGCACATCAGATCTGGAGGTCTTATGATTTCTTCATTTAAAAGTAAAATATTGATTATTGTATGCATACTGTTTTTAATGTTGATAACTACTATTATTTCAGCATACTATAACATACAAGTACAAAAGAACACCTTAAAATCACTTAGTCAAAATGCCTTCACAAGAGTACAAATCCTTTCTTTGTATGTTGATTATGTTGAGTTGAGAGGGATGTTCAATATGAAATCCGAAACTGAACAGATCCATAAGAAGAAATTCAAGATTTTAGAAAACAGACTAAATAATAATCTGCAAAACTTATCTTCTATGATCAATAAGGACAGAGAATTCCAGAATCTTCACCCCTACTTAAATGATATGTTAACGCAAATCTCACAAGTCAAAGGCAGCAACATGCAAACTCTTTCTCCGGAATTAGCTAAAAAACTTGATGATCTTATCTCAGAACTTATTAATAAATCCAGTAGAGAATACTATTCACTACTTCTTCAGGTATATAATAAAAATAATTCAATTCTAAAACATCAGCTTGCTGGTACTGTTTTGATTTATCTGGTTTTAATCCTGTTAATTTTGGTCCAACTGTATTCTTTATTAGTCCCGATAAACAAACTTTTAAAGGTCGTGAAAAATGTTAAGGCCAACAATTTGACGGCC
Source organism: uncultured Candidatus Cloacimonadota bacterium (assembly GCA_964419225.1). Taxonomy (GTDB): domain Bacteria; phylum Cloacimonadota; class Cloacimonadia; order Cloacimonadales; family CAYQPF01; genus CAYQPF01. The sequence goes on along the minus strand of CAYQPF010000052.1, from coordinate 1,642 downwards.
AGATTTAAACACAAAAGTTCCAATGAATTAACCTATTTAGGAAATTCGGTGAATGAAATGCTGGATATTATAGAAGCTGACAGAAATGAAATCCAGAAACACGGGTTGGAACTGGAAGAAAAAATTAAAGAAAGAACTATAGATCTGGAAAAAGCTAAAGCGTTAGCAGAACACGCCAATACTGCCAAATCTATGTTTATTGCCAATATCTCACATGAACTTAGAACTCCTCTAAATGGTGTGATTGGTGCTTCGCAATTACTTACCAGAATGCCTATGAATGAGGCCCAGAAAGATTTGGTCAATATTGTCAAACAATCCAGTGAATCTTTGATGCGAATAATCAATGATATTATAGATTTCTCAAGAATTGAATCAGGCAAAATGGTCTTTGAACAACAATTATTTTCCTTAAAAAATCTCTTAAGTTCAATCCAGGATCAGTTTTCCGTTCTTTCATATCAGAAGAATATAAAACTGGAGTATCTGCTTGATGAACATGTACCAAGTCAAATGGTAGGTGATGAGCAAAGGCTGAAACAAGTACTCAATAATTTAATAGGAAATGCTTTTAAGTTTACAGATGAAGGGCAGGTTATAGTAAATGTTGAAGTAGTAAATCAGATAGAGAACAAGGTTTTAATCCATTTTTCTATCTCTGATACCGGAATTGGCATACCTAAAGAAAAGATCAGTTCGATATTCGATTCCTTCGTTCAGGTGGAAAATACTATGGTCAAACAGCATGGTGGTATAGGTTTGGGTACGAGTATAGCCAAGAAGATCGTCGAAATGATGGAAGGTGAAATCTGGGTAGTTAGTCCCAATCCTGACAAAAAAACAGATGTTGGGGGGCCGGGCTCGATTTTCCATTTCAATTGTTATCTGAATGTTATGCCCAATATGGAAGTCAATTTAGAGAAGAAATTCTATGATATTCGGAGGAATTTGAACATCATTAAAAAGGATTTATCTATATTAGTTGTCGAAGATAATCTTATTAATCAAAGAATTACAAAGAATATGCTGGAGACTTTACAGCTCAATCCCTCCTTTGCCATTGATGGAGAAGTAGCATTAATAAAGATAACGCAAGGAAAATGGGATATTATCTTTATGGACGTCCAATTACCAAAGCTATCAGGCTTGGAAGTAACCCGGGAAGTCAGGAAAATGGGTATCAAGACCCCAATCATTGCGATTACAGCCAGTGCCATGATCGGAGATGAAGAAACATGTCTGGCATCAGGAATGGATGATTATATGTCGAAACCAATCGCTTTAAACGGGTTAGTTGACATCCTCAATAAGTTTTTTGGAACAAATACTTGACTTTTACCCTGAGTATCATAATTTACGTTTATAGCTAGATTAGCTCAGTGGTAGAGCAACTGATTCGTAATCAGTAGGTCGGGGGTTCGACTCCCCCATTTAGCTCCAGTATGAGAGAGTTCGGGCAAAACCCGCACACCCAATGCACACAGTTTTAAATATTTTTTCATTTATTTTGCTTAGATTTTACTTTATTGTATTCTATATATTCTGTCAAATCTGCCTTTATTAAACCCGGATTGAGCAGTAGCAGACAGTTTTAACCCGGATTGTGCAGTAGAGGTTTGCAAGCTGGGTCGAAGATCATGAA